>CAZQVC010000030.1:4164-18313 GCA_964596625.1 uncultured bacterium | reverse complement strand
TCCCGGTCCACGCTCACTCCCCGGCGGCCAGCGTCTGGGTGACGTAGGCGATGACGGCCTCGAGTTCCTCCGCGCCGAGCTGCGCCCCGAACCCCGGCATCGAGCCGCGTCCGAAGGTCACGGCGTCGCGCACGTTCGCGTCGTTGGCGGCGCGCGGGTTGCCGCTCAGCCTCACGCCGACGCCGCCACCGCCGGCGGGACCGTGGCACTGCGCGCAGTTCGCGGCGTAGACCGTCTGACCGAGCACCGTCGCCTCGGCGGCGTGCGGGTCGGGCTCGCCGTTCGCCAGGGCGGTGGCGCTCTCCAGCAGCCGGCCCACGGAGCCGCCAGGCAGGTCGTCGAACACCTCGAGGTAGACGGTGTAGGCCTCGGCTGCGCCCTGGTACTGCTCCTGCTGGAAGCGCGCGTTGCCGAGGGCGACCAGCGAGCCGGGCTCGAGCTCCTCGAGACCGCCCGCGCTGGCGGCCGCGCGCTCGATCAGGGCGGCGGCGTCCGCCGGGCTGCCGGAGGCGAGCATCGCCTCGCCGGTTCGCGCCAAGGCCACCGGCTGCATGGGGTCGACCTCGCTCAGCACGCGGAAGTACGCTGACACCGCCCGTTGGATGTCGCCGTACTGCCAGTAGAGGTCGCCCAGGGCCAGCAGGTTCTCCTCGCTCGGCTCCTGCGCCACGGCCGCGCTCAGCTCGTTGGCGCTCTCCAGCAGCTCGAGTCGCTGCCTGACGCTGGCGTCGGGCTCCTCGGGGGAGCGGGCGATGAAGTCGCGCAGGGCGTCGGCGGCCAGCTCCAGGTCGCCCGTCGCGTAGGCCACCTCGGAGAGCAGGAACAGCGTGTCGAGGTCGCCGGGGTCGGCGGCGCGAGCCAGGTTGAGCCACTCCCGGGCCTCGCTCACGTCGCGGTTCAAGGCGAGGACGGTCAGGCGCTGGTAGACGGCCGCCGGCACCGCCTCGCCGGTCTCCTCGGCGCGCGTGAGCACGCGGCGGTACGCGGCCTCGGCCTCATCCGCCTGCTGCAGCGAGAGGTGCATGTCACCGAGCGCCATGAGGTTCTCCGGCGTCGGGTCGCTGTCGGCGGCGCGCTGCAGGTCGCGCAGCCGGGTGGCGGCGTCGACGTCGGTGGTCGTGACCGTGGCGTCCTGGCCGACGCGGGGCAGCACGTACGAGGGCAGGGCCACGGCCGTCAGCACGCCGAGGCCCAACAGCACCACAGCGGTGACCGGCACCCGGGCACGGCTGGCGGGCGCCGGCCGCTTGCGACGCGGGCTCTGTTGCAGCTCGAGGTTGCGCTCGTCGATCGCCTTCAGCGTCTGCGCCGCCCGCGCCTCGTAACGTTCCCGTAGGCGCTCGCGGCGCTCGGGCGCGAGGTCGTCGCGCGCCTCGAGCTCCCGGATCGCCCGGTAGAGCGCGTCGCGCTCGTCGCGCAGGCCGGCCAGCACCGGGTCGCGGTCGTCCGGCAGCGGGTCGGCCTGATCTGGCAGCAACAGCGGCAGGGCGACGAAGGCGAAGGCGATGAGCGCGAGCACCGCGATGATGACGAGCGTCAACACTCAGCCGTCGCTCGCTCTCAGCTCTGCTCGCACGCGCTCGAGGTCGTCCTGATCTACGTCCGGCGCCTCCCGCGAGCGCGCCAACCAGCGGCGCACGGCCAGGCTGAGGAACACCACGCCGATCGCCACCGCCAGCACCGGCAGCAGCCAGACCAGCAGGTGCACGCCGCGCTTCGGCGGATCGAGCATGATCCAGTCGCCGTAGCGGCTGGTGAAGTACGCGAAGATCTCGGCCTCGCTGCGGCCCTCCTCGAGCTGCTGCTGGATGAGCTGGCGCATCTGCTGCGCCAGGGGGGCGTTGGAGTCGGCCACGCTCTCCGACACGCAGACCGGGCAGCGCAGCTGGCCCGCGATCTCGAAGACCCGCGCCTGCAGCTGCACCTCCTGCGCGAAGCCCTGTGGCGCCAGCCAGGCGCCCACCAAGGCCAGCAGTAGCAGGCCGACGCGGAACGACAGGGTGGAAGGGGCCATCCTCACCGCAGGATCGCTGCCAGCTGCTCGTCGAGGACCTCGGCCGTCACCGGGCCGATGTGCCGGTGCGCGACGGTGCCGTCGGGCGCGACGAAGTACGTCTCCGGGACGCCGTACAGCCCCCAGTTCACGCTCACGGCGCTGTTCTCGTCGGTGACGTTGGGGAAGGTGAGGTCGAACTGCTCGATGAAGGCGCGGCCCTCGGCCTGCGCCTGCCGGTCCTGCGTCTGGATGCCGACGAACATCACGCCGGCGTCCTTGTACTCCTCCCAGTAGCTCTGCAGCACGGGCGCCTCCTCGTAACAGGGCAGGCACCACGAGGCCCAGAAGTTGACCAGCAGCGGCTTGCCGGCGTGCTCGGCGAGGTCGAAGCTCGGGCCGAACTCCGGCTGGTAGCGGGCGTAGAGCGGCAGCTCGAAGCTCGGCGCCGGCTTGCCGACGATCGCCGACGGGATGTTGCGGTCGGGCTGGCCGCGCAGCAGCCCGAAGGCGAAGAGGCCGCCGAGCGCGACGACCACGGCCACGATCACGATCAGCCGCCTGGCAGCCGCGCTCACGCCCGCACCGTCCGTTCGCGCGCTGCGCGCTCCGTCGCCGGCGCCAGGCGCCGCATCGAACCGCTGAGCGAGAAGCCCGTGCCGATCACGAGTATCGCCCCGCCCACCCAGATCCAGGTGACGAGCGGGCTCTTGACGGCCCGGAGCACGACGAACGTCGACTCGTCGTTGACGGTGCTGTTGATGTTCAGGTAGACGTCGTGCCACGGCGTGTACATCACGGCCGGCGTCGGCACCGGCCGACCCGCGCCGAAGACGTTGATGCGCGGCCGCAGCGTGGTGAGGTCGCGGCCGTCACGGCTCACCCTGATCACCGCGCCGGCGCTGATGCGGCCCGGAGTGCGCTCCATGTAGCGGTCGACGGCGGTGAGCGTGTAGCCCTCGAACTCCGCGCTCGAGCCGAAGTCGACGCGTATCTGCTCGTCCACCCGGTAACCGCCGGAGAAGGCCACGCCGAGGGCGATGATCACCACGGCGAAGTGCACGATCATGCTGCCGACGCGGCGGCGGTTCTCGAAGGCGTAGCTGCGCAGCACCTGCACGGCGGGCCGCCCCGCCAGTCGTAGGCGCGGCGCCAAAGCGCCGCTGAGCAGCAGCCAGAGCGAGACGAGGTTGTAGCCGGCGAGGCCGACGGTGAGCGCCGGGTAGACCTTGCGCACGCCGAACAGCACCGCGAGGCCGAGCGCGACGACGAAGCCGCCGAGCATCAGCGCGAGGTTGCGCTTGAGGCTCTGGGTCTCGGCCCTGCGCCACGGCAACAGCGGACCGATGCCCATGAGCGCGAGCACGGCGAGCCACAGCGGCAGCGTCATCTGGTCGAAGAACGGCGCGCCAACCGTGACCCGCGCGCCGGAGATGGCCTCGACGATCAACGGGAAGAGCGTGCCGAGCAGCACCGCGAAGGTCAGGGCGAGGAACAGGATGTTGACGCCGAGGAAGCTGCCCTCGCGGCTCACCACCGAGTCGAGCTCGGCGCGGTCGCGCACGTCGTCCCAGCGCAGCGCCAGCAGCCCGAACGAGAACAGCGTGACGATCAGGAAGAACGTGAGGAACGCCGGCCCCACCGGGCCGCTGCCGAAGGCGTGGACCGACGACACCACGCCGGAGCGCGTGAGGAAGGTCCCGAGGATCGAGAGCGAGAAGGTGAGGATGACCAGCATGAGGTTCCACGGCTTGAGCATGTGCCGGCGCTCCTGCACCTGCACGCTGTGGATCAGGGCCGTGGCCGTCAACCAAGGCATGAGGCTGACGTTCTCCACCGGGTCCCAGGCCCAGTAGCCGCCCCAACCGAGGACCTCGTAGCTCCACCAGCCGCCGGCGATGATCGCGGCGGACAAGAAGCCCCAGCCGGTGAGGGTCCAGCGGCGGGTAACGGTCATCCACTCCGTGCCGGGCCGGCGCGTGATGAGTGCCGCCATGGCGTACGCGAACGGCACGGTGAGGCCGACGAAGCCCAGGTACATCAGCACCGGGTGGACGGCCATCATCCAGTGGTTCTGCAGCAGCTCGTTGGGGCCCGGCCCGTCGAGCGGGACCACCTCCAGCACGCGGAACGGGTTGGCCAAGAACGCGACGACGAAGAAGAAGAACACCTGCACGCCCTGCATGATCGACACCGCGTACGGCTTGAGCGGGCTGTTCGGCGCGACCACGGCGAGCAGCGCCGTGTAGCCGGTGAGCAGCCACGCCCACAGCAGGATCGAGCCCTCGAGCGCCGCCCACAAGGTGACGACCTTGACCCAGACTGGCGAGGCGATGCGCGAGTGACCGGCGACGTACGCCAGGCTGAAGTCGTCGGTGAGCAGCGCCGCCTCCATGACCACGATGGCCACGGTGGCGACGACGAAGCCGGCCACCGCCGCGAGCCGCGCCGAGGTGATCAGCCTCGCGTCGCGCCTCACCGCGCCCACGATGCCGGCGACGAGCCCGTACGCCGCCAAGGCCAGCGCGAGGTAGACCGCCGCGCTGCCGAGTGGACCGAGCTGCAGATCCAGCCCGCTCATCGTGGGTTACGGGTCGTCAACGCAACGACTCCTTGAGCGCCTCGACGTCGATGGGCTCGCCGTCCTCCGGCGGGTGGTAGTTCTCGCTGTGCTTGACCAGCAGGTTGTCGCTCACGAACACGTCGTCGTGGAAGCGGCCCTCCACCACCACGCCGCCGTTCTCCTGGAAGAGGTCGGGCGGCGCGCCGTCGTAGGTGACGGGGTAGCTCTGGATCTGGTCGGTGACCACGAAGCGCAGCGCCAGGCCGGAGTCGTCCATGATCACGCTGCCGGGCTCGACCAAACCGCCGAGGCGGATGCGCCGGCCCTCGAACGACTCGGCGTCGCGCGCGTACTCGCTGGGCATCACGAAGTAGACCAGCGAGCTCTGCAAGGCCCGGGTGATCATGAAGCCGGCGGCGACCAGCACCGCCACGGCGGCCACAGCGTAGAGGACCTTCTTGTTCATCGCTGCTGCTCGTCGCTCGGCGCCTTGCGCGACCTCCAGTTGAGGTAGAAGAGGTAGCCGGCGTACACCAGCAGGAGCTCCACCCAGGCGAGGGCGACCCATTGATTGGGGGTCAGATCAGCCAACACGGACGACCTCCGTAGAGACGCCGCCCGGCTCGTCGGCGCCGTGCTCGACGGCCGCGCTGCGGCGGGCGATGCGGATGCGTTCCGAGACGAAGTAGAAGTAGATCAGGCCGGCGACGGCGACGTTGACGAGCAGGACCCGGAGCATCGTGGGATCCATGGTGACGCCGCTGCCGTCGAGGTTGATGCTCTTGGCCGGGTGCAGGGTGCGGAACCACTCCGCGGCCAGGTAGTTGAACGGCAGGCTGACGAGCACCACGATCATCACCACCGCGCTGACGCGGCCCCGGCGGACCGGGTCGTCGATCAGGGCGCGCACCAGGAAGTAGCCGACGATCAGCGCGAGCATGATCGCCGTCAGCGTGAGCTTCGCGTCCCAGGTCCAGTAGGTGTTGAGGGTCGGCTTGCTGTAGATCATGCCGCCGGTGATCGTGAGGGCGGAGTAGACCAGCGCCGACTCGGCGTTGGCCACGGCCCGCATGTCGTCCTTCGGGTTGCCGCGCCAGAGGTAGAGGATCGCGAACAGGCCGGCCACCGCGACGGCCAGGAAGCAGATCCAGGCGACTGAGACGTGCGCGTACATGATCCGGATCAGCTCGCCCTGGTTGACGTCGGGCGGGCTCACGACCAGCGCCAGGTAGGCGCCGATGCCGAGGCCGACAAGGCAGGCCAGGCCGAGCAGGGTCAGCCACAGTGGCCTCTTGTGACTAGCAGCTGTGTTCATGTCGTATCTCCTTCTGGTCGGCGCCGAGGTGCGCGGTGGAGCACCCCGCCACGGTGCTGGTCCGTTCTCGCAGCGAAGCTGCGCTCTGCGGCAAGTTTACGTTCCCCGCCGGTGCGGTTCTGGCAGTCGAAGCGACCGAGCCCAGCCACCCAGCGTACGTCGCGGCCGCACGCGGCGCCCGACCCGAGCGCAGCAGCGTTGCCAAGAACCGCGCTCACTCGTCCACCACGAAGTGGAACAGGCCCGTGCAGACCACGAAGTAGACGAGGTCGAAGCCCGCCAGCAGCAGCAGCCAGTCGCCGGCCAGCGAGAGGTCGGCGCCGCCGACCAGCGCCTCGGTGGCGCGCACGGCGGCCAGCAGGATCGGCACGACGATGGGGAACATCAGCACCGGCAGCAGCGCCTCGCGCGCCTGCAGGTTCGAGGTGAGCGCGGCGTAGAACGTGGCGATGATCGCGAAGCCGAAGGCGCCGAGCAGCAGCGTCCCCAACAGCGTGAGCACGGCAGCGCCGCCGCCGACCGAGGCGCCGTAGAACACCAGCGCCACCGGCGCGAGCAGCAGCGCGAGCAGGGCGAGGTAGAGCCAGTTGGCCAGCAGCTTGCCGAGGTAGATGGCGGAGCGCGCGACGGGGTAGGTGAGCAGCTGGTCGTACGCGCCCTCCTCGAGGTCGGCCTGGAAGTTCTGCGCGGCGGCGATCACCCCGGCCAGCACCACCGCGACCCACAGCACGCCGGGCGCCGCCGTGGCCAGCACCGTCTGGTCGCGCCCGAGCGCGAACGCCATGAGCATCAGCGTCATGCCGGAGAAGAACACCGTCGCGACCGTCGTCGCCTTGCTGCGCAGCTCCTGCAGCAGGTCCTTGCGCGCCACGGCCAGCAGCGCCGTGAGCTCGCTCACCGTGCCAGCCGACTGCCCGGCGGTGGGCGCCAGGTCGGTCACGACGCCGCCTCGGCGACCGCCGGAGCCGCGGGCGCGGCGAGCAGCTCGAGCACCCCTCGCTGCAGCAGGATCACCGCGTCGGGGACGAGCTCACGGCGGTCGGCCTCGTGGGAGGAGAGCAGCACGGTGCGGCCGCGCTCGCGAGCGCTCATGACGCTGGCGTCGACCAGCGCCTTGCCCTCCTCGTCGAGCGCCGCGTACGGCTCGTCGAGCAGCCACAGGTCGGGGTCGAGCAGCAGCTGGCGCGCCAGGCCGAGCCGCTTCTTCATGCCGTTGGAGAAGGCCCGCACCAGCTTGCGGCCGACGTCGCCCAGCCCCACCGTGGCCAGGGCGCGCTCGATCGCGGCGTCGTCGACGGCTCGGCCGGAGAGCTGAAGCGCCAACTTCAGGTTCTCGGGAGCGCTGAGCACCGGGTAGTTCCCGCCGAGCGCGCCGAGCAGGCCGATGCGCCCGCGCACGGCGTCGGCTTCGCGCACGAGGTCGTGGCCGTAGACGCTGCCGCTGCCGCGGCTCGGCCTCAGCCGCGTCGCGAGGACCCTCAGCAGGGTGGTCTTGCCGGCTCCGTTGCTCCCGCGCAGCACGACGACGCGCCCGGCGGCCACCTCGAGGTCGATGCTGCGCAGCACCTCCTCTCGCCCCAACCGCTTCGCGATGCCGCTAAGCCGGATCGCCGGTCGAGACGCGAGGGTCACAGCCTGGAGAGCAGCCAGTCGGGCGTCAGCTGGATGAGGAAGGTGTTGAGCCTGGTGTAGGTGCCGGTGAGCATGAGCACGCCGGCGACGAGGAGCAGCGCGCCGGCGCCGCGCTCGACCCACGGCAGGAAGCGCCGGAAGCGGCCGGAGAAGCGCAGGAACGGCTCGAACAGCAGGGCGGCGAGCAGGAACGGCACGCCGAGGCCGATGGAGTAGACCGCCAGCAGCCCGACGCCCTGTGAGAGCGTGCCGCTGGCGCCCGCCAGGGTGAGGATCCCGCCGAGGATCGGCCCGATGCACGGCGTCCAGCCGGCCGCGAAGGCCATGCCGAGGAGCGCGGCGCCCCAGGGGGTCTGGCTGTCGCCGCGGTACTGCGGGCGGCTGTCGCGGTAGAGCCACGGCAGCTTGATCACCCCGAGCATGACCAGGCCGAAGAAGATCACGATCACGCCGCCGACCATCGTGAGCACTTCCTTGTTGCCGCGCAGCAGCGAGCCGAGCAGGCTGGCCGAGGCGCCGAGGGCGACGAACACCAGCCCGAAGCCGGCGATGAACAGCAGGCTGTTGCTGAGCAGCACGCGGCGCCTGGCCTGCGAGCTGCCCCCGACGTACGCCAGGTAGCTCGGCACCAGGGGGAGCACGCAGGGGGAGAGGAAGGAGAGCACGCCGGCCACGAACGCCAGCGGGAGGGTCGGAGCCATATCACCGAAATCATAGCCGCGCGCCCCGGGGGACAATGGTCCTAGCTCGCACCGAGCGGTGCCCGCTGCACACGGGTAAGGTCGGCCCGACGAAGAGCAGTTAGTATGTGCGCCTGAACCCCGACCAGCCGTGCCGAGGCGCGCGGCGGTCGGTGGCGGTGTCGCGAGCCCAAGGCACGCGCTCGGCGAACCGCAGTTTCCTAGGAGGAACTCGATGCTCAAGCTCCGTCGTTCGGTTACGGCACTGGCAGCGGCCATCACACTCATCGGCTCGCTCCTCGCCACGGCTGTGGCGCAGGACCTGGCGGTAGAGCCGCTCGACCCGCCGGAGCAGGTCCGCGTGGCGTTCGTGCCGATCCTGAAGTTCGCGACGATGTACGTGGCGCAGGAGCGCGGCCTGTTCGAGAAGTACGGCCTCGACGTCAGCCTCGACCCCGTCGCGTCCGGCACCGAGGCGATCGCGTTCCTCGAGCAGGGTCAGATCGACGTCGGCGGCATCGCGATCGTCACGTCGCTGTGGAACGGCTGGAACCAGGGCATCGACATCCGCGTCTTCGCCCCCGGCGGGCTCGAGCCGTTCGAGAACAGCCCGACGCAGCTCATGGTCAGCAAGGAGCTGTTCGACTCCGGCGAGGTCGACACCGTCGAGGAGCTCGAGGGCCGCGTCGTCGCGGTCGCCGGCGGGCCGGGCAGCGGCGGCGAGTACCTCCTCGCCAAGGCGCTCGAGCGTGGCGGCCTCACGATCCGTGACGTGCAGGCGCAGAACCTCGCCAACGCCGACATGCCCGCAGCGTTCGAGAACGGCTCCATCGACGCAGCCATCCTCGGCTCCCCGTACGCCGACCAGGTCGAGGCCGCCGGCACCGGCGTCACCCTCGCCACCGACCTCGTGCCCGGCCTGATGACCGTCGCGTTCGTCGGCTCCGGCGAGTTCCTCAGCGAGCGGCCAGAGGCCGCGGGGCGCTTCGCCCTGGCGCTCCTCGAGGCCGCGCGCCTGATGCAGGGCGAGGACTACCTCGACGACGAGAACATCGCCGCCTACCTGCGCTACGTCAACTCGACCGAGGAGGCCATCCGCACCGGCACGCCGGTCCTCTACGACCCCGACCTCACCATCCCGGTCGAGGGTCTGGCCGACGTCGAGCGCGTGCACCGCGAGAACGGCCGCACCGAGTACGAGGAGCCGATCGACCTCGGCAACGTCATCACGACCGAGTTCGCCGACTTCGCCCTGGAAGCGGCAGGTCCCTACCAGCCTTGACGCAGGTGGGCGGCCGGTACTCGACCGCGCCGGCTGCCGCAGGTGACGCGAAGGTCATCGCGCGCGCCGCGCGCAAGGTCTACCCCTCGATGGCGGGCGAGGTGCCCGCCATCGAAGGTTTCGACCTGACCATCAAGGAGGGCGAGTTCGTCTGCCTGGTGGGCCCCTCCGGCTGCGGCAAGTCGACGTTCCTGCGCATCGTCGCCGGGCTCGAGAGCCTCTCGGGCGGCGAGGTGCGCATCGTGCCCGGCCCCGACCCGTCCCGTCCGCTCAACAACGTCGTCTTCCAGGAGTACGCGATCTTCCCCTGGAAGACGGTGCGCGACAACGTCGCGTTCGGCCTGCAGATGCGCGGCTACGGGCGCGCCGAGCGCTACGAGGTCGCCGAGACCTGGCTCGCCAAGGTCGGCCTCAAGCGCTTCGCCGACTACTACCCCGCGCAGATCTCGGGCGGGATGAAGCAGCGGGTCTCGATCGCCCGCGCGCTGGCCAACGACCCGCAGGTCCTGCTGATGGACGAGCCGCTAGGCGCGCTCGACGCGCAGACCAGGGCGGTGCTGCAGGAGGAGCTGCTGCGGCTCTGGGAGGAGACGCACAAGACCGTCCTGTACGTCACGCACTCCATCGAGGAGGCCGTGCTGCTGGGCGACAGGGTCGTGCTGATGACCGCGCACCCCGGGACCAACAAGGCCGAGTTCGAGATCGACCTGCCGCGGCCCCGAGACATCGCCACGACCGCGACGCCTCGCTTCGCCGCCCTCACCGGAGCGATCTGGGACGACCTGCGCGACGAGGTGCACAGGGCCATGGAGGCGCAGCGATGAGCCAGCGCCCCGCGGCGCTCGGGGCGCCGAGGAGCAAGGCGCCCAGCGACGGCGCTGCGCGCCGCGGCGACCTGCTCCTGCCGCTGCTGGCCATGGCCGCGCTGGCGGCGGTCGCCACCGCGCTGGGCCTCTGGCGCGACGTGTGGTGGCTGCTCCTCGCGGCCGAGTTCGCGCTGCTGGTCTTCGTCGCCGAAGCCTTCGAGCGGCGGCTGCCGTTCCGGCTCCAGAAGCCTTACCAGAAGGCCCTCGCCTGGCTGTTCCCCGTCCTGCTGCTGGCGACCTGGCAGTGGCTGGCGACGTCGGGGATCTTGAACCCGCGGTGGTTCCCGCCGCCCACGCGCATCGCCGCGGCGCTCTGGGACATGACCGTCAACTTCGACCGCTTCAACGAGACCAGCCTCATCGGCCGGCCGTGGCTGGCGCCGGGGCGCCTGCTGAACGAGGGTTGGTCGGGCGTCGCCGCGCTGTTCGCCGAGAGCCACCTCTGGGCGACGCTCTCGCGCGTGCTCGTCGGCTTCGCGCTCGGCGCCTTGCCCGGCGTGCTCATCGGCATGGTCATGGGCCTCAACCGCACGGTGCGGGCGATGCTCGACGCGACGATGTCGGCGGTGTACGTGCTGCCGAAGATCGCGATCTTCCCGCTGCTCATGCTGGTCTTCGCCGACCCGTTCGGCGAGGGCCCGAAGATCACGGTGGTCGCCATCTCGGCGTTCTTCCTGGTCGCGCTCTCGACCATGGCCGGGGTGCAGGGCATCGACGGCGTGCTGCTGCAGGCCGGCCGCAACTTCGGGGCGAACCGCTGGCAGATGTTCCGCCACGTGATCCTGCCGGGAGCGCTCCCCATCGTGTTCAACGGCTTGCGGCTGGCGCTCGGCACGTCGCTCGTGGTGATCGTCGCGGTGGAGTTCGTGCGCTCTCAGACCGGGGTCGGCTACCTGGTCTACTACAACTGGCAGGTGTTGAGCACCCCGAAGATGTACGCCGCGCTGCTGGTGATCATGGCGCTGGGCGTCGGCCTCACGGCGCTGCTGCAGTTCGTCGAGCGCCGGGTCATGCCGTGGCGGGCCTAGGCCGGCCTCTCCTAGGCCGGGCGCTCCTCGGCCTGCTCGCCCTCCGTGGTGTTCGGGCGTCCCTTGCCGCTGACGCCGAGGCGCGCCGCGCCGAGCGCGGGCGCCACCAGGAAGCGCGAGTAGTAGGTGAGCAGCCGCCAGCCGAGGATGGCGGCCGCGATGGTGCCGCGCGTCTCGCCGTCGGCGCCGCTGGCGCTGGGAAGGCCGCCTGAGGCGGCTGGATCGGCGGACGATGTGCCGGCGAGCATCAGCGAGGCCGTGAAGATCTCCAGCAGACCGGCACCTCCCGGTGTGGGGAAGAACGTCGAGAGCACGGTGGGTACCTGCGCCACCGCCAGGGCCAGCACGACGGGCACGTCGTGTTGCATCGAGGCGACCATCACGTAGAAGGTGAACAGCGTGCTGAAGTAGACCAGCGCGGTGAGCAGGTGGAGCGTGAAGCGCTGGCCGAGCGAGCCCTTCAGGAGCTCGCTGGTGGCGGCCTCGAAGCGGTTGAGGAACTCCGCGACGCTGGCGCGCCAGCGCCGCAGCCAGCGCAGCCGGAACAGCCCCTTGGCCAGGCGCACCAACCACGAGAGCCGGTAGATCAGCAGCCACAGCATCGTGATCGCGACCGCGGCGGCGATGCCGGCCAGCAGCCAGGGGCTGGCGAAGGTCAGCAGGCGCGTCGAGCGGCCGAGCACGAGCAGGCTGACGGGCAGGCTGTAGGCCAGCAGCACGAGGTCCAGCACCCACACGTAGAGGTTCACCGACCAGGCCCGCGAGGCCGGCATGCCGTCGCCCGTGAACGACAGCACGACCGCCGGCGCCTGGCCGGCGTTGCCAGGAGTGAGGGCCGCGCTGAACAGCCCGAGGGCGTAGGCGCGCAAGGCGCCGACCAACGTGATCGGATGGTCGACCATCGACGAGAGGAGGTAGAGCCGCACCCCGCCGGAGAGGTAGTTGACGCCCACCAGCAGCACGCCGAGCCCCAGCCCCCAGAGGGGTAGCCGGGTGATGGAGGCGAGGTTCTCGCCGAGCAGCCAGAGCGACACGCCGAGGCCCGCGACGCCGAACACGACGGCGAGCGCGATGGCCCGTCTCACCTGAAGCGGTCGGCGTACTCGGGGCTGGCGGTGACGGGCAGGTTAGCCCGGATCTCCTGCCGGTCCGGCTCGAGCCAGTCGGGCAGCTTGAAGGCCAGGCCGAGCTCGTCGGCCGGCTCGTCGACGGTGAAGCCCGGGGTGTCGGTGGCCAGCTCCAAGATCACCCCTGACGGGTCACGGAAGTAGATGGAGCGGAAGTACACGCGGTTCTTGGCCTTGGTCGGCATCGCGCCGGCCTGGAGGATGAGCTCGCGGCCGCGGGCCAGCGCCTCGTCGTCGGCGACGCGGAACGCGACGTGGTGGATGCTTCCGGTCCCCAGCCTGCCCGATCCTTCCGGGCCCGTCGAGACCAACTCGACGGCGGTCGCGACTTTCGGGTCGACGTCGGGCGGCAACAGTCGCAGCCGCCCCTTCTCCTCCCCCGGTGCGGCCGGGTCGGGGAGCCAGCCGACGACCTTGCCGAGCAGCTCGGCCGAGGCCTCGATCGAGCCGGTGTTGAGCGTGCACGAGTCGAGGCCGCTTATCGCCTCCTCGGGCGGCACGCTGGAGCCGGTCCAGTAACGCGTGGGGGTGAGGATGGTGTCGAGCGCGACGCGGTCGTCTTGGAGCTGCCCACCGGCCTCCGGTGCCCCCGCTTTGGGCGTCACGGCCGGAGCCGGCGCAGCCTCGCCCTCCACTAGCTCCAGCGGGGTGCCGTCGGGGTCGGCGAAGGCGACGAGCTCACGACCGAAGGTCTCGCCGTCGCTGTGCTCCAGGCCGGCCTCGGTGAGCCGCTCGCGCCAGGCCGGCAGGGCTCCCGGCGGCACGCGGAAGCGCACGGCGACCGGCTCGCTGCGCCCGCGCACGGCCGGGCCCGCACCGGGCCACGGGAAGAAGGTGATGAGGCTGCCGGGGTTGCCGAGCGCGTCGCCGAAGTAGAAGTGGTAGGTCTGCGGGTCGTCGAAGTTGACGGTCCGCTTGACCAGGCGCAGGCCCATGAAGCGCACGTAGAACTCGATGTTGGCTTGCGCTCTACCGGCCATCGCGGTGGCGTGGTGCAGACCGTCACTGAGTGCTGGCAAACTGCCTCCAAGTCGGCGTGGCCCCCGGCGGACCGGTGCCCGAAGCGGCAGCGCGCTCAGCTCCTGTGTCGCAGCTTGAAACGAACCGCTTCCGTGAGCTAAGATATCAAGGCTTTGCGCGCCGTGGTCGGCGTGACGACGTCGTGCGTCATGCGCCACACGCAGCGCGCCGCCTGCACCTCAAGTAAACCGATCGGTAACAGCACCGGGAATCGAGACGATGATGAAGTACAACAAAGGCGCCATCCTGCGCTCCGTCGAGCAGCCCTTCTTGCGCGACGACGTGCCCGAGTTCGACACCGGTGACACGATCCGCGTCGACTACAAGGTCACCGAGGGCAACCGCAGCCGCATCCAGGCCTTCGAGGGCGTGGTGATCGCCCGCAAGAACGGCAAGGGCGCCCGCAGCACCGTTATCGTGCGCAAGGTCTCGTTCGGCGAGGGCGTCGAGCGCGTGTTCCCGGTCAACTCCCCGCTCATCAGCGCCATCACGGTCGTCCGCCGTGGCCGCACGCGCCGCGCGAAGCTCTACTACCTGCGCAACCGCCGCGGCAAGGCTGCCCGCCTCAAGACCGACATCGGTCGCCAGGAAGAGGACCGCGCCACCGCCCGCGCGGCCCGCGAGGGACGCAAGTCCGAGTAAC
>CAZQVC010000030.1:0-4064 GCA_964596625.1 uncultured bacterium | reverse complement strand
GAAGAGGACCGCGCCACCGCCCGCGCGGCCCGCGAGGGACGCAAGTCCGAGTAACAATTCAAGCGTAGAACCCACACCGGCTTACGCCGGTGAGTGAGAAGAGCGCCGGTCGTCAACGCGACCGGCGCTCGTGTTGTTTCACGCCTGTTGTTTCACGGCTGTTGTTCACGCCGATTGTTCACGCCTGCTGTTTCACACCCGCTGTGCAGGCTCTTACCTCAGGCGATGACCACCAGCTGCTCGGGGTCGAACTCCCGGGGCGCCAGGATGGGGTCGGCGGAGGGGCTGGCGAGGTAACGCTCGAGGGCGGCGAGAGCCGCGGGGTCCACGCCGGAGCCGGCATCGGCGGCGAGCACGGCCAGGGCCTTCTCGGCGTCGAACGGGTCGCGGTGCGGCCGCGCGGAGGTGAGGGCCTCGAACTGGTCGGCGACGGCGAGCAGCCTGGTGTCGAAGTCGAGCAGGCTGGCCGGCACCGCGCCGTGGTAGCCGCGGCCGTCGAGTCGCTCGTGGTGCCCGGCGGCCAGCGGCACGGTCTCGTTGAACGGGCCGGTCCACGACAGGATGTGCTCCGAGAACGCCGTGTGCAGCTGAACGGTCTCGAGCTCTGCCGGCGTCAGCTCGCCGTGCTTGTCGATCACCGCGTTGGAGATGCCGAGGGTGCCGATGTCGTGCAGCAGCGCGGCGCGCCGCAGGGCGCGACGCCGGGCCGCGGGGTCGCCGCCGAGCTCGGGAACCTGAGCCAGCATGCCGTCGGCGATGTCGCGCACGCGCGCCGAGTGCCGGTGGGTCCACGGCGACTTGGCGTCGACCACGCGGCCGAAGACCTCGGCGATCACGTCAAGCCGCTCGTCGTCGAGGTCCAGTGGCTCCTCGACCGGAGCAACCTCCGTGATCGCGTGCCACACGGAGTCGCGGCCGAGGTCGTCCCAGAAGCCCGGCAGGTCGCCGAGCTTGCCGAGGGCGGCGGCGATCGAGGGGTCGAACCAGCTCCCGGAACGCGTGGCCAGCAGCCTCGTGACCGCCTGGACGCCGCCTTCCGAGAGGCTCTGCTCGATGGTCTGGGCCAGCAGCACGATGCGCGCCAGCAGCGGGATGGCTTCGCCGGCCAGGCCGCGGGGCCCGCCGCTGCCGTCGTAACGCTCGTTGGCCGCGTGCACCGCGGCGGCGACCTGCGGGTCGAAGCCCATGTCGAGGATCAGCTCAGAGCCCCGGTCGGCGCGGGTCTTGACCAGCGGAGCCGTGCCGTGGAACCGGCCGAGGCCCAGCTCGAAGAGGTAACGCAAGCGACGACTGAGCTTCACCGAGCCGCCCAGCTGCCAGAACATGAACCTGGCGCCCTCATCGAGGCGCGTGAAGTCGACTCGGCGCAGGGAGCGGCGCAGCTGCTCGTCGTCACGGCCGAAGACGTGATGGATCTGGGCAGCGGTGCTGGAGGCGCCGATGTCCTTGAGCAGCAAGGCGTAGAAGAGATGGCTCAACGTCTCCGGGTCGAGCGCGAGGCGCCGACCTATGCGCATGCCGATCACGCAACTGCGCAGGGCGTGCTCCTGCTCGTGACCTTCCGAGACGTCGAGCGCGTGGCTCAGCGACGCTACGAGGTCGCTCAGCAGGAAGGCCTGCTGAGTCGTGGAGCCCGGTGTGGCGACCGCAGAGGCGCTCCTGACCCGGTTCTTACGCGATCTTCTGGCCGTGGGGACCGCGGGAGAGATGACGTCTGGGCTGGGCTTGAGGGTCACACCCGTACGATGCCCGTCCAGCCCTTACGAAACTCTGACGACTGGCGGAAGTGCAGTTTAGGTTGGTCTCACCCAATCGACAGGAAGGACTCAGGTCGCTGTCATCCTTCGCGAGGAGGGCGTTGTAGTCTGTCACTCCACTTAATGCAACCGGTGCTCACGGGAGGTCAAAGATGTCCGTACCAGCAGAGCTGCAGTTGATCTTCGAGGCCTTCGACCGCAACGCCCGCGTGACGCGCGCACTGCTGGCCACGTTGTCGATGGAGGATCTCGACCACAGCGACGGCGTAGGCGGCTACAGCGTCGGTCAGCACCTCGCCGACATCGTCGACTTCCGCCCTGGTTGGCTGAGCCGGGTATCGCCCGCGCATGCCGAGACGGTGCCCGACGTCACCGGCGACACTCCCAACTGGCTGACGATCGGCAGCATCGCCGAGCTGCAGGCCGCGTTCGACGCCGGCGACGAGGCGATCAAGGAGGCCGTGCTCAGCGCCGTGAGGGAGGGGCGGAGCTTCGAGAAGGCGTACCGCTCCCACCCGGCCCAGTTCATGGTGCACACGATCGTCCACGACTCGCACCATCGCGGCCAGATCCTCGCGCTGTTACGGCAGGCGGGCCGGCCGGCGGACGTGCGTAAGGAGCTCGAGGACTCGACCTGGGCGATCTGGCGGGAGTGAGCCGCTAGCCGACGCGGGGAGGCGTCACCTCCACCGTCTTCTCGATGGTGAACGTCGTGGTGGCGAAGACCCAGAAGCCCCGGCGTGTCAGCGAGTGGAGCCTCAACCCGTGCTTCTCGACCCACAGGGGCACCTCGTAAGGTGCGAAGCGGTCGCGCGTGACGACCTCGAGCAGATCGCCGATGCGCAGCTTCGCCAGCACATGCCGCGCCCTGATCAGTCCGAGCGAACACGGCGAGCCCCGGTTGTCGAGCCGGTGGAGCCGCGCGTCGAGTGGTGCTGTCGTCACGCTCTCGCCTCGTCGAGGTCCTCTAGCGCGCACACCCCGCGCACTGGCGAGCAGGCCCGATACAGCGGGCAGGTGATGAAGATGACCACCAGCGCGAGGATGAGCCCGAGCTTGAGCGGCACGAGCAGGCCGAGGCCGTCGCG
Organism: uncultured bacterium; assembly: GCA_964596625.1. Lineage (GTDB taxonomy): Bacteria > Deinococcota > Deinococci > Deinococcales > Trueperaceae > DASRWD01. Next base: position 1,219 of record CAZQVC010000030.1, on the reverse strand, counting down.
CCAGAACGGGCTGAGGATCCCGCCGTAGCGCAACGCCATCCAGACGCCCGTGAGCACGATGGTGGGCAGCGAGGTCCGCACCACCCAGCGGAACCGCTCGAGCTGACGCGCCCCGGCGACGACCGCGTCGAGGTTGACGTGCCTTCGCCCCGCCGGCACTGCGGCCGCGAGGTTGAAGAGGGCGCCACCGAGCCAGGCTGCGAAGGCCCACAGATGCGCGGCCCGAACCAGCGCCAGGTAGGTCGAACCGTTGCTGTCGGCCCACGACCACACGGCCAGCAGCCCGAGACCCAGCAGGAACCCGGCCAACGCTACCGTCCGGCTGCGGTGGGCGAACAGCACGAGCAGGGCGAGCGCCCCGCCGCCCGCGGCCAGGCTCCAGGCCTGCCACGGCGCGAGGTAGGTCGCGAGCAACGGCGCGGTGGCGCCGGCGAGCAGCAGCGGAGCGAGGAACCGCGTGATGAGCCTCACGCGAGCGATGAGCGCGTCGTGCAACGCGGCCACGCGGTCGCCTGCCAGGCCGGCCTCGCTCCTGCGCAGGTAGAACAGGCGCCAGGCCAGCATGCCCGTTGGCAGGGCCAGGCTCCAGAAGGCGGTCCAGCGCCAGAAGAGCGGGAAGCCTTCGAGCCCGTGCATGCGGCCGGTGAAGTAGACACCGACCAGCGAGGCGATGGAGATGAGCAGGAACGCCATCTTCGGGAGGAACGGCGTCTCCGCCTTGACTTCGATGTCGACGAGGGGGCGAAAGCCGATGGCGCCCTTCCCGGACGCGTGCCCGACCACGGTGGCCCGGCTCAGCGGCGCTCTGATGTCAGCCATGTCGACTCGAACGTATAGCCCGTGGGCGGCCGAGCGCTTTGACCTTGGTCAAGGGAACGGCGAGCACGACCCGAACGTCTAAACCCGATTGCGCAACCCTCACCCGCTCTGGTAAGCTTTCGTTCGCCCGCGTGAGCAGGCTGACCTTGGGGCTGTGGCGCAGTTGGGAGCGCGTCTGAATGGCATTCAGAAGGTCAGGGGTTCGAATCCCCTCAGCTCCACCATCAGAAATAGCGTCCTAGACGCGAAAAACGAGCCCCGGCCGCTGGTCGGGGTTCCTGCTTTGTGATCCATCGACCACAGGGAGATCGAGAAGACCCCGCACGCTTACTGGGGCTCATGCCGCTGCCGGGACTTTCGACTCTTTCCCCGCCACGGTCATGTACCTACCCTCGGGTTA
>CAZQVC010000029.1:0-25257 GCA_964596625.1 uncultured bacterium | reverse complement strand
CCAGGAGCGAGCGCTGTTCGAACGCTTGAGCGCCGCGGCCCAAGGCGGCCAGGGCGCTGCGAGCGCCAACGACGTCCTCGGCCTCGAACAGCAGCAGCTCGACGGCGCCGTCGCCAGCCTCAAGGCCGGCAGCAACGCCGTGGTGGTGCTCGCCGGGCCTGCGCTCACCGACCGCGCCGCGGCCGCGGCCGCCCACGCCTTCGCCAAGGCCGTCGGCGCGAAGGTGATGATCGTTGGCCCCATGGCCAACAGCCACGGCCTCGAGCTCATCGGCCTGCTCCCGAGCCACGAGGCGTACGCCTACCCGGCGATGCTGCACAGCGCCAGGGCGCTCATCCTCTCCCACCTCGACCCGGCGCAGGACCCCGACGTCGCGGAGCAGCTCAAGGAGAAGGAGCTGCTGGTGGTGCACGACAGCTTCCTCACCGAGACGGCCCTGGTCGCCGACGTCGTGCTGCCGGCCAAGACCGTTTACGAGCGCGACGGCACCGTCGTCAACCTCGAGGGTCGCTTGCTGGCGGTCAACGCCGCGCCGGTCGAGGGCGGCACCAGCGAGGACTTCACCGGCGTGGTGAGGGCGCTCGGCGAAGCGCTGGGCAAGCGCCTCGAGGGTCGCAGCGTGCGCAGCGCGCGTCGCATGGTGCGGCAGCGTCACGAGCTCGACCTGGCCGAACTGCCCGAGTTCGGCGCGTTCCACGACCTGGGCTTCAAGGCCCGCAAGCGGCGCGGAGCGAGCGCCGGCGCTGCGTCCGCCGCCAACGAGCGGGGAGGGGAGAGCGCCGCTGCTGGCGCCGCCGCCCCCGTTTCGTCGCGCAGCGGCGGCAACCTGCTGGTCGTCGCGAGCATGGCGCGCATCGAGTACCTCGACATGAACCCCCACCTGCGAGCGGCCCTCGGCGGACCGCGGCTCAGCGTGCACCCGGAGGACGCGGCCGCTCACGGCCTGTCGGACGGCGACAGCGTGCGATTGAGGGTCGACGGCCTCTGGCGCCAGGCGATGGTGCGGGTCACCGACGCCGTGCCTACCGGCCTGATGACGCTGCCCGCGCTGCCTGACCAGCCTCAGGGGCTGGTGCACGCCGACCTCTCGAGCCTCGTCGTCGAGCGCGGCAGGGAGGCGGTGGCGACGTGACCCACGACCCGCTATGGATCACGTTCATCAAGGCGCTGGTGCTGTGCCTCGTGCTGCTCGGCGCGTTCGCGTACATGACCGTCATCGAGCGCCGGCTCCTCGGGCGCTTCCAGCATCGCTACGGCCCCAACCGCGTCGGCCCGTTCGGCGCGCTGCAGCCGATCGCCGACGCGATCAAGACGATCTTCAAGGAAGACCTGGTCATGACCAGCGCCGACAAGTTCGTCTACGTCCTCGCGCCGGCCATCAGCATCGTCTGTGCGCTCTCGGCCTTCGGAGCGATCCCGGCCGGGCTCCCGGGCAGCCTGTTCGGCTTCAACCCGTGGATCATGGACCTCGACATCGGGATCCTCTACATCCTCGCGGTGACCAGCCTCGGCGTCTACGGGATCTTCCTCGGCGGCTGGGCCTCCAACAGCAAGTACGCCCTGCTCGGCTCCTTGCGCTCCTCGGCGCAGATCATCAGCTACGAGCTGGGCTTGGGGCTGTCCGTGCTGGCGGTGATCATGGTCGCCGGGACGCTCAACCTGCGCGAGATCGTCGACCTCGGCATCTGGTCTGTCAGCCCCTGGCTGTGGCCCGGTCTGCTGCTGGCCTTCGGGACCTTCCTGGTCTCGGCCACCGCCGAGGTGAACCGCTCGCCGTTCGACCTGCCGGAGGCCGAGCAGGAGCTCGTGGCCGGCTACCTGACCGAGTACTCGTCGATCAAGTGGGCGCTCTACCAGATGGCGGAGTACGTCAACATGATGACCTCGGCGGCGTTCATCAGCACGCTGTTCCTCGGCGGCTGGCGCGGTCCGGCGTTCTTCGACCGGTTGATACCCGGCATGTCGGAGTGGCCGATCATCTGGCTCGTGGCCAAGATGGCGATCTTCATGTTCATGTTCATCTGGCTCAAGGCGACGTTGCCGCGCTTCCGCTACGACCAGCTGATGCGGATCGGTTGGCTCTCACTCTTCGAGCTCGCGCTGCTCAGCGCGCTCATCACGGGAGCGGTGATCGCCTTTGTCCTCTGACACCCGCGCCTGCTCCCAGTCCTACAGGAGGTCCGTGTAGATGAGCGTCATCGACATCGCCAAGGGCATGGGCGTCACGCTCTCGCACCTGTTCAAGCGACCCGTCACGGTTCAGTATCCCGACCAGAAGGTCGACATCAAGGCCCGCTTCCGCGGCCGGCACCACCTGCTGCGGCACCCTGACACGGGCCTCGAGAAGTGCATCGGCTGCAGCCTCTGCGCCGCCGCCTGCCCGACCTACTGCATCTACGTCGAGGCGGCCGAGAACGAGCCAGGCAACCCGACCTCCGCCGGGGAACGCTACGCCAAGATCTACGAGATCAACATGCTGCGCTGCATCTTCTGCGGCTTCTGCGAGGAGGCCTGCCCCACCGGCGCCGTGGTCCTCGGCCACGAGTTCGAGCTGGCCGACTACCGTTATCAGGACTTCGTCTACGGCAAGGAAGACATGCTGGTAGGGGTCAAGGGCAGCAAGTGGCAGCGGCGCGAGGCCGCGGCCAAGGGCAAGGACGTCGAGCTCGGCTTCACCGCCGAGCACCGTGCCGAGCTGGAAGGCGTCGACTACTAGCGATGATCGGCTTCTTCGTCATAGCCGCCTTCGCCGTGGCCGGCGGGGTAGCCGTCGTCACAGCCCGCCAGCCGATACACGCCGCGCTGGCGCTCGTGGCCACGCTGCTGGCGGTCGCGGTGGCGTACATCACCCTCGACGCCCACTTCCTCGCCGCCATCCAGGTGATCGTCTACGCCGGCGCCATCATGGTGCTGTTCCTGTTCGTCATCATGCTGCTTAACGTCGAGCGCCAACCGCCCCACGCCCGCTGGCGCTGGCTCAGGCCGATCGCCTACGGCGTCGGACTGCTGGCGCTGGTGGCGGTCGCTTCAGCGGTCATCGACCAACGCCAGGCCGCGCCCGACGCGGTCGCCGTCGCCGCTGTGCTGCAGGGCGGCACCGCAGAGCGCATGGGCACGGTCCTGTTCAGCGACTACCTGCTGGCCTTCCACCTCGTCGCCGTGCTCCTGCTGACCGGCATCATCGGTGCCGTCAGCCTGGTCCAGCGCGCCGACGCGCCGCCGGCCGCCGACGCGGCCGACGCCGCAGGCGCGGACCTCGTGACCGCCGAGGGCGAGCCAGCGTGAGCGCCCCGACCGAGTACTACGTCGTGCTCAGCGCGATCCTCTTCGGCCTCGGCGCCGTCGGGGTCATCACGCGGCGCAGCGCGATCATGGTGTTCCTCTCCGTCGAGCTGATGCTCAACGCCGCCAACCTCGCGATGGTCGCCTACGCCAGGCAGTGGACCGTGACCGGCGGCTCCCACGCGCTCGAAGGCCAAGGCGCGGTGTTCATCGTGCTGGCCGTCGCTGCCGCCGAGGTGGCTGTCGGCCTAGGCATCCTCGTGGCGATCTTCCGCAACCGCGTCAGCACCGACGTCGACGAGCTCTCCGAGGTGCGCGCATGAGCGAGACCACCGTGAACCTGATCCAGTTAGTAGCCTTGGCGCCCCTGCTGGCGCTGGTCGGCGCCGTGGTCAACGGCCTGTTCGGTCGCTCGTTGAAGGAGCCGCTGCCGGGCGTCATCGCCACCGCCGCCGTCGGCGCGGGCTTCGTGCTTGCCCTGATCGCCTTCTTCGCCTACCCGGCCGACGGCGAGGGCGTGCGCTACACCTTCGCACGCTTCCTGCAGGCCGGAGATCTCAGCGTCGACCTCGGCTTCATGATCGACCAGCTGTCGCTGGTGATGACGCTGATCATCACCGGCATCGGCTTCCTCATCCACCTCTACTCGGTCGGCTACATGCACGGCGACGACGGCTTCTCGCGCTACTTCGCCCAGCTGAACCTCTTCGTCGCCGCGATGCTCGTGCTGGTGCTGGCCGACTCCTTCCCGCTGATGTTCATCGGCTGGGAGGGCGTCGGTGTGTGCTCGTTCCTCCTCATCGGCTTCTGGTACGGCAAGCGCGAGAACGCCGACGCCGGGCGCAAGGCCTTCATCGTCAACCGCATCGGCGACGTCGGCTTCCTGCTGGCGATGTTCCTCACCTTCAAGACGTTCGGCTCGCTCGACATCCAGACCGTCACCCAAGCCGCTCCCGCCATGCTGTTCGGCTCAGCTGCCCTCACCGGCATCGGCCTTTTGTTCCTCCTGGCGGCCGCCGGCAAGTCGGCGCAGCTCCCGTTGCAGATCTGGTTGCCCGACGCTATGGCCGGCCCGACCCCGGTGTCTGCGCTGATCCACGCCGCCACCATGGTCACGGCAGGGGTCTACCTGATCGCGCGGACCGGCGCCATCTACGTGCAGGCTCCGGACGCCGCTGCGGTCGTCGCCTGGGTCGGGGTGCTCACGGCCCTGATAGCCGCCTTCAGCGCGTTCGCGCAGACCGACATCAAGCGCATCCTCGCCTACTCGACGATCTCCCAGGTCGGCTTCATGATCGCCGCCGTGGGGGCCGGCGCCTTCTGGGTCGGCATCTTCCACGTGCTCACGCATGCCTTCTTCAAGGCGCTCTTGTTCCTCGGCTCCGGCTCGGTGATCCACGCGCTCGGCGGCGAGCAGGACGTGAGGCGCATGGGCGGCCTCGGCCGGCACATGAAGGTCACCGGGACCACCTCGCTCATCGCCACCCTGGCCATCGCCGGGGTGCCGTTCCTCTCCGGCTTCTTCAGCAAGGACGCGATCCTCGCTCACACCCTCACCTCCCCGCTGCTGGCGGACAGCGGCGGCGTGCTGCTGTTCGCGCTGCTGCTGCTGACGGCCGTGATGACGGCCGCCTACATGTTCCGCTGGTACTACCTGGTGTTTGCCGGGGAGGAGCGCACCGCGGCCTCGCAACGCGGCAAGATCCACGAGTCGCCTGCCATCATGAGCGTGCCGCTGGTCATCCTCGCCATCGGCAGCGTCTTCGCCGGCTACCTCGGCATCCAGCAGTTCCTCGGCCGCAACCTCATCGCGGAGTGGCTGGCGCCGGTGACGGCCGCCGTCGACTTCGAGCACCTCTCGCTAACCTCGGAGTGGCTGCTGATCGCCGGCTCCATCGCCGCCGCGGCGGTCGGGCTCGGCCTGGGGTACTGGGCCTACGCCGTCAACAAGGGCCGCGTCGCCAAGCAGCTCGAGGCGACGCCGTTGACCGCGCTCTCGCGCAGCGGCTTCGGCTTCGACGCGGCTAGCCGCGCGATCTTCGTGAAACCCGGCGAGAGCGTCGCCGAGGGGCTCTCGGTCCTCGACCGCGACGTGCTCGACAGGGGCTTGAGCGCGGCCAGCGGCGGCGTGCCAGCGCTTGGCCGCCTCGCGACGGCCGTGCAGAGCGGCTACGTGCGGCTCTACGCCCTGACCATGCTCATCGGTGCGGCGATCCTCGCCGGCCTCGTCCTGGTGTTGGAGGTGCTGCGATGATCGCCGCGGCCGTCTTGGCAGTGCCGCTCCTCGGTGCCGTCCTGAGCGCCTTCACGCGCACGCACCGCGCCGTCACGGCGGTGGCCCTGCTGGCTACCATGACGACGTTCGCCTTCTCGTTGTTCCTCACCGGCGCGGAGCTTGTCGAGCTTCCGTGGCTGCCCGGCCTTGGGGTCTCCTTCAGCCTCGACCCGACCGGCGCCGCCGCCGTGCTCGTGGTCGTCGCCGCGCTGGTGATGATCCCGACGGCGCTGACGGCCGGCCTGCGGGTCGCTCAGCGACCCGGCCAGTTCGTCGCGCTGCTGCTGCTCGCCCAGGCCGGCCTCAACGGCATCTTCATGGCCCGCGATCTGATCGTCTTCTACCTCTTCTGGGAGGCGACGCTGATCCCCAGCCTGCTTCTGCTCGGGGCGTTCGGCCTCGAGCGCCGCCGCGCCGCGGTCGCGAAGTACCTGGTGTACGCGGTGGCCGGCTCGTTCCTCATGCTGGTCAGCATCATCATGCTCAAGACGCTCTCGGGAGCCGGCAGCTACCACCTCGCGGACCTGATGGTGGCCGCCCCGCAGCTCGCGGTCGGCACCCAGACCTGGCTCTTCGCCGGGCTCGCGATCGGCATGGCCGTCAAGCTGCCGATCTGGCCGCTGCACTCCTGGCTCATCGACCTCAACGAGCAGAACCACCCCTCGGGCGCGGCCGACGTGCTCGGCACGCTCTACAAGGTCGGCGGCTTCGGCTTCTTCGCCTGGGCGCTGCCCATCCTGCCGGCCGGCGCCGAGCGCCTGGCGCCGCTGCTGCTCGCGCTCGGCGCGTTCACGGCCGTCTACGGCGCCGTGATCGCGATCAGCCAGGAGAACCTCAAGCGCCTGCTGGCGTACGCCTCCCTCTCGCACATGGGCCTCGTCGCGGTCGGGCTGTTCGGCCTGCACCTCGCCGGCCTCAACGGCGCGATCTACCTGCTGGCCGCCCAGATGCTCTCGACGGGCGGGCTCTTCCTCGTCAGCGGCATGCTCCACGCGCGCCGCAACACCTTCGACATCGGCGCCTACGGAGGCCTGGCCAAGTCGGCGCCTGCGCTCGCCGGCCTCACCCTCTTCCTGATCTTCGCGTTCATCGGCGTGCCGGGCCTCGGCAACTTCCCCGGCGAGTTCCTCAGCCTGCTCGGCACCTTCCAGACCGCCCCGTGGCTGGCCGCTCTGGCCACCCTCACGGTGATCGCCGCCGGCGTGTTCGGCGTCAACCTCTACCAACGCCTCTTCCAGGGGCCGCCCGGCACGCCGCTGCGGGAGATCGACTCACTCGAGGCGTACGTGCTCGTGCCCTTCGTCGCCGGCATCCTGTGGCTCGGCCTGGCGCCCGCGCCGCAGCTTGAGCAGATCGAGATGCAGTCACAGCTCGTGGTCATGCAGCAAGAGGGCGCGGGCGTGAGCGCACGGCTGGCGAGCGAGCTCGCCGCAGGAGTTGAGAGATGACGTTCCCTCCGACCATCGAGCTTCACTGGGGACAGCTCGCGCCGGCTATCACGCTGCTGTGCACCGTCGTCGTCACGCTGGTGCTCGCGCTGTGGCAGAAGGACTCGCGCCAGACCGCCGCCACCGCCCTGCTCGGCATCGGCACCGCGTTCGTCTTCAACCTCGCGGCTTTCCTCAACGAACCGGAGGCGCTCGGCAGCTTCGGCCTGCGTTACCTCGCCGACACGCCGGCGCTGGCCTTCAACTTCGTGCTGCTCCTCGGCGCGGCGCTGGCCGTGCTGGTCAGCTGGGACCAGCTGCCGCGCATGCGGCTCGAGCACCCCGAGTACTACCCCCTGCTGCTGCTCTCGACTCTCGGCGCGATGATCATGGTCGCCGCCGGCGACCTCGTCACGCTGGTGCTAGGCCTGGAGATCATGTCGCTCGCGGTCTACGTGCTCTCGGCCTGGCGCACCAGGGCGCGGCAGTCGGAAGAGGCAGGGATGAAGTACTTCCTGCTCGGCGCGTTCGGCTCCGCCATCCTCATCTACGGCATGGCGCTCACCTACGGCGCCAGCGGCAGCTTCGTCTACGCCGACATCGTGGCCACGCTCTCCGGCGGCGGCCTGCCGCTGCTCGCCACCCTGGGCGGCGCACTGGTCCTCGCCGGGCTCGCCTTCAAGGCGGCCCTCGCGCCGTTCCACCAGTGGGCGCCCGACGTCTACACCGGCGCGCCCACGATCGTGACGACCTTCATGAGCGCGGTGGTCAAGGCCGCGGCCTTCGCTGCAGTCCTGCGCCTGGTGGCGACGGTCTTCCCGCAGCTCAGCCCCTGGCTCCTCACCGCGCTCGCGGTCTCGGTGGCCGTGACCATGATCGTCGGCAACCTGGCCGCGCTGATGCAGCGCGGCGTCAAGCGCATGCTGGCGTACTCCGCCGTCGCGCACGCCGGCTACCTCGGCCTCGCCGTGCTCGGCGTGGGCCACGGCGGCGTGGAGGCGGCTGTTTGGTACCTCACCGCCTACACGCTGATGAACATCGGGGCGTTCGCCGTGCTGAGCATGGTGGTCGACGCCAACGACCAGGGCGACGACATCGAGCGCTTCGCCGGCCTCGGCCAGGCGCGCCCCTGGCTGGCCTTCGCGCTCACCTTCTTCCTGTTGAGCCTCGGCGGCATACCGCCCTTGGCGGGCTTCGTCGGGAAGGTGATGGTCTTCCAGTCGGTGATCGACGCCGGTTACCTCTGGCTCGCCGTCATCGGCATCGTCACCAGCATCGTCGCGCTGTTCTACTACTTCAGGGTGGTGGCAGCGATGTACTTCCGCGGCCTGGAGTACCAGCCGCAGGCGTTCCGCTCGACCGCCAGCAGCCTGGCCATCGGCCTCGCCTTCGCCGGCACGGTCCTGCTGGGGCTGCTGCCCGGTTGGTGGCACGACGCGCTGTTCGCGGTCAGGTAAGCAGGACTAACAACACGGTCGCGGCGCCGGTCAACACGACGGCGACCACCGTCCAGGGGATCGTCACGGTGGTGGTCCCGGGCGAGGGCCGTTGACGATCGCTCGGACGCGCCGGACCGGACCGTAAGAGTCCGGTCATAGGCGCGTGCCTATATTGCCTCCAGAGACCGGCGCGCCGGGGGGTATGCCGTCGACTTCAAGGGGATAGGAAGTATCTAGCTGTGTTCCAGACGCTCGCTGACTATGATTCGCACGTTGTGGACCTCACCCACATGCGCATCTTGCTCGTCGACGACGAAGAAGCGTCGCTGGTGCTGCTCAAGGGGATCCTGGAGCGCGCCGGCTACACCGACGTCACCACCTGCGACCGCCCGGAGAGGGCCGTCGAGTTCTTCATGCAGCTCAGGCCCGACCTGGTCGTCCTCGACCAGCACATGCCGCACCGCGACGGGCTGCAGGTGCTCAACGACCTCAGGCCCATCCTGCCGGACGCCTTCCCGATCCTCATGCTCACCGGCGACCAGCGCCCGCAGCTCCGCGAGGCCGCGCTGGCCGGCGGCGCCAAGGACTTCCTCAACAAGCCGGTCAACCCGGTAGAAGCGCGGTTGCGCATCCGCAACCTGCTCGAGTCGCGCCACTTCCAGGTCGAACTGACGCGCCAGAACGAGCGCCTCGAGGAGGCCGTGCGCCGCAGGACCCAGGAGCTCGAGCACTCGCAGCTGGAGATGCTCGTGCGCCTGGCGAGGGCAGCCGAGTTCAGAGACGACGACTCCGGCGAGCACACCTGGCGCGTCGCCGAGACCTCAGGAGCCATCGCGCGCCGGCTCGGCCTGGCGCCGGCCAGGGTCGAGATGCTGATGAGGGCCGCCAGGCTCCACGACGTCGGTAAGATCACCGTGCCTGACGCGGTGCTGCTGAAGCCGGGCAACCTCACCGAAGACGAGTTCGCGCTCGTGCGGGGCCACGCCAGGGCCGGCGCCGAGCTGCTCTCCGGCTCGCGCTCGCCGGTCATCCGCATGGCCGAGTCGATCGCGCTGAGCCACCACGAACGCTGGGACGGCCGAGGCTACCCCGACGGCCTCAGCGGCGAACAGATCCCCATCGAGTCGCGCATCGTCGCCGTCGCCGACACCTTCGACGCGATCACGCGCGACCGGGTGCACTCGCCGGCCATGACCATGGCCCAGGCGATCGTCGAGATCGAGACCAACGCCGGCCAGCAGTTCGACCCCGAGGTGGTGAAGGCGTTCCTGCTCGCCATCGAGGCCGGCGAGATCGTCGCGCCCGTGACGGTGCGGCCGGTGACCACGGCGGACCCGGCCAACTGAACGACGCCCGGCCGCTGGTTAGAGTGAGCCGATGACCGACCCCGTCACCCGCTACCTCGAGCTGCTCGGCGAGCTCGACGCGATCGAGGTCCTGCAGGCCACCCCGGCGCTGCTGCTCGAGCTGTTCGAGTCGTTCACCTACGAGGACCTGCAGACCCCGTACGCACCCGGCAAGTGGACCAGGCGCGAGGTGTTGGCGCACATGGCCGACGTCGAGCTGATCATGGGCTTCCGCTTCAGGCAGCTCGCGGCGGTGCCTGGGGTCGAGCTGCAGCCGTTCGAGCCTGACGTGTGGGCCGGGCGCTACCGGCAGCTCGAGCCGTCGCTGGCGGTCGAGGCGTTCCGGGCCATGCGCGCGTGGAACCTCGCGCTGTTCGCCAGCTTCTCGCTCGAGGACTGGTTGGCCGAGGCCTTCCACCCCGAGCGCGGGTTCGAGAGCAACGACCTCATGGTGCGCACCCTGGCGGGCCACGATCTGAACCACCTGAGGCAGCTGGAGCTCGACTGAAACGCTGGGCGCTAGGACCAGCGCTCGGTGTTGCCCGGCGCCGCCAGTGCTGCCAGCACAACTCGTGCTGGCCGGCGTCGCGGCCCGGAGAGCTCGTCTTGGCGCGTGATAGACTCCCCCAGTCATGGCTACCGAACGCACCTTCGCAATGGTCAAGCCCGACGGCGTGCGCCGCGGGCTCGTCGGCACCGTCGTCAAGCGCCTTGAGGACAAGGGCTTCCGCATCGTCGGCCTTAAGCTCATGCAGATCAGCCGCGAACTCGCCGAGCGTCATTACGGCGAACACCAGGGCAAGCCCTTCTTCGCTGGACTGGTGGATTTCATCACCAGCGGCCCCGTGGTGGCCATGGTCGTCGAGGGCGAGAACGCCATCCTCGAGTGGCGCAAGATGATGGGCGCGACCAACCCCAAGGACGCGGCCATGGGCACGATCCGGGGTGACTTCGCCAGCACGATCGACGAGAACGTAGCCCACGGCTCCGACGCCCCCGCCACCGCCGAACGCGAGATCTCGATCTTCTTCGAGGCCAGCGAGCTGCTCGACTGACCGTGCCAGGACTCTCGCAGCGGATCCGCTCGCTCAAGGGCTCCTCGACGGTCGCGTTCAACACCCGCGCCAAGGAGCTCGCGGCCCAGGGCGTCGACGTCATCGCGATGACCGCCGGCGAGCCCGACTTCCAGCCGCCGCAGCACGTGCTCGACGCCGCCCGCGAGGGCATCGCCAAGGGGCTGACGAAGTACACCGCCAGCGAGGGCACCATCGAGCTGCGCAGAGCGGTCGTCGCGAAGTTCCAACGCGAGAACGGACTCACCTACGCCACCGACGAGGTCATGGTCTCGACGGGCGGCAAGCAGGTCCTCTACAACGGCTTCATGGCCGTGCTCGAGCCGGGCGACGAGGTCGTGATGATGGCCCCGTACTGGGTCAGCTACCCGGCCCAGGTTCAGCTCGCCGGCGGCGTGCCTGTCGTCGTCCCCACCTCCCCGCGGGACGGCTTCATGCCCGACCTGGCCGCCGTCGAGGCGGCGATCACGCCGCGCACCAAGGTGCTGCTGCTCAACTCGCCGTCGAACCCGACCGGCGCCGTCTACCCGCCGGAGCTGATCGAGGGCCTCGCCGCCCTGGCCGTGAAGCACGGCCTCTGGCTGTTCGCCGACGACCTCTACGAGCACCTGGTCTACGAGGGCGAGTTCACGCCCGTCGCGCGCTTCGCGCAGGACCGCACGCTGGTGATCCACGGCGCCAGCAAGGGCTACGCGCTCACCGGCTGGCGCATCGGGTTCGGCGCCGGCCCGAAGGAGCTCATCGCCGGCATGAACCGCCTGCAGGGTCAGTCGACCAGCGGCGCCAACACCCTGGCGCAACACGCAACGGTCGCTGCCCTCAACGAGGTCGAGAAGACCGCCGAGTTCCAGCGCATGACGCGCGAGGCGTACCGTGAGCGGCGCGACGTGCTGGTCGAGGGACTCAACCGCCTCGGACTGCCGACGCCGAAGCCGGCCGGGGCCTTCTACGTGATGACCGACGTCACCAGCCTCGACCCGGACGAGGGGGCCGCGGCGATCAGGCTGCTGGAGGAGGCGCGCGTTGCGGTCGTGCCCGGCACCGACTTCGAGGCGCCCGGCCAGGTGCGCATGAGCTACGCCACCAGCCTCGACAACGTGCGCGAGGCGCTGCGGCGCATCGGCGAGCTGGTCGGCTGAAGCACGGCGGCAACGGCGGTGTGCAGCTCAGCGACCCGCTTGACTGGTGAGCGTCTGTGGCGGCGGTTCGTGGGGACGTCTCGGGGCTAAACTCGCCGTGTGACCGCCCCAGATTCACACTTCAAGACGATCATCGAACCGTTCCGCATCAAGGCCGTCGAGCCCATCCACTTCACGACCAGGGAGCAGCGGCGGGCGGCGCTCGAGGCTGCCGGCTACAACCTCTTCGGTCTGCACGCCGACGACGTGCTCATCGACCTGCTCACCGACTCTGGCACGGGTGCGATGTCGAGCGAGCAGTGGGCGGGCATGATGCGCGGCGACGAGAGCTATGCCGGTGGTCGCTCGTTCGAGCGCTTCGAGAGCGCCGTTCGTGACATCACCGGCCTCAAGCACATCCTGCCGACGCACCAGGGCCGCGCCGCCGAGCGCATCCTCTGCGGCGTGGCGTTGAAGCCCGGCGACATCGTGCCGAACAACACGCACTTCGACACGACCAGGGCCAACGTCGAGGCAGTCGGCGCCACCGCGCTCGACCTGCCGCTGGTCGAGGCCCGCAGGCCCGAGGCCCAGCATCCGTTCAAGGGCAACATGGACGTCGAGGCGCTCAAGGAGTTGCTGGTGCGCGAAGGCGACCGGGTGCCGCTGGTGATGCTCACCGTGACGAACAACTCCGGTGGTGGCCAGCCCGTGAGCCTGCGCAACATCGAGCAGGTAAGCGCGGTCTGCCACGAGCACGGCGTGCCGCTCTTCCTCGACTGCTGCCGCTACGCCGAGAACGCCTACTTCATCAAGCTGCGCGAGGAGGGTTACGCCGACAAGACCCCACGCGAGATCGCGCGCGAGATGTTCGCGTTGGTCGACGGGGCGACCATGAGCGCCAAGAAGGATGGCATGGCCAACATCGGCGGTTTCCTGGCCATGAACGACGACGCCATGGCCGAGAACGCCCGCAACCTGCTGATCCTCAGCGAAGGCTTCCCGACCTACGGCGGTCTCGCAGGCTACGACCTCGAGGCGTTGGCGGTCGGCTTCTACGAGGCGCTCGAGGAGCCGTACCTGCGTTACCGGTTGCGCTCGGTGGAGTACTTGGGCGAGCGACTGACGGCCGCCGGCATCCCCATCGTGCAGCCGCCCGGCGGGCACGCCATCTACCTCGACGCCGCTGCGCTGCTGCCGCATATCCCCGCCTCGGAGTACCCGGCATGGGCGCTGTCGTGCGCGCTCTACCTCGAGGGCGGCGTGCGCTCGGTGGAGATCGGCAGCGTGATGTTCGGTCGCCAACCGGACGGCAGCGAGAAGCCCGCCGCCATGGAGCTGGTGCGCCTGGCGTTCCCGCGCCGGACCTACACCCAGAGCCACGTCGACTACCTCGCCGAGGTATTGCTGCACGTCGGCGGCATGCGCGAGCGCATCAGGGGCGTGCGCATGACGCACGCGCCGGCGGTGCTGAGGCACTTCACGGCGCGCTTCGAGCCGGCGCATGGCGAACTGATCGCCGCCGGCTGAGGTCGTCGCCTACGGTAGGCTTGCGCGCATGCGTGTCGCCGTAGAACTGGTTCCCCGCGACGCCGACTCCTTCGCCCGGCAGCTCGGCGAGCTCAGCGGCCTCCGGCGGGTCGACCTCGTCAACGTGCCCGACCTGGCGCACTTCGAGGTCAGGGCCTGGCAGGCGGCGGTGACCGTGCGCGATCACGACGGCGGCCGCTGGGGCGCCGTGCCGCACATCAGGGCCATGGACGTCGACCTGACCCGCCCCTGGCGACCGGCCGCCACCCTCAGTGGGGCAGGGGTAGATGAGGTGCTCGTCGTCACCGGCGACCCACCGAACGGCATGAGCCACGACATCACCGGCGCCACGGCGGTCGAGGTGATCGCGGCGCTCAAGTCCGCTCATCCCGAGATGCGGGTCTACGCCGCCCTCGACCCCTACCGCACCGGCTTCGCGGCCGAGCGCGACTACGCCAGGCGCAAACTCGATGCCGGCGCCGACGGCTTCTTCACCCAGCCGTTCTTCGACCTGCGCCTGCTCGAGGTCTGGCGCGAGCTGATGAGCGGAGTGCCGGTCTTCTGGGGGGTAACCAGCGTCACCTCGCAACGCTCGATGCGCTACTGGCTGGCGCGTAACCGCGCGATCTTCCCGGCCGGCTTCGAGCCGACGCTGGCCTGGCACCGGCGTTTCGCCGCCGACGCCTTGGCGTTCGCCGAGCACCACGACGCCGACATCTACTTCATGCCGATAAAGGTCGGTATCACCGACTGGTTGGGCGAGCTGTTGGGTTGAGCCGCGCTCGACGAGGGTCTGGCCGGCGGGCGCTCGCCAGGCGGTTCGCATGGTCGGGTGGGTACTAAGCGGCGCTCCCTGCTGCGATCTTTGCGCCGGCCGTTTCGCTGCCCTGGTCCTGCTCGTCCTTGGGGACGTAACCGAGGTTCGGCGCCAGGTCCCGCTCCAGCTCCTCGAGCTTCACTCCTGAACGCTCAGCCAGGTCGACGACTTGATCCCTCCCCAGTTTGCCGACACCGAAGTAGGTCGACTCGGGATGCGCGAAGTAGAGACCGGCCACGGCCGATGCGGGGGTCATGGCCAGGCCGGGCGTGAGCTCTGCGCCGGTGTTGGCGGTCGCGTCGAGCAGGTCGAAGATGTGGCGCTTGAGGCGGTGGTCGGGGCTGGCCGGGTACCCGGGTGCCGGCCGTATGCCCCGGTACTGCTCGCCGATTATCTGTTCGTGCGTCAGGTTCTCGTCGGCGGCGTAACCCCAGAACTCGCGCCGGACGCGCAGGTGTAGGTGCTCGGCGAGCGCCTCTGCCAAGCGGTCGGAGAGCGTCTGCAGCAGGATGGCGGTGTAGTCGTCGTTGGCGGCCTTGAGCTGCGCGGCGCGCTCCTCGGCGCCGTGGATGGAGACGCTGAACATGCCAAGCCAATCACCGACCGCGCCGCCTTCAGGCGCCAGGAAATCGGCCAGCGTGAGGTTCGGTTGGCCCTCGCGCTTGCCGACCTGCTGCCGCAGTCCCGGCAGGACGTCGCGCACGGCCGCTCGCGAGTCGTCCTGGTAGACGACGATGTCGTCGCCGCGCGCCGCTGCCGGGAAGAGGCCGAAGACCG
The DNA here is from genome assembly GCA_964596625.1 of uncultured bacterium. GTDB lineage: Bacteria > Deinococcota > Deinococci > Deinococcales > Trueperaceae > DASRWD01. The sequence goes on along the minus strand of CAZQVC010000029.1, from coordinate 10,173 downwards.
CCCGCGCCTCCAACAGGTTCTCGCTCACTATGCGCTCAAGCAGCGCCAGCGCGTCGGCGTGCAGCTCGCGCGCCGCCGGTCCGAACTCGGGGTGTTCGAGTACCGCGGGGTAGCGGCCTGAGAGCTCCCAGGCCGTGAAGAACGGACCCCAGTCGATCTGCGCCGCCAAGTCCGCCAGCGGGTACGGCGACAGCACGGTCACTCCCTGCACTCGCGGCGTCACGACGTGCGACCAGTCGCTGAACGCCGGCGCCCGCTTGCGAGCGTCCTCTATGGAGAGCAGGTCCCTGGCGACCTGGCGCTGCGCGTGCTGCTCCCTTATGTGCGCGTACTGCTCGGCGATCTCGGCTGCCAAGATGGGCCGCTGAGTGGGGGAGACGGCGCGCCCTACGACCCCGACGGCGCGTGAGGCGTCGAGCACATGAACGGTGAGCCCGTCGTAGGCCGGCGCGATCTTCACCGCGGTGTGGGCCCTCGAGGTCGTGGCGCCGCCGATGAGCAGCGGCAACTCCATGCCGCGGCGCTGCATCTCGGCGGCCACGTTGACCATCTCGCCGAGCGACGGGGTGATCAGTCCGGAGACACCCACCACGTCGACGTTCTCGGCCACCGCGGTGTCGAGCAGCTTGTCGGCGGGCACCATCACGCCCAGGTCGAGCACCTCGTAACCGTTACAGCCGAGCACGACACCGACGATGTTCTTGCCGATGTCGTGAACGTCGCCCTTGACGGTGGCCAGCAGGACCTTGCCTGCCTTGTGGACCTCGCCCGCGACCTTCTCGGCCTCCAGGTAAGGCGTGAGCACCGCCACGGCCTTCTTCATCACGCGAGCGCTCTTGACGACCTGCGGCAGGAACATCTTCCCGGCGCCGAACAGGTCGCCGACCTCGTTCATGCCGTCCATGAGTGGGCCTTCGATCACCTCTAGAGGGCGACCGAGCTGGGCCATGGACTCCAGGGCGTCCGCCTCGACGTGCTCGTCGATGCCGTGGACCAGCGCGTGGCGCAACCGCTCGCCGACCGGCGCTGCGCGCCAGGCGTCGTCCTTCGCCTTGCCGCTTCTGGCCTTCGGATCGAGGCTCTCGGCGAAGGCGATGAGGCGTTCGGTGGCGTCGCTCCGGCGGGCGAACAGCACGTCCTCGACGCGCTCCAGCAGGTCGGCCGGGATCTCGTCGTAGACGGTCAGCGTCTCCGGGTTCACGATCGCCATGTCGAGCCCTGCTTGAATCGCGTGGTAGAGGAACGAGGCGTGCATGGCCTCGCGCACCGCGGAGTTGGAGCGGAACGAGAACGAGACGTTGGAGACGCCGCCGGAGGTAAGCGCCCCGGGTAGGTTCTGCTTGATCCAACGCACCGCCTCGATGAAGTCGATGGCGTAGCGGTCGTGCTCCGCCATGCCAGTGCCGACCGTCAGGATGTTGGGGTCGAAGATGATGTCGTGCGGCGCGAAGCCGACCCGATCGACGAGAAGGTCGTAGGCGCGCCGGCACACCGCGATGCGCCGCTCGTAGGTGTCGGCCTGGCCCGTCTCGTCGAAGGCCATGACGATCACGGCGGCGCCGTAACGTTTGGCCACCGCCGCCTGGCGGAGGAACTCCTCCTCGCCCTCCTTCAGCGAGATCGAGTTCACGATCCCCTTGCCCTGCAGGTGCTTGAGGCCCGTCTCGAGCACGGCGAAGGCAGAGGAGTCGAGCATCACAGGGACCTTGGCGATGTCCGGCTCCGCCGCCAGCAGCTTGAGGAAGGCGGCCATCGTGGCCGGACCGTCGATCATGCCCTCGTCGAAGTTGACGTCGATGATCTGGGCGCCGCCCTCGACCTGCTCGCGCGCGACCTCCACCGCAGCCGCCAGGTCTCCGCCGACGACCAAGCGCTTGAATCGCTTCGAGCCGGTGAGGTTGGTCCGCTCGCCGACGTTGACGAAGCCGCTCGAGGCGCCGGCGTCGTCGTTGGTGGCTTCCCGCGCACGGCGTATGACCAGTGGCTCGAGGCCGGCGAAGCGGGGCCGAGGCTCGTGGGGCGCCGGCTGGCGGGGAGCCAGACCCGCGACGGCCTCGGCGAACACGGCGATGTGCTCAGGCGTCGTCCCGCAGCAGCCGCCCAGGACGTTCACCCAACCCCGCTCGGCCCACTCGCGCATGACGGCGATCATCTCGGCCGGTCCCTCGTCGTAGCCACCGAAAGCGTTGGGCAGGCCGGCGTTGGGGAAGGCCAGGGTGAAGGTGTCGGCCAGGCCGGATAGCTCCTCGACGTGAGGCCTGAGCTCATTGGGACCGAGCGCGCAGTTCAAGCCGACCGCCAGCGGCTTGGCGTGGGCGAGCGAGGTCCAGAACGCTTCGAGTGTCTGACCCGAGAGGGTGCGGCCGGAGGCGTCGGTGATCGTGCCGGAGATGAACAGCGGCACCTCCCGGCCGGCAGCGACTACGGCGTCGGCCACGGCTGCTACCGCCGCCTTGGCGACGAGCGTGTCGAACACCGTCTCCACTAGCAGGAGGTCGACACCTCCTTCGATGAGGGCGGCGGCCTGCTCCAGATAGCCGTCGTAGACCTGATCGAAGGTGACCTCCCGGAAGCCGGGATCCTCGACGCGAGGAGAGAGGCTCAGCGTCTTGTTGGTCGGGCCCATGGAGCCGGCGACCCATCGCGGCCGCTCAGGCGTTGCGGCGGCGTCGGCGGCTTGCCGCGCCAGCCTGGCGGCCTCACGGTTGATCTCGGCCACCACGTCGCCAAGGCCGTACTCTGCGAGGCCCAGTCGCGTGGCGTTGAAAGTGTTGGTCTCGATGATGTCGGCCCCGGCGGCGAGGTAGGCCTCGTGGATCGAGCGGATCAGCTGCGGCCGTGTGAGCACCAGGAGGTCGTTGGCGCCTTTCAGGTCGCGAGCATGCTCCGCGAAGCGTTCGCCCCTGAACTGCTCCTCTGACAGCTCTTCGCGCTGGATCATCGTGCCCATCGCTCCGTCGAGTACCAGGATGCGTTGGCGGAGGTGGGGGACGATGGGGTGGCTCATGGGTTCCAACTGTACGTCCTGAGGGGTCCTGCGCGGCGCGGGCCGCGATAGCGCCCCAGCGCTTTCGGCTGCAACTCAAGAGTACTGGGCACGCCAGCCGCGGGACTCGCGCCGCCCTCGCGAAGGTTGCATAGCATAGAACGTCTATGTATGATGCATAGAGATGCTAGGCAACGTTACCGCCGCAGTCGGAGGCGACCGCAGCCCATCCAAGGAGTTCGTCGCGGCCTCCGCCGTGCCGTTGATCCTTTCGCTCCTCAGCAGGGCAGACAGCTACGGCTACGAGCTCATCAGGGAGGTCCGCGAGCTTTCCGGTGGCGAGCTTCGTTGGGCGGACGGCATGCTCTATCCGATCCTGCACCGCCTCGAGAAGCGCGGTCTCATCGAGTCGTACTGGGGTGTTGGCGACGCCGGACGGAAGCGGCGGTACTACCGCATCCGCCAGGCCGGCTCGAGTGAGCTGGCGGTCCTCCGCGCGCAGTGGCACCAGATGGGGTCGCTGTTGCGGCGGCTTGAAGGGGGCGAAACGGATGTTTGACCTGGACAAGGAGATCACCGCCTGGACAGCGTCGTTGGCCGATCGCTGCGGCAGGGCGGAGATCGTGGCGGAGCTGGAGGATCACCTGCGCACCGACGTCGAGCGCCTGACGGCCGAAGGCCTGAGCGTAGAGCAGGCATTCCGGTCGGCCACCGCCCGGATCGGCAGCCAGGCTGCGCTCGACGCCGAGTACGACAAGGGCCTCTCGCTTCCCGGACGCGCCCATCGCTGGCTGAGCCGCGTCGAGGGGCGAGGATCGCGCGCCAGCCGCCGGTCGCGAGGCCGCCTCGCTCGGTCGCTGCTGGGAGCCGCGCTGGTGATCGCGGCCGCCGTGGTGCTGTCAGACCTCGACATCCCCCAGGCAGGAGCGTATCTGCTGGCCGTGTTCGTGCCGCTCGGCCTGGTCGTCGGCGGTGTGCTCGAACGGGGTTGAACCCTTGCGCGTCTCTGGCCGCCTTTAGTGCGGCGCTGGCCCGAAGCGCCGATCCGACAGATGCATTGCCGCGTCTGGCAGCTTGACAAAATGTTGTACATGTACAACAGTAATGGCTATGGGTGCTACGCGAAGGCGACGATCGGCGCCGCCTGACAGGCCGAAGCTATACAACCGCCTGCAGGTGTTGCGCGCTGAGCGCGACCTGTCTCGGCAACAGTTGGCCGAAGCAGTCGGGGTCAATTACCAGACGATCGGCTACCTCGAGCGTGGCGAGTACAACCCCAGCCTGGAGCTCGCGTTCCGCTTCAGCCAGTACTTCGGACTCCCGATCGAAGCGATCTTCTCGACGGAACCCATGAGGCCGTTGAGCGAAGCCCTACGCGGTCGACCCCAGGAGGAGAGCGGTACGACATGAACGATCAGTTCCCGAGCACGCCAGCACGCGGCCGAACCCATCAGACATCGCAAGGAGCTCCCATGGTGCCGTCGGTATCCCGCCCGGTACGCCGCCTCCTGGTGATCGCCTTCATCGGCGGCACGCTCGGCGGCCTGCTGCTGCGGACGTTCGCTCCACAACTCGACGTCCTTGCCACGGTGCTGCAGATCATCGGACCCGTGAGCGGTGCGTTCCTCTTCGGTTGGGGCTGGCCGCAACTCGACCCGTCCGGTCTCGACGAGCGCCAGCAACAGGTGCGCTACGACGTGTACCTTCGTTCGTTCCTGGCCATCTCAGCCGTGGTCGTGCTGCTGCCGCTGTTGATGACGATCGTGTTCTTCGTCTCCGAACCGCTGGCCCGCGACCTCATCGCGACGCTGTTCGCCTCTCTGCAGCGACCTGCCGACTTCCTGTGGGCGCTCGTCGCACTCGTGCCGCTCGTAAGCCTGTTGCCGTGGGCGATGCTCGCCTGGATGCATCAGGACCCGCTGTGAGTCGAGGTCGCGAGGAGGGGCACGGGTGATCACCGCCTCGCGAGCGACCCGTGACGCGCTACGCTGGTCGCGACCGCGAGGAGGTGCACCATCGAAGAGTTTCGGCGTGAGCCGTCTGGGCCAACGCGGGACCTGGCGAAGCTGAGAGAGGACGTGATCGGCGAGGGTGCCTGTGTCAGCACCCCCTTCGGAAGCCGCAGGGTGACCTACGCCGATCACATCGCTTCGGGCCGCTCACTGGCGTCGGTCGAGGACGCGCTGAGGGCGGCTGTGCTGCCGCTCTACGCCAACACGCACACCGAGGACAGCGCGACGGGCGCAGCCACGACCCGCCTCGCTCACGAAGCGGCCGATTACATCAAGGGCTGTCTCGGCGCTCGCGGTGCGCTGAGCGAAGAGTACAAGCTGCTCTTCCCAGGAACGGGCGCCACCGGCGCGCTCAAGAGGCTGCAGGAGATCCTCGGCGTCAGCGTGCCTGAGGAGGTGCGTGGGGTCTTGCTAGAACGGCTGGACCCGGCCGAGCGACTGGTCGTGTTCGTCGGACCGTACGAGCATCACTCCAACGAGCTGTCGTGGCGCGAGTCCTTGGCCGAGGTCGTGCCGGTGCCTCTCGACGGTGACGGGCTCATCGACCTGAACGCCCTCGCCAGGCTCCTCACAGAGCCACGCTTCGCCGGCCGCCGCAAGCTCGGCGCCTTCTCGGCCGCCAGCAACGTCACCGGTCTGCTGACCGACGTGCGGGCCGTGGCAACGCTGCTTCACGAACACGGCGCCCTGGCGGTGTTCGACTACGCCGCCAGCGGGCCGTACGTCGACATCGACGTCGGGCCGACGACCCCCGGCGGAGCGGACCGCCTCGACGCCGTCGTGCTCAGCCCGCACAAGTTCCTCGGTGGGCCGGGCTCGCCCGGACTGCTGTTGTTCCACCGCGACCTCTACCAGCGCTCGCGCCCCACCACGGCGGGCGGGGGCACCGTCAGCTACGTCAGCCGGACCGAGCAGCGCTACTACGACGACATCGAGGTGCGCGAAGACGCCGGCACCCCCGCCATCGTTCAGAAGATCAGGGCGGCGCTCGCGTTCAGGGTCAAGGCCCGCCTGGGAGCGAAGTTCATCGAAGAGCGCGAGCAGGCGCTGCTGAGGCACGCCTTGGCTCGCCTGGCCGCGACGCCCGGCGTGCACATCCTGGGCAACCTCGAGGCGCCGCGCCTGGCGGTGGTGTCCTTCCTTGTGGCTTCCGGCGGCAAGCAGCTTCACGCCAAGTTCGTTGTGAGGCTACTCTCCGACCTGTTCGGCATCCAGGGTCGTGCCGGCTGCTCGTGCGCGGGACCGTACGGCCACGCTCTGCTCGACATCGACGACGAGACCTCGTCGTGTTTCCTGCACGCCATCGAGGCCGGCTACGAGGGCGTCAAACCCGGCTGGGTGCGGCTCAGTTTCCACTACCTCATCGACGACGAGGAGCGCGACTTCCTGCTCGACGCCGTCGCCTTCATCGCCGAGCACGGCCATCTGTTCCTCAGTCAGTACGAGTTCGATTGGCGCAGCGGTGCCTGGCGGCACACCACAGAGAGCAGCGAACCCCGCTCGTCGGCCTTCGAGGTCGACGTGTGGCCCGAGGTGGAACGAAGCCCTCGTTCGCGCAGTGAGGATTACGCTGCCTACCTGACGGAGGCACAGGGCCTGGCGGACGAGTTGCGAACCCTCGCAGACGGCCGTGAATGTGAGCCGCGCGACTCACCAGCCGACATCGACGAGCGCGTGCTGTGGTTCGCTCGCTGAGAGGTTAGAAGGCTGCGAGCTAGGCGGTGAGTGGCGTGCGGTGGTTCGCGATCCGTTCGGCCAGGGAGGTAGCCTCGCGGCCTATCTGACGCAACATCCCGGTTGGCACGACGTCGAAACCGCACAAGAAGAGCCCGTGCTCGGTGAACTGCTCGAGCTGGGAGCGCTCGAAGTACGTTGCGCCGGGGCGTTCCACGGCAGTCCCCGGCAGGGTGAGAAAGTCTTCGAGGCCGTGCCGATAACCGGTAGCAAGCACCACAGCGTCGAATTCCTCGCGTGCGCCGTCCGAGAAGATCACGCTGTCCGCTTCGAAGCGGTCGATGCCCCCTCTAAGCGGTAGCGCGCCAGTGCGTAAGAGGTCGATGGTACCGACGTCGATAAGAGGCACGCGCCGCCGGTTCGCGACCTGGGAGAAGGGGCCGGTCGCGGCCAGCGGAATGCCGTAGCGACGTAGATCGCCCAACGACAAGCGCATCAGAGGCGCCGTGAAGGCGTCGGCGAGGCGTGGTGGCAGGCGGTCGAGTGGGATCGCCAAGGCCAGAAGCGGAATGCCGAAAAGCTCTCTGGTGACGACCGAGAACGGCCCGCGCACCGCTAGGGTGGGCCGAGCCCCCTGCTCGTGCAGGTCCAATGCGATCTCGGCCCCACTATTGCCGCTACCCACCACCAGGACGCGCTGACCGCGAAACCGCCTACCGCTGGTGTAGGCCGACGAGTGCTCGATGCTTCCCGCGAAGGAGTCCTGGCCCGGCCAATGCGGGGTTACAGGTACTCGGCACTGACCGGACGCAACCACGAGGAACGGCGCCGCGTACTCTCGTCGGGTCGTGGTGACCTGCCACAGGCCACGACCACGCTTGGCAAGTAGTACCTCTTCACCGAAGCGGGGAGCGATCCTGAACCGAGAGGCGTAGGCCTCCAGGTACGAGATCACCTGATCACGTGACGGGTAGCGCGGGTAGGAAGCGGGGTACGGCAGGAACGGCAGTGCGCTGCGCCGCTTGTCGGTGTGGAGATGAAGCCTGTCGTAGTGCCGCCGCCAGCTTGCGCCAACGTCGTTTGCGCGCTCCAAGATGAGCGTGCTTATCCCGTGCTGCTCAAGGCAGGCCACCGAAGCAAGGCCGGCGGGCCCGGCCCCGATGACGATCGCCTCGACGTCGGCCACGTGCGCTAGATATTAGCGGCAAGCGGGTGCTTGTAGTCGAGTTCAGCCTGACGCCGCGGCATTGAGCGAAGCCAACTGTGGCCGGCTGCGCCACCACAACCAGCCGACCTGCGCTGCGGTGCCGATGACGAACGAGAACATCGCGTAGGGGAGCGCCGGGAAGGCCTGCAGCCCGGTGCCGATGGCGAGGAGGGCTCCGCTGACCGCGAGGAAGACCACCATCGACTCCGTGATCGATCGCGTGCGCCGGCCGTGAACGATGATGCCCTGGAAGAGGTTGCGCAGCACGTCTAGTGCGGGCCACAAGAGCGCGAAACTGAAGCCGAGGGTGGCCAGTTCCATGAGCTCCGGCTCGAGGCCGGAGACCACACCGAACCACAGGCGCGAGAGCGGCGTGAACGCCAGCAGCGCAGTGACGACCGTGACCCAGAGACTGAGCCGCCTGGCGAAGCGCACCAGCTCCGCGTAGGCGCCCGGCCGCTCGAGAAGCGCCACCACGACCTCGTTGAAGGCGAAGCCGAGCGAGCGGAGCATGAACAGCAACCCGCTGACCACCGGCCACACGGCCAACGAGGGCAGGGCGTCCGGCATGCGGCTGATGGCCGCGCTCCCGATCGGCTGCATGAGGAGCGAGACGAGGGAGGTGAGCGCCAGCGGGACGTAGAAGGATCTGAAGGTCGGCCAGTCGAGAGGGGGCTGAACGGGTTCCTCACGCGCCAGCGGGCCGGTCACGACCGGGTGCGCGGTCACGCCGGCGTAGATGGCCTCTGCGATCACGCCTACGGTGATCGCCAGCCCAGCGGCCATGATGCCGGGGGCACCCAGGAACGCCGCGACCAGGACCGTTGCGGTCATCACGGCCAAGCGCACGACCGTGCCGATGCTGACGTGATGCGAGCGGCCGTAACGGATGAGGATGCCCTGGTGGTAGCGACGGTAAGCGATGGCCCAGGTCCACAGCAGCGTGACGCGGAGGCCGAGGCGCGCCGGCTCTACGATGGCCTCGGGCGGCCCGAGCAGGGGCACGACCACCAGGTCGAACAGCGGCGTGAACGCGAACGCGGCGTGAACCGCCGTGAGCGCTGCGCCGATGATCATCATGAAGCGGTACATGAAGCGGTACGAGGCGAGGTCACGGCCCAGCGCGGTGCTGGCTGAGAGCAGCATCATGATGGGCGCCTCGATAAGCAACGCCAGAGGCATGGTCACGCCGCCGTAGGCCGCGAGGTTGATCTCGGGGTCGGCGAGCCGTGCCATGACGGCGCTGACCACCGGCATCTCGAGTCCCATGACCAGCCAGCTGGCGGCCAACGGCGCCCAGTTGCGGAAGACCTCGCCAAGGCTGACCCGCGGCGTCTCGCTGTTGATCGTCACAGCTGAAGAGCGTACCGCTGCGACCGGCTGGGCTCGAGTAGTGACGCCTCATCTTGCTGGTTAGAGTGGTTCATGAGCGAAGAAGCGCGCGTAGAACTAACGGACGACGACGGTCTGGAGCACGGCTCCCACGACGATCAGCGTCCCATCAACCGCAACCTCATCTACAACAACCCGGAGAAGTGGGAGATCGGCCGCCAGATCCTCGAGCGCTACACCGGCACGCCGCCCGAGGGCATGCGCAAGCAGATCCTCCTGACCAACTTCGAGCACTACTCAGAGCGGTTCTCGAGCATGGCCGACGACGTGATCACCACCCGTGGTTCGGCCATGGCGGCGCGTCACAGCGAGTCGCTTGACGTGTCGATCATCAACTTCTCGGTCGGCTCGCCCGTGGCCGCGTTGATCATCGAGGTCTTGGCCACCGCCGAGCCGAAGGCCACGCTGTTCCTCGGCATGTGCGGCGGCCTGCACCGCTCGCTCGAGGTCGGTGACTTCATACTGCCGACCGCAGCCATCCGCGACGAGGGCGCTTCGCGCCACTTCATGCCGCCGCAGGTACCGGCCCTGCCGACGTTCAAGGTGCAGAAGTTCGTCTCGCAGATCATCATCGAGCGCGGCCTCGACTACCGCACCGGCGTCGTGCACACGACCGACACGCGCTTCTGGGAGTTCAACGAGGACTTCAAACAGATCCTCTACGACGAGCGCGCGCTGGGCATCGACATGGAGACCGCCACGCTGTTCTCCGTCGGCTTCGCCAGCAAGGTGCCCATCGGCGCCCTACTGCTGGTCTCCGACCTGCCGCTCAAGCGCGGCGGCATCAAGACCCGCGAGTCGGCGAAGGCGGTCTTCAACGCGCACACCGACAGCCACATCGAGATCGGCATCGAAGCGATGAGCCAGATCGCCAAGCGGGGGGAGCATATTCGGCATTACCG
>CAZQVC010000028.1:20671-26906 GCA_964596625.1 uncultured bacterium | reverse complement strand
GTGCCGCCAGGTTAGCAGGGCGCGCGGAGCGGGCCTGGCGGGAGCGAACCGAGGGACCGCTACGAGAACGGGCCCGCCTTGTTGTTAAGCCGGCGGGCCCGAACTCCGTTTGCGTTGCGCGAGCTTGCTCGGAGCTACTTACTCCGAGACGGATTACTCAGAGGCTATTTACTCCGAGACGAATCGCTCCGAGGCGGATCACTCCGAGACGCATCGCTCCGAGTCGGATTACTCCGAGACGATGAAGTTGCCGAACATGCCGAAGTTGGCTTCGGGCATGGCGTGGCCGGGGGTGGTGCAGTAGTAGATGAACTCGCCGGCTTCGGTCACTTCGAAGACGATGCTGACTTCCTCGCCCTGGCCGGTGACGGGCTCGGAGAGCACGTCGAGCTCGTCGATGGCGAAGTCGTGCTGCATGCCGTCGGTGCTGACGATCGTGACCTTCACGACGTCACCGACCTTGACGTTGAGGTCGGGGTTGCGAACGCCGTCGATCTCGCCGCCGACGCCGACCCACTCGAAGCCTTGGCTGCCGATCCCGCCGTTGAGCGTGAACTCGACGGTGGGGGTGAGCTCTTCGTCCTGCGCCAGCGCCGAGCCGACGAAGGCGGCGAGGAGCATGGCAAGCACGAGCTTGACGAACTTGGACATGTGGATTCTGCCTTTCTGGCGCCCGTGAGTGCGCGTGACCGCGCGGCGCCAAGGAACTCGCTGGGAAGCCGCATCAAAGCCACTTCGGCGAGCGACAGCCGATGCTATCCAAGCCGTGTCTGAGGAACCTAAGCCCAGGTGACGCAGCGCCGTCAGCGTCCGTTAATCAATCGCACAGGTAGGTGCGCCGCCGAACAGCTCACTCCCCGTACGGGACCCAGACGTTCTTGACCCGCGTCGCGCGCCGCAGGAACTCGCGGCCCTCGCCCTGCTCACGGTCGAACCAGTCGCGCCTGGCGCCGGCGTTGACCCAGGTGGCCTTGAGGTTGCCGGCGCTCTCGCGCTGGACCAGCTCACTGCCAGCGGCCGAGCCGAAGTACCACATCGCCTCGACGGCGTCGTGCTTGGCCAGGACCGCGGCGAGCTCGTCGCGCACCCCGGTGACGATGTTGAGCGCGCCCGCCGGGAGGTCGGAGGTCTCGAGCACCTGGTAGAAGTCGGTCGCGGCCAGCGGCCAGCGCGCCGACGGCACCGCCACCACGCGGTTGCCCATCGCCAGGGGCGGGAACGCCAGCGACACGAACGCCAGCAGCGGAGCCTCGTCTGGGCAGACCACGGCCATCACGTCGTACGGCTCGTTCATCGCCAGGGTGACGTTGCGCATGGGCGTCGGGTGCACGGCCCCGTCGTACTTGTCGGCGTAGGCGGCGTAGCTGAACAGCCGCGCGACGCTGGCCTCGACCTCGCGCGCTGCGGCCTTGCGGCTGGCGCCGGTCAGCGCGCGCAGGCGCTGCTCGAACTCGGGGGCGCGCAGCTCGAGGTTCTCGGCCACGTAGTAGATGACCTGGGCCCTGTTGTGGGCGGTCGTCGAGGTCCAGGACGAGCTCTTGACGGCGGCCTCGACCGCGTCGCGGACGTCCTTGCGGTTGCCGAGGGGAGCCTCGCCGACGCGCTCGCCCTTCGGCCCCAGCACCGGGTAGCTGTAGTTGCCGTCCGGTCGCTTCTGCTTGCCGCCGATGTAGAGCTTGGCGGTGCGGTCGACGGTCGGACCGCCGGCGGCGTCGCTCCCGCCGTCCTCCGGTTCGCCCAGGAGCTCGGGTCCGGCGGGCTCAGCCAGGTCGTCCACGGCGTACTGCCCGAGGTTCGCCTCGAAGGAGGGCCTGAGGTACTCGAACATGCCCTCGCGCCCGCCCTCGCGGCCGAAGCCGCTCTCGCGGTAGCCGCCGAAGCCGGCGGCGGCGTCGAACTGGTTGGTCGAGTTGATCCACACCACGCCGGCCTTGAGCTTCGGTGCGACGTCGAGGGCGAGGTTGACGTTCTCGGTCCAGACGCTGGCGGCGAGGCCGTAGCGCGTGTCGTTGGCCAGCTCGACGGCCTCCTCCGGCGTGCGGAAGGTGAGGCTGACGATGACCGGCCCGAAGATCTCCTCCTGGGCTATGGCCGCGGCTGGCGAGACGTTGGTGAACAGGGTCGGCGGGTAGTACCAGCCCTCCTGCGGAACGGCCCAGCTGGGCTGGAAGCAGTGGGCGCCGTCGGCCTTGCCCTGCTCGACCAGGCGCTCGATCTTGCTCAGCTGCACGGGCGCGATGATCGCGCCGATGTCGATGCCCTTGTCCAGCGAGGGGCCCTCGCGCAGCGTCTCCATGCGCTCCCTGAGCTTCGACTCGACCTTGGCGGCGATGCTCTCCTGCACCAGCAGGCGGCTGCCGGCGCAGCAGACCTGACCCTGGTTGAACCAGATGGCGTCGACGACGCCCTCCACCGCGCTGTCGAGGTCGGCGTCGTCGAAGACGATGAAGGGCGACTTGCCGCCGAGCTCGAGCGAGAGCTTGACCTTGCGGCCTGCGGTCGCCTTGCGGATGATGCGGCCGACCTCGGTGGAGCCGGTGAACGCGATCTTGTCGAGGTCGTCGTTGTCGACCAACGCCGCGCCCGTCTCGCCGTCGCCGGTGACGACGTTGAACACGCCTGCGGGCAGGCCGACCTCCTGGGTCAGCTCGGCGAAGGCCAGCGCCGTCAGCGGCGTGAACTCGGCGGGCTTGAGCACCACGGTGTTGCCGGCCGCCAGCGCCGGCGCGACCTTCCAGGCCAGCATCAACAGCGGGAAGTTCCACGGGATGATCTGGCCGCAGACGCCGACGCCCTCGTAGCCGGGGAACTCGGTCTCCAGCAGTTGAGCCCAGCCGGCGTGGTGATAGAAGTGCCGGGCCACCAAGGGCACGTCGAGGTCTCGGGTCTCGCGTATCGGCTTGCCGTTGTCGAGCGACTCGAGCACCGCCAGCAGCCTGGCGTGCTTCTGGATGTGCCTGGCCAGCGCGTAGAGGTACTTCGCGCGCGCGTGCGGCCCCAGGTCGCGCCACGCCGGCAGCGCCTCGCGAGCGGCCTTCACGGCCCTGTCGACGTCGCGCTTGCGGCCCTGGCTGACCTGCGCCAGCTCACTGCCGTCGCCGGGGTGATAGGTGGCGAAGGTGCCACCGGCCGCCGGCTTGGTGAAGCGCCCAGCTACGAAGTGGCCGAAGCGGCGACCGTGGCGTTCGAGCCAGGCGTTCGCAACTTCGGGCGACTCGGGGGCCGGCCCGTACTCCATCGACTCGAAGATCTCTCTGATGCCCATCAGACCATGCCCTTCAGTTCACGCCCTTCAAGTCCATGCCCCTGAGAACCCTACGCGCAGGCACGTTCACGCCACCGCTCACAGGCGCCATCAGCCCAGCGGGTGCCGGTAGGTGGCCGAGTAGCGACCGGTGACGTGGTGCTCGAGCTGACGCTCGATGTCGGCCAGGAGCGAGCTGGCGCCGAAGCGCAGCAGGTCGGGCTCGAGCCAGCGCCGGCCGAGCTCCTCCTTCATCAGGATCAGCCAGGCGAGAGCGTCCTTCGCCGTGCGCAGGCCGCCGGCCGGCTTGAAGCCGACCTTCAAACCGGTGCGCTCGAAGTACGCCCTGATGGCGCGCGCCATGACCAGGCTCACCGGCAGCGTGGCGTTGACGCTCTCCTTGCCGGTCGAGGTCTTGATGAAGTCGGCGCCGGCCATCATCGCGACCAGGCTCGCGCGGTAGACGTTGCGCAGGGTGCCGAGCTCGCCGGTGGCGAGGATGACCTTGAGGTGCGCCTCGCCGCAGGCCTCGCGGAAGGTGCGGATCTCGTCGTAGAGGGCTCGCCACTCCTGGGTGAGGGCGAGACGGCGCGAGATCACGACGTCGATCTCGCTGGCGCCGGCCGCCACCGAGCGGCCGATCTCCTCGACCCTGGTCGCGAACGGCGAGAGGCCAGCCGGGAAGCCGGTCGAGACCGCCGCGACCGGCACGCCGCTGCCGCGCAGAGCCTGCACGGCGACGGGCACCATGTCGTGGTAGACGCAGACCGCCGCCACCGTGAGCCCGGCGTCGGCCATGCCCAGCTCCTCGAGGATGTCGAGGCGCACGGGGTTGAGCGCCTTGGCGCACAGCCGCCGCACGCGGCCAGCGGTGTCGTCGCCGGCCAGGGTGGTCAGGTCGATGAGGGTGATCGCCTTCAGCAGCCAGGCGGCCTGCCACTCCTTCTTGACGCTGCGCCGCGTGGTCAAGGTCGCCGCGCGGCGCTCGACCGCGCTGCGGTTGACGCGAGCGTCCCTCACCCAGTCGAGCTCGAAGTCGGTGCCGTCGTTGCGGATGTGCGTCTCGCGCTGCGCGGCCCCAGCGTCGGCGAGCCGCTCGGCGACCGCCGCGTCCGCCGGGTACGCGCTCGCCGCACCCGCGGGCTGAGCCGCTGCGCTGCTCGGAGCTGAGCTCTTGCCTGACGCGCTCATGGTAGACGAGAGTAGCACGCTATCCCCGCTGCGAACGGGGTCGTGGGCGGCTCGCCCGGCACGCCGCGCGGCCTCCAGGAGGTGTCAGATGCAACTCGCCCGCTTCCCGCGTCGGCGCTACACCAAGGGCGCGACCGAGCTCAGGCCGCTCGACCGGCTCAGCGCCCATCTCGGCGGTCCGCGACTGTGGCTCAAGCGCGACGACCAGCTCGGGCTGGCCGGCGGTGGCAACAAGACGCGCAAGCTCGAGTTCCTGGTGGCCGACGCGCTCGAGGCCGGGGCCGACACCCTGGTGACGGTCGGCGCGGTGCAGTCGAACCACTGCCGCCTGACGCTGGCGGCCGCCGTGGAGGAGGGCCTGTCGTGCCGCCTGGTGCTGGAGCAGCGCGTGCCGGGCAGCTACGACGAGAAGGCCAGCGGCAACAACTTCCTCTACCGGCTGCTGGGCGCCGAGAAGCTGACCGTGGTCGACGGCGGCGCCGACCTGGCAGCCGCCATGGACGCCGAGCTCGCCGAGCTCACGAGCGCCGGACGCTTCGGCTACGCGATCCCGGGCGGCGGCTCCAACCCGCTGGGCGCCCTCGGCTACGTCGCCTGTGCGCAAGAGCTCATGCAGCAGGCGTTCGACCTCGGCCTGGTCATCGACCACCTGGTGCTGGCCAGCGGCAGCGGCGGCACGCACGCCGGCATGGTCGCCGGCCTGAGCGGCGCCAACGCCGCTGTCGACCTCATCGGCGTCAGCGTGCGCGCGCCCAAGGAGCAGCAGGAGGCGAAGATCCTCGACCTCGCGCGCCGCACCGCCGAGCTCGCCGGCTCGACCCACGACATCGCGCCCGAGACGGTGCGGGTGCTCGACGACTACGTGGGTGACGGCTACTCGTTGCCCACCGACGCGATGGTCGAGGCCGTGAAGCTGTTCGCCCAGCTCGAGGGCGTGCTTCTCGACCCGGTCTACACCGGCAAGGCGGCCGCCGGCCTCATCGATCAGGTCAGGCGCGGCGCGTTCCCCACCTCCGCGAACGTCGTGTTCCTCCACACCGGCGGCTCGCCGGCGCTCTACGCCTACCAGGACGTGCTCCTCTCGTGAACCCAAGGTCGAGCGGCCGGCCCCTGATCGGCGTCATCGGCGGCCTCGGTCCGGCCGCCACGCTCGACCTCTACGCCAAGGTCCTCGCGCTCACCCCCGCCTCTCGCGACCAGGACCACGTGCGGCTGATCATCGACGCCGACCCGGAGGTCCCCAACCGCAACGAGTCGGTCGCTGGCCGAGGGCCGTCGAGCGCGCCGGCCCTGATCGCCAAGGCGCTGCGCCTCAAGGCGGCCGGCGCGGAGTTCCTCGCCATGGCCTGCAACGCCGCGCACGCCTACCAGGACGAGATCGTGGCGGCCGCAGAGCTGCCCTTCCTGAGCATCGTCGAGGCGGCGCTCGCGGAGGCGGCGTCGCGGGCGCCAGGTAGCAGGTCGGTGGGCCTGCTGGCCACGACCGGCACGCTCGAGGCCGGCCTCTACCAGGAGGCCCTGGCCGGCGCCGGCAAGGCGGCCATCACGTTGACGGGCGCGGAGCTGGAGCGCTTCATGCAGGTCATCTACCGCGTCAAGGCGGGCGACACCGGCCCGGAGGTGCAAGCAGCGATGTCGTCGTTCGCCGACTCGCTCACGAGGGCGGGGGCCGAGGTGATCGTCGCCGCCTGCACCGAGGTGCCGCTGGTGCTCGGCAGCGGAGTCAGGCGTGCGCCCACCGAGCCGCCGATCGTCGATGCCACTGAGGCCCTGGCGCGGGCCATCGTGGCCGCCGGCGCG
>CAZQVC010000028.1:16144-20571 GCA_964596625.1 uncultured bacterium | reverse complement strand
ACCTCCCACGGTCGCTTAACCGACCGTTGAGCGCCGGCCGGAAGCGCGCGGGCGCGTGCTACGCTTTATCCCGCGAAGGGCACAGCCAACGCACACCGCCATGCCGGCTGGCCCGACATGTCGCACCCATTTGGAGGAGACACGTGAAGCGAGTACTCAAGACCGCATTGGCCCTGGTGCTGGCCGGCACCCTGTTCGTCGGCTTCGCCCAGGACGGCGAGATCCCCGACACCCTGGTGCTGGGCATGGTGCCGAGCCGTGAGGCCGACGCGATCGTCGACAGCCTCGAGCCGCTGGCCGAGATGCTCAGCGAGCGCCTGCTCATCCCCGTCGACACCTTCGTCAGCACCGGCTACGTCGGCCTGGTGGAAGCCATGGGCACCGGCCGCGTGCACATCGGCATGTTCGGCCCGTCGGCCATGGTCCAGGCCATGGACGCCCACGGCGCCGAGCCGCTGCTCTCCTCGGTGCGCCAGGGCAGCATGACCTACCGCTCGCAGTTCAACGTGCGCTGCGACAGCGGCATCGAAGAGTTCGAGGACCTGCGCGGCAAGACCATCGCCTGGGTCGACCCCGGCTCCTCGTCCGGCTACCAGTTCCCCTTCGTCACCCTCAAGACGCAGTACGGCATCGATCCCGAGACCGAGATGAACGGCATCTTCGCCGGCTCGCACGACGCCGCGATGCTCGCCGTCTACCTCGGTGACGTCGACGTCGCCGTGACCTTCGGCGGCTCGCCCGGCTCCGACGGCCGCACGACCATCCAGGAGGACTACCCCGACGTCATGGACGAGGTCTGCATCCTCGGCTACTCCGTCGACATCCCCAACGACGGCATGGTCATCCTCCCCAACATCGACGATCAGCTCAAGGAGCAGATCGCCGACGCCTTCATCGACATCGCCAACACCGAAGACGGCAAGGCCCTCACCGAGGCCCTGTTCAACGTGACCGAGTTCGCGCGCATCGAGGACCCCTCGGTCTACGACGCCGTGCGCGAGGTCTCCGCGACCTTCCAGCGCTGAAACCGGTAGGCGGCCACAGAGTGGGCCGCCGCTAGTACTGGGCCGGCCGGTTCGCACCGAGCCGGCCCCGTCTTTTGGGGTAATCTTTCGCGTGTCCCATATCGATTTCCGCGAGGTGGAGGTCACCTACAAGACCGGGCTCAAGGCCCTCAAGGGCGTGAGCCTCACCATCCCGCGCGGTCAGTTCGTGGTGGTCGTCGGCCTCTCCGGCGCCGGCAAGTCCACGCTCATCCGCACCGTCAACAGCCTGGTCGTGCCGTCGGCCGGCAGCGTGCACGTCGAGCAGGTCAACGTCACCGCGGCGCGCGGCCGCAGGCTGCGTCAGGTCCGCTCCGACATCGGCATGATCTTCCAGACCTTCAACCTCGTGAAGCGCTCCAGCGTGCTGCGCAACGTGCTCTCCGGCCGGCTCGGCGACGTGCCGGCCTGGCGCGGGGTGCTGGGCACCTTCCCCCGCGCCGACGTCGCGTTGGCGCATGAGTGCCTCGCCAGGGTCGGCATCCCCGAGAAGGCGTTCGTGCGCGCCGACGCGCTCTCCGGCGGCCAGCAACAGCGCGTCGGGATCGCGCGGGCGCTGGCGCAGAAGCCGTCGGTGATGCTCGCCGACGAGCCGGTCGCCAGCCTCGACCCGCCCACCTCGCACGCGGTGATGAGCGACCTCAAGCGCATCGCCCGCGAGGACGGCATCACCACCATCGTCAACCTGCACTTCATCGACATGGCCCGTGAGTACGCCGACCGCATCATCGGCATGCGCGACGGCCTCGTGGTCTTCGACGGCACGCCGGCCGAGGCCTCGGACAAGGTGTTCGAGGACATCTACGGTCGTCCCATCGACCGCGAGAAGGACATGCGTGGCGCCTGAGGCGTCAGCCGCGCCGAGGTCCGACCTTCCCCGCCCGCCCGTGGCTGGGCGGCTCAAGGCGCTGCTCTCACTGGGCATCGTCGCCGGCCTGGTGGTCATCGCGGTCCGCCAGACCGACTTCGACCTCGAGGCGCTGTTCACCGGCGCGGCCGACTTCTGGCGCTTCTTCGGGCGCCTCGTGCCGCCGCTCTCCGAGCTGGGGTCCGACTGGGGCGCCTACCTCCCCGACCTGCTCCCACCGCTCGTCGAGACGCTGCAGATCGCCTACGTCGGCACGTTCTTCGGGACGCTGCTGGCCATGCCGCTGATCTTCCTGGCGTCTGCCAACACGGCCATCGACCCGGTGAGCATGTGGGTTGCCCGCACGCTGCTCACGATCCTGCGCAGCATCCCCGACCTGCTGTGGGCGGCCATCCTCGTGCCGATCCTGGTCGTCGGCCCGCTGCCCGGGGCGGTGGCCCTCACGCTCTTCTCCATCGGCATCCTGGCGAAGCTCGGCTCCGAGACCGTCGAGTCAATCGACCCCGGCCCCCTCGAGGCGCTCAGGGCGACCGGCGCGGGTCGCGTGGCGACCATCGTGTACGCCGTCATCCCCCAGGTCGCCGCCACCATGGTCAGCTACATCCTCTACATCTTCGAGATCAACGTGCGCGCCTCGGTGATCATCGGCTACGTCGGCGCCGGCGGCATCGGCTTCACGCTGCAGGAGCGCCTCAACTTCTTCGACTTCACCGGCGTCGGCCTCATCATCCTGGTGATCTTCATCGTGGTGCTGGCCATCGACGGCGTGTCGATCTGGGCGAGGTCGAAGCTCATATGAGCCAGCCACTGCCCGACGCCCAGCCGGCGATCCCCCGCCCGCCCGCGGCGATGCGCCGCAACCAGGCGTTACTGCTCACCGGCGCGGTCCTCTCGGTCGTGCTGCTGGTCGTGGTGCTCCTCACCATGGACCTGCCGACCTGGGAGCGCGTGACCAGGGGCCTCAGCCGCTCGCTGCCGCCGCTCTGGCGCGGCTTCTCCAACCCCGACTTCGAGCTGTTCCCGCTGGCCTTCAGCTCGATGATGGAGACGTTCTTCATGGCCGTGCTGGGCACGCTGCTCGGCGGCATCCTGGCCTTCTCCCTGTCGTTCATCGCCGCGCGCAACCTGCTCGGCGGCACCGCGCAGGCGATGCCCGGCAAGGCGCTGCTGGTGGCCATCCGGACCTTCCCCGAGATCGTGCTGGCGATCATCTTCGTAGCCGCCGCCGGACCGGGCCCCACCGCCGGCATCATGGCGATGGGCATCCACTCCATCGGCTTCCTCGGCAAGATCTTCTCCGACGTCATCGAGGGCATCGACCCCGGCCCCATGGAGTCGATCCGCGCGGCGGGCGGCAACGGCGTGCATGTGTTCCTCTACGCCGTGGTGCCGCAGGTGCTGCCGGAGTTCGCCTCCAACCTCCTCTACCGCTTCGAGATCAACCTGCGCGCCGCCACCATCCTCGGCCTGGTCGGCGCCGGCGGCATCGGCGGTCCGCTGCTGCAGCGGCTGTCGTTCCGCCGCTGGGACGAGATCTCGATGATGCTCATCGTGATCATCGCGTTCATCGTCGTCGTCGACGCGCTCAGCTCGCGCATCCGCCGCACGCTGGTCTGAGCGGCGTGGACCTGCCACCGAGCAACGCGTCGCTGCGGACCGAGCCGGCCCGGGGCCAGCAGCGCCACGCCCCGCTGCGCCTTGCGGTGCTAGCCGACGTGCACGGCAACCTCGCCGCGCTCGAGGCGTGCCTCGAGGAGGTCGACGCGCTGGCGGTCGACGAGGTGATCGTCGCCGGCGACCTGGTCAACGGCGCGCCAGACTCGAAGGCCTGCTGGGACCTCGCGCGGGAGCGCGGCTTCACCTTGCTGCGCGGCAACCACGAGCGCTACCTCTACGACTTCCACACGCCGCAGGCCGACCCCCTGTGGCACACCGAGCGCTTCGCCCCGGTGCGCTGGGCCGTGGCGCAGTTCACGCCAGGCGAGCTCGAGGAGATGAGAGCGCTGCCGCTGTGCTACCGCCACGCCTCGGCTCCGGAGCTGCTCATCGTGCACGCGACCGCGCGCCGCGACAACGAGTCGGTGCTGGCGTACACGCCGTCCAGCGCGATCGACGAGGCGTTCGCCGGCTGCGAAGCGGCGCGGCTCATCGTGCGCGCGCACAACCACCTGCCGACCGCCCGCCCCTGGCGGGACGCCACGATCGTCACCAGCGGCTCGGTGGGCCTGCCGCTCGACGGCCGCCCCACCGCCAAGTTCGTGCTCCTGGAGAGGGACGTGGCAGGCAACTGGCGCTTCGAGCACCGCGCCGTGCCTTACGACGTGGAGCGGACCGTGCGCCGGTTCAGGGAGAGCGGCTACCTCGAGGTCGGCGGCGCGATGGCGCGGCTGATGCTGAGAGAGGTCGCCACCGGCAGCCACCAGATGATGCCGTTCTTCAGCTACTGGGAGGAGCACATCCCGGAGGTGGACGACCTCGACGAGGCCGTCGCGCGGTTCCTTGCGGCGTACTGAGCG
>CAZQVC010000028.1:13627-16044 GCA_964596625.1 uncultured bacterium | reverse complement strand
GGTCGGCGGCGCGGCGTTAAGCTCACTGACGCCCATGACCAGCAGCTACACGACCGCCTGGCGCCTCGCGATCTTCTCGTTCGCCTTCGCCGCCGGCACCGGCGCGCTGCTGCGCTACGGCATGTACGCCGGCCTGCCAGGCGGCTTGCTGCTCGGCGACGTGCGCCACGCGCACTCTCACCTGATGTTCTTCTCCTGGGCGACCCCGGCCCTGATCCTGCTCGCCACCGGCTCGGTGCGGCAGGCCGGAGCGTCGTTCAGGTCCGGCCCCTGGCTGGCCATCGCCGCCGTCGCCGCCGGCCTGCTGGCCTACGTGCCGTTCCTGCTCAGCGGCTACCGGCTCATGCCGCTCGGCGAGGCGGAGCTGCCCCTGTCGATGATGGCCTCGGGCCTCAACGGGGCGGTGTGGTACGCGTTCACGCTGGCGTACCTGCGCGCGACCTGGGGGCTTCGCCGCACCGCGTCGCTGCGCCTCTTCGACGGCAGCGTCGCGTTGTTGGTGCTCTCCTCGGTCGGGGCGGTGCTGCTAGCCGTGGGCGGCATCACCGGCACCGCCTCGCAGGCGCAGATGGACGCGTTCGTCGACATGTACCTCACGCTGTTCGCCGACGGCTGGTTCGGCCTCGGCGTGCTGGCCGCCCTCGTCTCCGCGGTGTTCGTCGGGGCAGCCCGGCACGGCCGGCAGCTGAGCGTCGCGGCGTGGACGCTCACCGCTGCCCTCGGCGTGCGCACGCTGACGCGGCTCGGGGTCGACGCCTACGGCCTTGGCGGGCTCGCCGCGTGGGAGAGCGCGTCAGGTGCCCTGGCCGCGGTGGCCTGGCTATGGGTCGTCGGCCTGCTGCTGCGCTCGACCAGGTTGAGCGATGACCTCGGCTCGAGCCAGGCCTCGGGCCTCGACGCCACCAGCCGGGTCGTGGCCGTGCTCGTGCTGGCTCTTATCGCGCTCAAGGCCGTGGTCGAGTTCGCCGTTGCCTTCCCCGCCGGGGAGGCGTTCGTCGCCCGACAAGGGCTGCGCGTGTTCCTGCTGCACGCGTTCCTGCTCGGCGCGGTGACGCTCGGCCTGGCCGCTGCCATGCGCGCCAGGCTCAGCAGGTGGGCCTGGCGCGGACTCGGTTGGTTCGCTCTCGCGGTCGGCGTGATGCTCTTCCTGCTGCTGCCGCTCACGGGGCTGTGGCCGGTGGCATTGAGCGGCCCGTGGGCCCTGCGCGCGGCGTTCTACTCGAGCCTCGGCCCGCCGCTGGCCGCGCTCGTCACGCTGGCGCTGACCGGTCCGCTGTCGTGGCCTGCGCGCGGGCCAGGAAGATCGCGCTCAGCAGCGCCAACGCCGTCAAGGCCGCAAGCATGAGCGGCACCGCGCCAAGGCCGCGGTCGGCCACGACCGCACCGATCACCGGAGCGGTGGCCACCGGCCCGAGGCTGGCCGCCGCCAGCACCAGCGGCGTGACCTGCTCGGCTCGCTTGGGCAGCGCGGACGTCAGCCAGGCCAGGCCGGTGGGGAAGGTCGGCGCCAGGGCCAGGCCGACCAGGCCGTAGGCGAACGGCGCCGCCGGCGTGTACTGGGCGAGCAGCAGCGCGGTAAGGCCGAGGCTCAGGGCGGACAGCAGCATGGCTCGCGGCGTCAGGCGTCGAGCGACGAACACGCCGATGAGCCGGCCGACCGTAAGCGCGCCCCAGTAGAACGAGGTCGCCGCCGCGCCGATGGCGATGCCGAAGCTGGGCGTCAGATGCTCGGTGGCCCAGGAGGTGACGCCGACCTCGGCCGACACGTAGAAGAAGTAGAGCGCGACGAAGCCGACGACCAGCGCCGTGCCGCTCGTCGGGCCGCCGTCGCTGCGCACGAGCCGGGGTGGCGTCGGGTAGCGGCTCAGCCTGGCCAGCGCCAGGAGCACGACGACGGCAAGCGCGGCGAGCAGCGCGATAGGCAAGGTGAACCCGGGAGCGAACAGCGCGATCACCAGCGGCGCGCCCAGCGCGCCGAGTCCGAAGACGGCGTTCACCAGGTTGAGCGCCGACGCCGCGCCGTCCTCGAAGGTGCGCGCGACGAGCAGGTTGACCGCCACCTGCACGGCGCCGAAGCCGAGGCCGACCAGCGTCGCGCCGACCATGAACCAGAGCCAGTTGGGCGCGGCGGCGAGGATGCTCAAGCCGACCACGAGCGAGGCGGAGCCGCCGACCAGCACGCGCCGGTACCCCAGGCGGCGGAGCATCACGCCTGAGGTGATGACGGTGACGAAGGAGCCGAGGAAGTGCGCGCTGACCACCGCGCCGACCTGGTCGAGGCCGACGCCGAAGCGCTCGCGCAATTGCGGGAACAGCGGCCCGTAGAGGGCGACCACGGCGCCGAGCAGCAGGAATGCCGCACCGGCGGCAAGCAGCGTGGCGCGGCGCTCTCGCATGCGCGAAACATACCGTGCTGC
>CAZQVC010000028.1:10121-13527 GCA_964596625.1 uncultured bacterium | reverse complement strand
GGCCATCGGCTTCGACCACTTTGCTGCCGGTATACTTACGGCTCGTGACACCGCGAGGGTCGACGAAAGAGGACGGCGTGACACAGGGCGGAACCACAAGCGAAGGCCGCAGGCACTCGGTAGCCGAGCTCAACGAGCTACGCGCCCGCTTCATCGAGTTCTTCGTCGAGCGCGGGCACCTGCACTACCCGTCGGGGCCCGTGAAGAGCCCCGACCCGACGCTGATGTTCACCAGCGCAGGCATGGTGCAGTTCAAGCCGTACTTCCTCGGCGCCACCCCGAAGTTCGCCGGCTACGAGGGCGTCTGGCACCGCGTCGCGACGGCGCAGAAGTGCCTGCGCATCAACGACATCGAGAACGTCGGCCGCACCCTGCGCCACCACTCGTTCTTCGAGATGCTCGGCAACTTCTCGTTCGGCGACTACTTCAAGCGCGAGGCGGCGCAGTGGGCCTGGGAGTTCTCCACCTCGAAGGAGTGGCTGGGCCTCGACCCCGAGCGCCTCTACGTCACCGTCTACCGCGACGACGACGAGGCGGCGAACGTCTGGACGCAGGACGTCGGGGTCGACCCTGGGCGCCTGTCGCGTTGGGGCGAGGACGAGAACTTCTGGCCGGCCAACGCGGTGAGCCTCGGCCCCAACGGTCCCTGCGGGCCGTGCTCGGAGGTCTTCTACGATCGCGGCCCGAGCTTCGGCAGCAGCGACGAGACCGGGCCCAACACCGGTTCGGGCGACCGCTACATCGAGTACTGGAACCTCGTCTTCACGCAGTTCGACCGCCGCGACGGCGGCGTGCTCGAGCCGCTGCCGCAGCAGAACATCGACACCGGCCTCGGCTTCGAGCGCCTCGCGGCCATCATGACCGGCCAACCCGACGCCTACGGCACCGAGCTGTTCCAACCCACCATCCGCAAGGTCAGCGAGCTGTCTGGCATCGACTACGCCGGCCGCGAGAGCCTCTCGCACCGCGTCATCGCCGACCACGTGCGCGCCGCCGCCTTCGCGATCACCGAGGGCGTGCTGCCCGCCAACGACGGCGCCGGCTACGTGGTCAAGATGCTGGTGCGCCGCGCCGCGCGCCACGCCTACCTGCTCGGACGCCGGGACACCACGCTTCACCTGCTGGTCGACTCGGTGATCGAGTCGATGGGCGAGCCGTACCCGGAGCTCGGTGACGGCCGCGACCGCGTGGTCGGCGTGCTGGCCAACGAGGAGGAGCAGTTCATGCGCACCCTCGAGGCCGGCATCCAGCGCGTCGGCAACCTGCTCGACGATCTCGGCGGCGACGTGCTGCCTGGCGACGTCGCCTTCGACCTGTGGCAGACGCACGGCTTCCCGCTCGACCTCACCCGAGAGCTCGCCGCCGAGCGCGGCGTGAACGTCGACAGCGAGGGCTACGAGGCGGCGCGGGAGCGCGCCAGGACCGCTTCGCGCGGCGAGGTCGGCGACCGCCAGCTGTTCACCGTCGAGAGCGACCTCTACGGCGGGGTCGCCGAACGCCACGGCGAGACCGAGTTCACCGGCTACGGCTCGCTGTCCGACGTCGCCGAGGTCGTCGCGCTCACCGCTGGCGGTGAGGCCCGCGAGAGCCTCGAGGAGGGCGAGAGCGGCGTCGCGATCCTCACGCGGACCCCGTTCTACGCCGAGGGCGGCGGCCAGGTCGGCGACGTCGGCAAGCTCGAGTGGCCGGGCGGCGCGGCGCTGGTGACGAACACCAAGCGCTCGAGCCACGGCCTCTACCTGCACGAGCTGCGCGTCGCTCGCGGCCGTCTGCAGAGCGGCCAGCAGGTGAGCGCGACGGTCGACCCGAGCCGCCGCGAGACCGAGAAGCACCACACCGCTACCCACCTGCTCCACGCCGCGCTGCGCACCGTGCTTGGCAGCCACGTCGCCCAGGCCGGCTCGCTGGTCGCGGCCGACAGGCTGCGCTTCGACTTCGCGCACAACCACGCCATGACACCGGACGAGATCCGCCGGGTCGAGCAGCTGGTGAACCGCTGGATCCAGGCCGACCTCGCCGTCGACTGGCGTGAGGTGCCGCTCCAGGAGGCCCGTGCGGCCGGCGCGATGATGCTGTTCGGCGAGAAGTACGGGGAGCGCGTGCGCATGGTGACGATCGGCGGTGACGACGCCGGAGCCGGCGGCGGCGCAGGGGCGGGGCGGGAGCGGGGCGCGAGCAGCGCCGCGGCGACCTCCAAGCCCGGCTCGGCCGTCTCGATCGAGCTCTGCGGCGGCACGCACGTCACGCGCAGCGGCACCATCGGCGCCTTCGTGATCGTCTCGGAGGAGGCCGTGTCGGCCGGCGTCAGGCGCATCGAGGCGCGCGTTGGGGCCTCGGCTCTCGACTACCTCGAAGAGCTGCGCGCCAGCCAGCGCGAGCTGTTGTCCCTGGTCGGCGGCAACGCCGCGCAGCTCACCGAGCGCGTGGAGAAGCTGGTAGGCGACCTCAAGGCCGCCCAGCGCGAGGCGAGCAAGCTGCGCGACAAGCTGGCCGCCGCCCAGACCTCCGGTCCCAGCACCGTGCAGGTCGAGGAGGCCGGCGGCTTCTCGTTCGCCACCTTCGCCTTCGACGGCCTCGACGCGGCCGCGCTGCGCAACGCCGCCGACAGCCAGCTCAACCGCACCGGCGCCGACGTCGTGGTGGTCGGCAGCGGCAACATCATCGTCGCGAAGACCTCCGCGGCCGCCCGCGACCGCGGCGCCAACGCCGGCAACCTGGTGCGCGCCATCGCCAGCAAGGTCGGTGGTGGCGGCGGCGGCAAGCCCGACATGGCCCAGGCGGGTCTCAAGGACCCGGCCTCCCTCGAGGCCGCCCTGGCCGGCGTGGCGGAGGCGCTGGCGGCCTGAAGGCTCCCTTCACGATGTCCCCTTCTCGCCCCGTCGTGCTAGGGCTCGACGTCGGCGACGCCCGCATCGGCATGGCGCGCGGCGAGCGCGGCTCGTCGTTCGTCTTCCCGCGCGGCGCGCTGGACAGAGCTGGCACAGCCAAAGACGTCGAGCGGCTGGTCGAGGTCGTGCGAGAGGAGTCCGCCGCCGAGGTGGTGGTAGGTCTGCCCCTCAACCTCGACGGCACCGACTCGGCGCAGACGGCCAAGGTGAGGGCCTTCAGTGAGGCGCTCGCCGAGCGGCTCGCGCCGCTGGGCGTGCGGCTCACGCTCGAGGACGAACGACTAACGACCCGCATCGCTCAGCGTCAGGTCGGTTCGGGCCCGCTGCCGCGCGGCAAGCGGCAGGTCAAGGGACGGCTGGACGAGGCCTCTGCTGTGCTCATCCTCGAGTCGTACCTTCAGCGGCAGGAGCACGGATCTTAAAGGGTGAGCGACGAGACCGAGAACACGCCAGCCGAGGAGCACGGCTCACCGCGACCGCCACCGGCGGCCGACGGGGGCAGGCAGCGGCAGCCGGAG
>CAZQVC010000028.1:0-10021 GCA_964596625.1 uncultured bacterium | reverse complement strand
CGGCTCACCGCGACCGCCACCGGCGGCCGACGGGGGCAGGCAGCGGCAGCCGGAGCCGAAGCCGGAGGCCTCGGTGGGCCAGCAGCCGGGGGCCTCGGCAAGCCAGCAGCCAGGCCCGCCGCCGCCGCGGTCTCCGCAGCCGAAGCCGCGCGCCGGCAGGCGGTTGGCGGTTGGCCTGCTGGTGGTGGTGCTCGTCCTCGCCGGCGTCGGCGTCGTCGCTGGCTTCCTGCTCTCGGCCCCGAGCGCGACACCCACACCCGTGGAGTTCGAGGTACTACCCGGCTGGGGCGGGCGGCAGGTGGCGCAAGAGCTGCAGGAGGAGGGGCTGATCCGCTCCTCGACGGCGTTCACCACGTACCTGCGCGTGCGCGACCTCGACCACTCGATCGGCGAGGGGCTCTACGACCTCAACCCTGCGATGAGCGCGCCCGAGGTGGCAGCAACGCTGGTCGCCGGCGGTCGCCCGCGTGTGGTGAGCATCGTCGTGCCGGAGGGCTGGCGCGCCGCCGACATCGTGAGCCGTCTGGCGGCCAACGGCGTGTCGACCGCGGCGGAGCTCGCAGCGGTGGTCGCGGATCCCGGACCCGAGCTCGCTCCGCCCTACCTGCCCGCCGGACGCAGCCTCGAGGGCTACCTCTTCCCCGCCGTCTACGACGTGCCGCTACACGCCACGGCGGAGGAGGCGCTCGGCATGATGGTGCGCCGCTTCCGCGAGGAGCTCGCCGACTTCGACATCGACCAGGCGGGAGAGGACGCCCCTGCTGCCGACGAGGCGACCGCCGACCTGACCGACCTCGACACGACGGGCGGCGACCCCACAGAGGCCGATGAGGAGAGCGCGGCCCCAAGCGAGTCTGGCGCCGACCCCAGCGACGCTGCCACGACGACCACCGCCTCCACCGAGCCGGGCACGACGACCGCCACACCCACGGACCTCGCCGCCGAGCTGGCGCGCCGGGGGTTGACCGTGCACTCGTGGGTCACGCTCGCCAGCATGGTCCAGGCGGAGGCGGCCTCGGTCGAGGAGATGGGGATCATCGCCGGCGTGTTCGCCAACCGCTTAGAGCTCGGCATGCCGCTGCAGTCGGACCCGACGGTGGCGTACGGGCTGGGCAAGGCCCTGCCGGAGCTGAGCGCCGTGGCCGGCGACCTGCGCATCGACACGCCCTGGAACACCTACACGCGCGACGGCGTGCCGGCCGGCCCGATCGGCAACCCCGGCAGCGAGGCGTTGCGGGCGGTCCTGGAGCCCGAGCGGTACGCCGAGGACGGCGCGCTCTACCTCTACTTCCTGCACGGCACGGACGACGGCGAGCCGGTGTTCCGCCCCAACACCAACCTCCCGGCTCACAACCGGGACGTCGAGACTTTCCTGAGGAGCCAGTGAGTCACGGCTGTTAGAATGCGCCGGTAACTCAAGCTGAGCGGGACCCTAGAAACGTCACTTCGTGCAGTCGGAGGTCTTCCAGACGTTGAGCGTACTGTTGGGCATCGCCAGGGGCATCGACGCGGTGACCGGCCTCATCGGCCGGCTGATGTGGTGGGTCTCCCTCTTCATGGTCACCGTCGGCGTCTACAACGTGCTGACAAGGTACTTCTACGGGCCGCTGGAGGCGTTGGTCGGTCGTCAGACGGCCGCCAACATGACCGGCAACTTCTACCTCGAGCTGCAGACCTACTCCTTCGACCTGATCTTCCTGCTCGGCGCGGCGTACGTGATGCGGGTCGACGGCCACGTGCGCGTCGACATCATCTACTCGAACCTCAGCGCGCGCCGCAAGGCGATCATCGACATCGTCGGCTACTGGCTGTTCCTGGTGCCGTTCGCCGCGCTCGGCATCATGTACAGCATCCCGTACATCTCACGCTCGTGGGCCACGCTCGAGATGAGCCCGAACCCCGGCGGGCTCGCGCGGTACCCCATCAAGACGGCGATCGCGGTGGCCTTCGGCCTGCTCATCCTGCAAGCGATCTCCGAGACGATCCACAACGCGGCGTTCCTCAGCGGGCGGAAGAACTCCGGCAGCATCCACGAGACGCCGCCGGCGAGAGACCCGGCGCAGGGGCCGGCCTGATGCTCGGCCTGTGGATGTTCGCCGTGGTGGTCGGGCTGCTGCTCATCGGCTTCCCCGTGGCCTTCACGCTGGGCGGCACGGCCGTCCTCTTCACCCTGATCGGCTCGAACTTCACCGACGTCTACCTCGGCTTCTCCCTGCCGTGGGAGCCGGTGTTCAACGTGGCCAGGCTGAACATCCTGCCGCAGCGGATCTTCGGCACGATCATGGACAACTACACGCTCGTCGCGGTGCCGTTCTTCGTGTTCATGGGCGTGATGCTCGAGCGCAGCGGCCTGGCGGAGGAGCTGCTGGAGTCGATGGGCATGCTGTTCGGCAAGCTGCGCGGCGGCCTGGCGATCTCGGTAGTGGTGGTCGGCGCGCTGCTGGCGGCCTCCACCGGCGTGGTTGGCGCCTCGGTCGTGACCCTCGGAGTACTCGCCCTGCCGGTGATGCTCAAGTACGGCTACGCCAAGACGCTCTCAACCGGTGTGGTGGCGGCCTCAGGTACGTTGGGGCAGATCATCCCACCGTCGATCGTGCTGGTGATCCTCGGCGACCAGATCGGCGTCTCCGTCGGCGACCTCTTCCTCGGCTCGTTCATCCCCGGCTTCCTCCTGGCGGGACTGTTCATCGCCTGGGTGGCGTTCGTCGCCTGGCGTCGGCCAGCTGAGGCGCCAGCGCTGCCGCCCGAGGCCCGCTCTCTCTCGGGTTGGCGACTGGCGCTGAAGATCCTCAAGAGCCTGGTGCCGCCGCTGGTGCTCGTCATGCTGGTGCTCGGCACCATATTCTTCGGCATCGCGACCCCGACCGAGGCGGGCGCCGCTGGAGCGGCCGGCGCGACCTTGTTGGCGGCCGTCAACCGCCGCCTCACGCGCCGCAACCTGCTCGACACGATGGACACCACCGTCCGGCTCACCAGCATGGTGTTCATCATTTTGGTCGGCGCAACGGCGTTCTCGATGGTGTTCACCGCCCTCGGCGGCGGCCACGTGGTCGACAACTTCCTCCTCAACCTGCCCGGTGGTGCCGTTGGGTTCATGTTCTTCACCATGGTGGTGATCTTCCTACTCGGCTTCTTCATCGACTTCATCGAGATCACGTTCATCGTCGTGCCGCTCATCGCGCCCATCGCCGAGGCGTTCTTCGGGCCGCAGATGCTCCTGTGGTTCGGCGTGGTCATCGCGATGAACCTGCAGAGCTCGTTCCTCACGCCGCCGTTCGGCTTCTCGCTGTTCTACCTCAAGGGCGTCGCACCGCCCGGGGTGAAGACCACCGACATCTACCGGGGGATCATCCCGTTCGTGGCCATCCAGGTCGCGACGCTACTGGTACTGGTCGCGTTCCCCGGGCTGGTGAACTGGCTGCCGAGCCTGGCGCGGTAGCAGGCCCTGAGGCGGTCACGGGGCCACGCCGTGGCGCTGCCTCCTCGACCACGACATTGAGCCCAGAAGAACAGCGCGCGGCCAGTTGAAGGGCCGCGCGCTTCTGGGGTTCGGTCGCCGGCTGACGCCGGAGCCGTCTGGCTGCTGAGCCTAGCTGTACAGGCTGCTGTTCGGGCTAGCTGTACAGGAAGGCCTCGTACGCGTGCTGGTTGCGCTCGTCGTACGGCCGGTTCTCCTCGAGGAACTGGTTCATCGAGTCGGAGATGCGGCGGTACATCTCGTTCTGCTCGCGCAGGCCGTCGTTGATGCGCGTCCAGCTGTCGCGGAAGACCTGCATGATCTCCTGGCTGAAGACGCGCGGCTCGGTGCCGGAGGCGACCATGCGGTTGAACGCCGCCGGGTCCTTCGCGGTGTAGTCGGAGTACATCTGCGAGTTGACGGCCTTGGCCGCGGTGCGGAATGCGGCCTGCAGGTGCGGGGGCAGCGAGTTCCACGCGTCGAGGTTGATGTAGGTGCAGAAGCCGGCGCCGGGCTCGGCCCAGCCGGGGCCGTAGTAGTAGCGGGCGGCGTTGTTGAGGCCGAGGGTCTCGTCGTCGTGCGGGCCAACCCACTCGGCCGCATCGAGCACGCCGCGCTCGAGGGCGAGGAAGATCTCGCCGCCGGGCAGCGTCTGGACGTTCACGCCGGCGTCGGCGTAGACCTGACCGCCTAGGCCGGCGGTGCGGAACGACAGGCCGCGCAGGTCGTCCGGCGTGTTGATCTCGCGGTTGAACCAGCCGGCCATCTGCATGCTGGTGTTGCCTGAGAGCAGGCCGATCATGTTGTCGCGCGCGTTGAGCTCGTCCCACAGCTCCTGGCCGCCGCCGCTGTGGACCCAGGAGTTGAGCTGCACGGCGGTCATCCCGAACGGCACGCAGGTGAAGAACGCGTGCGAGGGGTCCTTGCCGATGTAGTAGTACGACGCCGAGTGACCGAGCTCGAACGCCCCGCTGGCGACGGCGTCGAAGACCTCGAGCCCGCCGATCTGGGCGCCGGCCGGGAAGACCTCGATGTCGATCTGCCCGTCGGTCATGTCGCGCAGATAGTTCGCAAGGTTCACCGCGCCGCCGTAGAGGTTGTCGAGCGAGGTGGGCCACGAGGTCGGCATGCCCCAGCGGAACGTCTGCCGGTCCTGCGCCCTGGCGAACATCAGTGGCGAGAGGCTGGCGCCAGCGGCGACCACGCCGGCCTTCTTCAGGAAATCACGACGCTTCATGCACGACCTCCTAGTGGTTCTCAGTGACTAGCACTGCTGAATTGTGGCTCGGCGTCAGTATAACCGGCGCCTGTGGTCGCGAACCCCGGGTGAACGCGGTTCGCGACCACGGGGTTCCCGCGCGCCTACTCCTGGCAGTACGTCGCGATGGCGGAGTCGGCGTTGCCGAAGACGCTGTCGAGCGGGACGTCGTCGTTCGCGCCGTAGGCCAGGGCAGGGGCCGTCGCGGCCGGCCCGGAGATCTCACCGGGCTCGCAGAGCCTGTCCCTCATCAGGTCGAGCGCGGTGAACAGCGTGACGACCGGCGCCGAGAACGAGGTGCCGGCGTAGGCCAAGGTGGTGCCGCTGCCGGGCTCACTGAGCTCGAAGAACGCGCCGGGGGCGAGCACCTCCCCGCTGTTGGCGTAACCGGAGCGCTCCGCGGAGTAGCCGCCAGGCGCCACGTCCTGCGAGCTGACGCTGATGACCGTCGGCCAGGCCGCCGGGTAGAGGGCGAAGTCGTGGCCGAGGTTGCCGGCCGAGGCGACGTTGACCAGCGACAGGAGCTTCGCCCCGTCGTAATGCGAGTAACCGTTGCAGACGTTCTTGTGCTTCACCGGAAGCGGGCAGTCGAGGAAGGCGAGCAGCGGGTCGTCCTCGGCGCCCAGGGGGGTCGTCAGCAGCGTCGCCAGGTCGTCCTCGTACTGCGCGCCGATGCCGTTGAGTTCCCGCAGGGCCTGCACGTACTCCTCGAAGGTGTCGACCAGGCTGGCGCCGAGGTCGGCGGCGACCGCGCACGGCACGACGGCGAAGCTCATGTTGAGCACGAACTCCGGAACCCAGTACTCGCCGTGCAGGGAGACGTACTCGAAGCTCTTGCGGATGAGCTTGACGATCTCGGCCGTGTCGTGCCCGGCGGTATCGACCGTCTGCACGACGATCTTCCCCTTGTGCTCGGAGGCGTAAACGTAGAGGGGCTCGCCGGTAACGCCGTTGGTCTTCTCGTAAATCGTTCCATAGCCGACCGCGTCGAGCATGCTGAGCAGGTGATGCAGCACCAGCGCGCCGTGGCTGATCTCGCCGGTAGCCACCAGGTCTTCGAGTTCGCCCTGGGTCAACCCGGCGGCGAACAGCTCGGCTGGCAGCTCGTAGCGGCCCGCGAAGTCGTCCACCAGCATGATCCCGGCGACGTTGTAGTAGGCGGCGTGGCCCGTAGCCACGTCGTCGACCTCGCCAGCCACCGTCTGCGGCGTCACCAGGCGCCCGTCGAAGCTGGCGGTGGGGCCGAGGAACAGGCCGCCGACGGCGCCGACCGCCTGGAGCCCGGCGCCCACGGCCTGCAGGCCCTGCCCGGGCAGCCCGAGCTCGGTGGCGGCGCAGTTGCCGAGGGCCTCGGCCAACGGCTCGCCGGAGCTGAGCGACTGCAGCTCGCCGATGGTGGGAGGTGGGGGCGCGAAGCTGCCGACGGTGAGCTCCGCGTCGGCGGAGGCGTCGTTGCCGCTGGTGTCGATGGCGACGGCCCGTAGGGAGAAGACCTTGGGTCCGGGGCCGTCGACCGGCGGCAGCCAGCTCATCTGCCAGGCGCCCGTGGTGGTGTCGGTGAAGGTGATCCTCGCGGCCCCGGCCTCGACGTCCTCGGTGGCCGTGCTGCCGATGAGCACCGGGCCCTCGAACACGAGCACGCGGTCCACGCCGACCAGGTCGTTGGCCGTGCCGCTAAGCGTGACCTCCACGCCGGGCGCCGCCGGGGCCGGTGGATCGAAGGTGACGGTGGGCCGCTCGGTGTCGACGGTTATGCCGCTGGTCTGCAGGAAGGGTCGCTGGAAGCTGGCCGAGACCTTCACCTGCGACTTCGGCTGGCCGTTCTTGAGCGACCAGCCGCGCACCTTGGCGGTGATCTTGAAGACGTCCTGGGTCGGGCTGGTGGTCACCTTGACGCGCACGCCGACCGCGCTGCCGACCAGCTCGCCCTGATCGCCGTCGAGCGCGTACTCCACCGTGTAGTCGCCGAGGGGCACGCGGAAGACGCCGCCGACGGTGCTCACGAAGAGGTAGAGGTCGAGGACCTCGCCCGGCACGATGTAGTGCCGCAGGCCCTCGGGCTTCAGCTCCGCCTCCCCGATCAGCGAGAAGACGTCGAGCTTGAGCGACGTGCTCTGGTGCGTGACGTCGGCGGTCGTCTGGCCGTAGGCCAGCAGCTCCTCGCCGGTCGCGGAGAGCCCGTAGGTCCTGAAGGTGTAGCGGCCGGTGGGCAGGCGCAGGGTTACGCCCGTGTCGCCGACGGCGAGCTCGAGCGTCGTGGTGTCGCCATCCGGGTCGTAGGTGCCGTCGCCGTCGAAGCTGACCGGCGCGCCGTGGCGGTCGAAGACCGCGATCTCGAACGTGTGAACGGCGCTGGCGCCGCCGGCATCCGTGGGCACGCCCTGAGCGCCGATTGCGGCCTGCTGAGACACGCTGAGCGTGACGCTGGCCAGCTCGGCCGCGGGGTTGAGGCTCCCGGCGCAGCCGGCTAGAGCCACAAGGACCAAGACGAAGGCCAACCAAGCGAGCGGTCTGTTCATCTCTCACCTCTGTACTGTCAGGTGCCTGCCGAGCTGACGCGTGGCCGCACGGGGCCACGCCGCAGGGCGCGGCGCTCCGTGCCCCCCAGGTTCACGAGCGCACTCAGAGCAACTGAGAGTAAGCGCCGCTCACAATGAGCGAGGTACGACCGTCACCGGAGTGTGCGCCTGCTTCAGCGAGCCAGGCGCAAGGTCCCGTTGAGGTAGCTGGCGAGGGCCGCGACGAGCGTGCGCGAGATCGCCGCGTCGTGAGCCGGCACCAGGCCGCTGACGGCGGGCCCCGCCACGTCGACGAGGTTGTGCGTGAGGTCGGGCAGCTCGAGGAGCAGCGCATGCGGGGCTGCCTCGGACAAGATCCGCCCGTCGACGGGCAACACCTGCAGGTCCTTGCCGCCCTGGAAGATGACGATCGGCACGTCGACCTCCGCGATCAGCTGCGCCGGGTCCTGGGCCATCTCGCTGCGCAACAGACCCGTGGCGAACGCGAACAGCGAGACCACGGGGTTGTCGGCGAGCTCCTCGGTGACCTCGAGCGTCGTGCCGGTCGAGGTCTTCACCGCGTCGATGACCTCGTCGAACTGCTCACCGAGCTGCTCGAGCGCCGCGTCGTCCGCTCCGCCGCGCCGTGCGCTGGCGAGGATCTGCTCGCGCAGGAGCACGTCCATGGGACGGCCAGGCGTGCTGATGAGGACGATCGCCTTCGGTTCGATGATGCCCAGCGCCGTGCCGTACAGCGCGATCAGGCCGCCCTCCGAATGACCGATCACGCCGAGCCGGTGCGGGTCTACGCCAGGCGTCTCGGCCAGCACGTCCAGCCAGTCGGCGGTGTTGAAGGCGTAGGTGTCGAGGGTCACGGCGTTGGGGTCGCCGGTCGAGGGGGGTATCCCGAGCTTGGCGATGCGCAAGACGCCGTACCCGCTGCAGCCGAGCGAGTTGGCCAGCTGCTCGTAGCCGGCGTTGCTGATGAGCGGCGGCGCGTTGCCGCGCAGGTCGACCGCGCCGCTGCCGGGCAGGAGGATCAGGGTGGGCGCGCCTCGCGCCGAGTCCATCGCGGTCGGCAGGCTGAGCAGCCCCTGCAGCAGCGCTCCGGCCGAGCGCACCTCGACCTTGCTCAACTCTACGCACGCCGCGGTGCGCTCCAGCACCTCTTCGGCGGTCTCGCGCCGGTCAGCCGAGGAGTCGCCGTCGCGGGCTGCACCGGCGGCCTCGGCCGTGGCGGCGCGGCTGCGCTCGAAGCGGATGGCCCCCACCGCCTGCTCCATCACGGCGATCTCGCCCGCGTCGTCGAGCCACAGGTCGACGGCGATCTCCTGGTTGAGCACCTTGAGCGTGACCTCGACCTCGTGCGCGTCGACCCGCTCGTCGTCGGTGACGACCGCCTTGCTGACGCCAGTGCTGCGCACCACGGCCCGACCGACCGAGGCGACCTGCGGCACGATCACCGGCACGTCGAGCTGCTCTGCGCCGCTGCTCTTCAGCGCGTTGGCCAGGATCTGGAAGCCGTCGATGAAGTTGTTGTCGACGACGTAGAACGGCCCGCCGCTCTCGATCTCCACGGAACTCTCGATGCCCGCAGCATCGATAAACAGGACCGCGCCCTCCTCGGTGAAGTCGACCTCGACGCTCACCTCGCTTCCCTGGCTAGTGCCGCTCAGCGAGTAGCTGATGGCGGTGCCGTCCGGCCGGGTCACGAGCTCGTTGGAGACGTCGATGAGGCCGTGGAGCACGACGTAGGAGGTCGAGACGTAGCCGGTGTCCGAGCTCTCGATCAGCACGCCGGCCTCGCCGAGCGGGATCTGGCTCTGGGTCAGCTCGTAGACGGTGTGGCTCGATGGCGACGCGGTCGTCGTCTCCGCCCCGTCCTGCGCGAGGGCAGGCGTCGACAGCAGGCAGGCCGCGGCCAGGGCCGCGCCGACGGCTCGTGCGGCCAGGCTCCAGGCCGCAGAGCCGGAAGGTGAGCGGAAGATGTGCATCACCCGATTATCGCGCACGCGGCCTCGGCGGTTCCCGGGTCGCGGTCGGCCGGCGCCGGCGGCGTTGATAGACTCCGGCCATGAGCATTCGTCCCGACCGGTGGATTAGAGAGAAGGCCCTCGCTGGGATGATCACCCCGTTCGAGGACGGCCTGGTGCGTCAAGGGGTCATCAGCTACGGGCTGTCGAGCTTCGGCTACGACCTGCGCGCCGCGCCCGAGTGGCGGATCTTCGTCAACGCGTTCAACACCGTCGTCGACCCGAAGCACTTCGACACCAGGAGCCTCATCGAGCACAACGGCGACACCTGCATCATCCCCCCGAACTCGTTCGCGTTGACGCGGTCGGTGGAGTACATGCGCATACCCGAAGACACTATGGTTATTGCACTAGGAAAAAGTTCGTATGCACGTTGCGGCATAGTAGCAAATGTTACGCCTTTAGAACCAGGTTGGGAAGGACATGTAACGCTGGAACTATCGAACACCACGCCGTTACCGGCGAAGGTTTACGCCAACGAGGGCATAGTGCAGCTGCTGTTCTTCCAGGGCGAGCGCCCCGAGACGACCTACAACGATCGCAAGGGCAAGTACCAGGGGCAGAGGGGCGTCACGCTGCCGAAGCTCTGAGGGAACCTATGAGCGCCGCCGGGCGGTAACGCTCCGGACCCGCGTGCCACGGCCAGCCCGCGCCGGCTCGCACGGCGCTCACTCGACGTCGTCCTCCTCCAGCAACGGCAGGCGCAGCTCGAACACGGTCGCGCCCGGCTCGCTGGTCACGCTCAGCTCGCCGTGGTGGTGCCTGGCGATCTGCC
>CAZQVC010000027.1:27547-29482 GCA_964596625.1 uncultured bacterium | reverse complement strand
GTTGGTGCAGGCGTGATCGGCAGCGCGGCCGCCATGCACCTGGCGCTGCGTGGCAAGACCTTGCTGCTCGAGAGGTTCGATCTCCTCCACGCCCGCGGCTCGTCGCACGGCGGCTCCCGCATCTACCGTCACGCCTACGAGGACGCTCATCACGTGAGGCTCGCCGAGGCGGCCGGCACCGCCTGGGCGCACCTCGAGGAGCGCAGCGGTGAGAAGCTCCTGTTCAAGACTGGCGGCGTCGACATCGCTGAGACCGGATCCCAGGTGCTCCGGGTGCTCGCGAGGGCCCTGGCCGACGCCGGCCGACCGGCCTCATTGCTCAGCGGCCACGACCTCAGCTCACGCTTCCCCGCCTTCGCCCTCGACGCCGACTTCGAGGCCCTCTACCAGGAGGACGCCGGCGTCCTGGCTGCCGACCGGGCAGTGGCGAGCATGCAGCGCTGTGCGGCCGAGGAGGGCGCAGCGCTCAGGGAGAGGGAGCGCGTGCTGGGCATCGCGCAGGCGGCGGGGCACGTCGAGGTGGTCACGGAGCGGGAGCGTTACAGGGCGGAGAAGGTCGTCGTGGCCGCGGGACCGTGGTTGGGTCGGCTGGTGCGGCTGGCCGGGGTGGAGCTCAAGGTGGTCGCGCAGCAGGTCTCGTACCTCCGGACCGGCGACGACGCCGCGCGGTTCGCGCTCGGGCGGATGCCGATATTCATCGACCGCAGCCGCCCGGCCGGCCCCGCGATCTACGGGCTGCCCGTCTTCGAGCGGCCCAACGCCGTGAAGGTCGGCGACCACACAGGGGCGCCGCCTCAGCGGGTCGGGGTTGACCCCGAACTCGGCCCGGAACCCGTCGACGGCGTCTGGGTGAGGCGCACGGCCGACGGGGCCAGGAGGCTGCTGGCGGGCCTGAGCGGCGAGCTCGTGGCCGCGGTCAGCTGCTACTACACGGTCTCACCCGACGAGCGCTTCATCGTCGACAGGCTGCCGGAGGCGCCCGACGTGATCGTTGCCGGGGCCGGCTCGGGGCACGCCTTCAAGTTCGGGCCGTTGCTCGGCGAAGCGGTCGCCGACCTCGCCACGGTTGGCCGGAGCCGTCACGACCTGACGCCGTTCGCGCTGGCGCGCTTCGCCAAAGGCGGCAGCGCCTGACGTAATATCGTGTCGCGCATGCCTCTGTCAGACGTCGAGCTAAGGGTGCTCGGTGCGTTGATCGAGAAGGACCGCACGACGCCCGAGAACTACCCGCTCTCAGCCCAGGGCCTGGTCACGGCCTGCAACCAGCGCACCAGCCGCGACCCTGTAACCGACCTCCACCTGCAGGAGGTGTTGGCGGCAGTCAACCGGCTGAAGGATCGCGGGCTCGTCGAGATCGTGCAGGAGGCCGGCGACCGCGTGCCCAAGCACAGGCACAAGGCCATGAGCGCGCTCGACCTCGACGGCCGCGAGCTCGCGGTGTTGGCCATCCTCATGCTCCGTGGACCGCAGACCCCGGGCGAGCTCCGCTCGCGCAGCGAGCGCTACGTCGACTTCCCCGACGTGGCGGCCGTCGAGCGGACGCTCTCTGGCCTCGCCGATCGCTCGGCTCCGCTCGTCTCCAACCTCGGCCGCTCACCCGGCCAGAGCCAGGACCGCTGGATGCACTCGCTGGGGGCCGACGAGAGCAAGATGGCGCCCCGCGTGCGCGCCCCGAGAGGCGCCGACGACCGCGAGGGCGGGTCGGGGGCGACCGCCGTCGACGAAGGGCGTGGCGCCGCCTCTGCCTCGGATGGCGGTCGCTCGCCGGCCGGCGCCGGAGAGGCGCGCGATCGGCCGAGCGGCTCAGACCGCGCACCCTCGTACGAGGAGCTGCTGCAGCGCATCGAGGCGCTCGAGCGCAGGGTCAAGCAGCTGGAACTGGGCGACTAGAGGTCCGTGACGCCGGCTCCGAGAGGCGGCCTGGCTGCTCGCGAG
>CAZQVC010000027.1:15083-27447 GCA_964596625.1 uncultured bacterium | reverse complement strand
GCTATGAGTGACCTGAAGAGCGAACGGCTCAGCGGCGTTCGCAGTGAATGGCAACCCGGTCGGCAGGACGTGCTGCGCCTCAGCGACGAAGAGTGGCGCCGGCGCCTGACGCCCGAGCAGTTCGAGGTCCTCAGGCGCCACGGCACCGAGCGGCCGCACGAGGGCTGCTTCGTCGGCACCCACGATCCCGGCACGTACGTCTGCGGCGCCTGCGGCAACCCGCTGTTCGAATCGGGCAAGAAGTTCGAGTCGGGCACGGGCTGGCCGTCCTTCACCAAGCCGATCCAGGAGCACGCGGTGACCGAGGTCGTCGACCGCTCCTACGGCATGATCCGCACCGAGGTCCGCTGCGCGCGCTGCGACAGCCACCTCGGCCACGTCTTCCCCGACGGTCCCCCGCCCACCGGCCTGCGCTACTGCATGAACTCGGTCGCCATGAACCACGTGCCGGAGGGCGGCAAGATCGAGCTCGTCACCGGCTAGTCGGCAGGCTCCTCCAGCCGCCGCATCACCGCTGCCACGGCCGCCTCGCTCGCCGAGCCCGCGCTCAGGCCCTCGATCACGCCTTCACGGTCGGCCGCCGGCCGGTTCTGGCTCATCTTCCACTTGCCCTCGATGCGGGCTATGGGCAGCTCGACGCCCACGATCCCCTTGAGCTGAGCAGCGACGAAGCCGGAAGGCGCGTCGCTCACGGCCCACGGGTCGGGGAACCGGCCCTCGTTGACGGCGGTCAGGTCGTCGACCTGCCGGCGTAGCCAGGCCGCGTCGTGGACGACCAGCGGTGCGCCCCAGACGTGCACGGCCGCGTAGTTCCAGGTCGGCACGACCTTGCCGCTTTCGGCCTTGGTGGCGTACCACGACGGGCTTATGTAGGCGTCCGTCGCCAGGAACGAGACCAGGCACTCCGTCGCGGAGGTAAGCGCCCGCCACTGCTCGTTGGCGCGCGAGAGGTGGCAGCGCAGGGTGCCGCACGCCCCCTCCTCTCGGTACACCGTGAACGGCACGGGGTTGGCCAGCAACCCCTCCTCTCCCTGGCAGACCAGCAGACCGAGGGGGTGGGCCCTCACGAAGTCGAGTTGTCGATCCAGACGGTCCTCGCGGAACTGCGGGGGGCGGTACATCGCCGCATTCTAGGTCGAAGCGCGGGCTAGCCGGGCGGTTCGGGGTCCTGGCCGACAGCTCGAGGATGGCGGACCGGCGACGGCCGAGGCCCGCTCACCGTGCCAAGATGAACCATGCGAACTTCGGACGAACGATCCGGCACGGGAGCCTTGATCGCCTCTGGGCCGCACGCCGCGGCCGTCGTGCCGCGAGCCACGACCGCGTCGTTCCCCGTCAGCCGGGCCGAGCTCGAGCGGATACGGCAGGAGTGCAGGGCGATGGTCATGCGTAGTGCCGGGCTCTCCGGCGTCGCGGCGGTCGTGCCCGTACCGGCCGCCGACATCGGCGTCGACATCTCGCTGTTCCTCAACCTGCTCCCGGCCATCAACGACAAGTTCGGGCTCTCGGCCCAGCAGGTCGCGCGCCTCGATCCGCGCACCAAGGAGCTCATCTTCGTCAGCGTGACGAGCGTCGGTAGCCAGGCCATCGGGAAGGTCATCACCGCCGAGTTGGTCATGAACCTGCTCAAGCGCATAGGCGTGCGCATCACGTTGAAGTCGGCCGCCAAGTGGGTGCCGTTCATCGGGCAGGCCGCGGCCGCCACGATCAGCTTCGGCGCGATGCGCCTGGTGGGCAACCGACACGTAGAGGACTGCTACCGCGTGGC
Source organism: uncultured bacterium (assembly GCA_964596625.1). Lineage (GTDB taxonomy): Bacteria > Deinococcota > Deinococci > Deinococcales > Trueperaceae > DASRWD01. Next base: position 25,679 of record CAZQVC010000027.1, on the reverse strand, counting down.
GCTCGAGGTCCTCGAGGCGCGCGAGCGCGTCATCGAGGTCGAGAGGACGCCGGTCGGGCTGCTCAGCGGCTGAGCCGGTGACCGCCGACCTTCGGTCGTCGTCGAGATGATCCGCTTCCTGCGGAGGGTCGTCGCGCTGCTCCTGATCCTGCTGGCGCTCGGCGCGGTCGCCTTCAAGGGTTGGCTCGACGTCTCCGGGCCGTTCGTCGAGGCGTTGCCCGAGTACCCGTACTGCGACCAGGCCGCGAGCGCACTTCACGACGACCGCGTCGCTGACGCGCTTGAGCTCGCCTCCGCCGGCGGCTGCACGGAGATCGAACGCGAGGCCAGAGCCGCTTACGACGGCCTGGCCGCGACCTTCAGTCGCTGCGTGGACAGCGTCTGGACCGGCGAGGCCGAGGACGTCGCCGGCCTCACCTGCGCGGTGGCCAGCGACCTCGTGATCTTCGGCGACGTGCGCGACCTCACCAGGCAAGGCCTCAACTGGAGCCGCGGCGAGTCGACCGATCCGGTGCTCATCGCGCTCTCGGCCACCGGCATCGCGCTCACGCTGGCTCCGCAGATCGGCGCCGGCACCTCGCTGCTGAAGATCGCACGGCGGGCCGGCACGCTCTCGGAGCGGCTGGCGAGCAGCGTGATGAGCCTGCTGCGGCGCGGCGCCTGGCGACCCTTGCGGGGACTGATGACCGACGCCGGCAGGATCAGCGCCAAGCTCGGGCCGGCCAAGGCCACGCGCGCGCTCGCCTACGCCGACGACGTCGACGACGTCGCAGACGTCGCCCGCTTCGTCGAGGCCGTCGACCAGCCGCTGCTCGGACTGCGCTGGGGCGGCCGCGCCACGCTGCGCCTGGCCGACGATCCCGAGCTCTACCAGGCCGCCCTGCGGCACGGCCCCTCCGGGGTTGCCCTGGCGGCGCGGCGCGGCTCCTCCGCCCTGCTGGCTCGCAAACCGCTGATCCTCACTGCCGCCAAGACCGTCAAACGCAACCCCGAAGCCCTCGCCATGGCGGCCGCTGCGCTGGCCCGCTGGCTGCTGCGCATGGCGAGCTGGACCGCCGTGCTGATCACGGCCGGCGCGCTCTTGCTACTCGCGGCGCTGGTGCGTCCGAGGCGACGCAGGAGGCGTAGGCGGGGACCGCCTGGCCGTGGCTCTCAGCTGTGGCGAGCGACGTGAGCGGCGAGCACGGCCTTGACCTCCTCGTCGCTCGTCTGGGAGAAGTCGCGGTACCACTGACCGACGCTCTGCAGCCGCTCCAGGGGGTGTAGGCAGACGACCTCGTCGGCCGCCTCCTCGAGCCGCGCCAGCGTCTCGACCGGGGCGACCGGCACGGCCAGCGTCACCGAGGCCGCGGCGGCCTGCCGCAGGGCTTGCGCCGCCGCCAGCATGGTGGCGCCCGTGGCTACGCCGTCGTCGACGACGACCACGCGCAAGCCGCCGACCTCGAGCGGCCCGCGTCCGCCGCGGTAGGCCAACTCACGGCGCCTGAGCTCGCGCGCTTCGGCCTCCTCGACGCGGCTCAGCGCCTCGGCGCTCACGCCCAGCGCCGCGATCAGCTCACGGTTGAGGACCGTCGTCACGCCTCCGGTGCGGTCGCGCTCACGTCCGCCCCAGCCCGCGGCCGCGCCGTGCGTGCGATCGTCACCCGCGCTCGCCACGGCCGCGATCGCCCCCAGCGCCAGTTCTTCGTGACCCGGGGCGCCGAGCTTGCGCACGACGACGACGTCGAGCGGGACCTCGAGTGCTGCGGCCACCTCGGCGCCGACCGGTACCCCGCCGCGGGGCAGGGCCAGCACCAGGTCCGGCCTCTGCCCCGGCCGCCTCGTCACGTGCGCGAGCACCGCTCGCGCGAGCTGCCGACCGGCGTCCCGCCTGTCGAGGAACAGCGTCATCACTCGCCCTCCCGTCCGTGGATAGCGGCCCGCCGCGCCGCCGGGCGACCGCCTGCACGGCGCTGGCGCGCCTCGCTCAGTCTCTCAGGTGACCGAGCTTCTCGACCTTGGTGCGCAGGTACGAGCGGTTGTGGAGGTTCTCGCCCACGTGCAGCGGCACCCGCTCGACGACCTCCAGGCCGAAGCCGGCCAGCGCCGCGATCTTCCGCGGGTTGTTGGTGAGCAGCCGCAGCCGCTTCACGCCGAGGTCGACCAGCATCTGCGCCGCCACCCCGTAGTCGCGCAGGTCGGCGCCGAAGCCGAGGCGCTCGTTGGCCTCGACGGTGTCGGCGCCGGCGTCCTGCAGCTCGTAGGCCTTGAGCTTGTTGAGCAGGCCGATCCCCCTGCCCTCCTGCCTCAGGTACACCAGCACGCCGCGGCCCTCCGCCGCGATCGCCTGCAACGCGGCGTCGCGCTGGAAGCCGCAGTCGCAGCGCAGGCTGTGCAGCGCGTCGCCGGTGAGGCACTCGGAGTGCAGGCGCACCAGCACCGGCTCGTCGCTGCTCAGGTCGCCGAGGCTGAGCGCGACGTGCTCGCCGCCCTGCGCCTCGTCGAGGTAGCCGTGGATGGTGAACTCCGCCAGCTCGGTCGGCAGCCTCGCGCTCGCCACCTTGTGGATGAACGCGTCGCGCTCGAGCCGGTAGGCGATGAGGTCTGCGATCGTCCCGACCTTGAGGCCGTGCTCGGCGGCGAAGCGGAGGATCGCCGGGAGGCGCATCATCGAGCCGTCGTCGTTCATCAGCTCGGAGATCGCCGCGGCGGGCTCCAGCCCGGCGAGGCGGCACAGGTCGACGGCTGCCTCGGTGTGGCCGGCACGCCGCAGCACCCCGCCGTCCTTCGCCCGCAAGGGGAAGACGTGGCCGGGCCGCGAGAGGTCGGAGGCCTTCGCCCCCTGGGCGGTCGCGGTGCGGATGGTGGTGGCGCGGTCTCTCGCGCTGATGCCGGTGTCGATCCCCTCCCGCGCCTCGATCGAGACGGTGAAGGCGGTCTCGCGCTTGGCCGTGTTGTGCTCGACCATCGGCGGCAGCTCGAGGCGATCGGCGGCCTCGTTGGTGAGGGCCAGGCAGACCACGCCGCCGGTGTGGCGGATGGTGAACGCCAGCTGCTCCTCCGTCACGCTCCGCGCCGGCAGCACGAGGTCGCCCTCGTTCTCGCGGTCCTCGTCGTCCACGACGATCACCGGGCGACCGGCGCGCAGCTCCTCGAGCAGCTCCGGCACGCTCGCCAACGCTCGCCGGACCGAGCCGGCCTGGCCGTTGAGGGTCGTCGGCGCCTTCCGCTCAGGCATCGACGCGCCCCGCTCGCAAGGCCAACTGACGCTCGATCAGCTTCGCCAGCATGTCGGTCTCGAGGTTCACCGACGAGCCTTGTCTCATGTCGGAGAGCGTGGTGACGGCCAGGGTGTGGGGGATGAGCGAGACCGAGAACTCGCCAGCCGACCACTCCGGCCGGCTGCCGCCCGGCCCGCCGACGTCGACGATCGTGAGGCTGACCCCGTCAAGGGCCACGCTGCCCTGCGGCACCAGGTGACCCGCGAGGTGCTCGGGCGCGCGCAACCTCACGAGGTGCGCGCCCGGCTCCGCCGTGGTCTCGATCACCTCGGCGACGCCGTCGACGTGACCGCTGACGATGTGCCCGCCGAAGCTGCCGCCGGCCCGCATGGCGCGCTCGAGGTTGACGCTGGTCCCTGCCTGCCACAGCGGCGCTGTGAGCTCCCGGGTCTGCGTCATCACCTCGACCTCGAACCTGGCGCTGGCGTTGCGCGCCACGACCGTCAGGCAGCAGCCCGACACCGACACCGAGTCGCCGACCCCGAGGCTCGCGGCGAACGCGAGGCTGGACGCGATCGTCACGCGCAGCAGGTCGTTGGTGACTGCCTCAACGGCGACGATGTCGCCGATCTCTTCGACCAAACCCGTGAACATCAAACCTCTCCTGGTAGATCCCGCTTCGCAGCGGGGTAGACGACCTTGGCTGTGAGGAAGAGGTCGGGGCCGACGAACCTGGTCGTTACGCCGTCCAGGGTGATCGCCTCCGACAGGCTCTTCACGCCCTTGCCGGCCACCGGACCGGACGCGCTGCCGCCGAGGATCTTCGGCGCGATGAACCACGCGACGCGGTCGATCATGCCGCGCTCGAAGAAGTCCCAGGCGAGCGTGCCGCCGCCCTCGAGCAGCAGGCTGGTGACCTCGCGGGCGTGCAGGTCGGCCATCACCGACTCGAGCCTGGGACGACCGCGGGAGGCGGCCACCACCACGACCTCCGCCCCCCGCTCGCGCAGCGCCTCGACGCGGCTCTCGCTGGCCTCTTCCGTGACGAACAGCAGGACCTTGGCGGGCTCACCGTCGGCTTCGGGGGCGAAGAGCCGGGCGCCGGCGGGCGTGCGAGCGACGCTGTCGAAGACCACCTTCAGCGGGCTGCGGCCGCCGCCAGGCAGCCTGGTGGTGAGGGCCGGGTCGTCGAGCAGCACCGTGTTGACGCCGACCGCGACGGCGTCGTACTCGTCTCGCCAACGGTGCACCAGCTCCCGCGCCGGCTCGCTGGTGATCCAGCGCGAGCGACCGCTGCTGACGGCGATCTTGCCGTCCAGTGACATCGCGGTCTTGTAGAGCACGAACGGCCGCTTCTCACGCCGCGACACCAGGTACGCCTCGTTGAGCTCCGCCGCCTCGGCAGCCAGCAGGCCGGATTCGACCTCGACGCCGGCAGCCCGCAACCTCTCGATGCCGCGACCGTCGACCCGCGGGTCGGGGTCGAGGCCCGCTATCACCACGCGCGCGACGCCCGCTGCGATCAGCGCCTCGGTGCACGGGCCCGTACGGCCGTGATGGTTGCACGGCTCGAGCGTCACGTAGGCGGTGGACCCGCGGGCCGCCTCGCCGGCGGCCGCCAGCGCGACGACCTCGGCGTGGGGCCCGCCCACCTCGGCGTGCCAGCCTTCCGCGACGGTGCGGCCCTCGGCGTCGACCAGCACGCAGCCGACCAGCGGGTTGGGCGACACCCGCCCACGCCCCCGCTCGGCGAGCTCGAGCGCGCGGCGCATGAACGCCTCTTCGGCGCCCGCCTTTCGCCATCTCTCAGTTGTGTCTTCAGTGGAACGCATCGCGAGCGCGGACCGTTGAGCGGCCCGCCGCAGCCTCCTTCTCTCATCCGGACTGTCACCGTCGGTACCGGAATCTCACCGGTTCGGGCCCGCCGCTCTTGGCGGGCTTCGCGGACTTCGAAGCGCGGACCTCGCACCTCTCACCGCCGGTCGGGAATCTCACCCTGCCCTGAAGGATCGGGTCTCGTTGCGAGACCCATTCGGTTGTGAGCGCGCCGCCTGCCGACGGGCGCTAGGCGATGATACCGCCCGTGACCTGGCGCTCGCGCAGGGGCTGATACCATGCCGCCATGCCCGCCGATGACAACGCCGCCGTAGCGGCCGTAGACCGACCAGCCAACACGAAGGCCGCCGCGCACAGCGAGCGCCTGCACGCCTACGCGAAGCTCCTGCTCGAGGTCGGCGTGAACCTCCAGCCCGGGCAGAAGCTGCTGCTCAGGGCCCCGACCGACGCGCTCGAGCTCGCCCGCATCGTCGTCGACCAGGCGTACCGGCGCGGCAGCCCCTTCGTCGAGGTGATCTGGAACGACGACAGCGTCACCCGCTCCCGCTTCCTGCACGCCCCCGACGACAGCTTCTCCACCATCTCGCAGCACCGCGCCCAGCTGATGATCGACCTCGCCAACGAGGGCGCTGCGTCCCTGGCGATCACCAGCGAAGACCCGGACATGCTCGCCGGCGTCGACCAGTCGCGCATGGCCAGCTACCTCAAGGCCTGGCGCCCCGCCATCAAGCCCTACTACGACATCGCCATGCGCGACGGTGTGGCCTGGAGCGTCGGCGCGGCCGCCGCGCCGGCGTGGGCCAAGCGGGTCTTCCCGCAGCTCGCCACGGACGAGGCGGTGCAGGAGCTGTGGAACCAGATCTTCGCGGCCACCCGCGTCACGGCCGAGGATCCGGTCGCGGCCTGGCGTGAGCACGCCAGCGTGCTGGGCCGCGTCAAGGAGAGGCTCAACAGCAAGCGCTACGCCGCGCTGCGCTTCCGCGGCCCCGGCACCGACCTGCGCGTCGGCCTGGCCGACGGGCACCGTTGGGACGGCGGCACGTCACACACGCCAGACGGCACGCCCTTCATGGCCAACATGCCGACCGAAGAGGTGTTCACCGCCCCGCACCGCGCCAGGGTCGACGGCGTCGTGACGGCCACCAAGCCGCTGGCTCACAGCGGCACGATCATCGACGGCTTCGAGCTGCGCTTCGAGAACGGCGTCGTCGTCTCCGCCACGGCGCGCCAGGGCCAGGCCACGCTCGACCAGATCCTCTCGGCCGACGAGGGGGCTAGGCGTCTCGGCGAGGTCGCGTTGGTTCCCGCGTCATCCCCGATCGCCAAGACCGGCGTGCTGTTCTACGAGACCCTGTTCGACGAGAACGCCGCCAGCCACATCGCCCTCGGCCGCGCCTACGACTCCACGGTCGAAGGCGCGCGCGGCATGAGCGATGACGAGAAGCTCGCAGCCGGGCTGAACCAGTCGCTCACGCACGTCGACTTCATGATCGGCTCCGCGCAGGTCGACGTCGACGGCGAGGCCGACGACGGCACGCTCGAGCCGGTCATGCGCGCCGGCGAGTGGGTCGCCTGAGCCAAAGCGCCTCATGACCACGGAGGCGGCCGCCAGCCACTACGCCGGTGCGCTCGACGTGCTGCGCTCGGTGTTCGGCTACGACGAGTTCCGCGGCCAGCAGCAGGCCATCGTCGAGACGGTGTTGGCCGGTGACGACGCGCTCGTGCTCATGCCGACCGGCGGCGGCAAGTCGCTGTGCTACCAGGTCCCCGCGCTCCTGCTGCCCGGCACGGCGGTGGTGATCTCACCCCTGATCGCGCTCATGCAGGACCAGGTGGCGGCTCTCGAGCTGCTCGGCGTGCGGGCCGCCTTCCTCAACAGCAGCCTCGGGCCTCGCGAGGCGGCCAAGGTCGAGCGCGACGCCGCCGCCGGCCGCCTGGACCTGCTCTACGTCGCTCCGGAGCGGCTCCTCACCGAGCGGTTCCTCGCGCTTCTAGACGGTCTGCACGCTCGCGGCGCCCTCAACCTGTTCGCCATCGACGAGGCGCACTGCGTCTCCCAGTGGGGTCACGACTTCAGGCCGGAGTACATCCAGCTCGGCGTCCTCAAGGAGCGCTTCCCCGGCGTCAGGAGGCTGGCGCTGACCGCCACCGCCGACGCCGCGACCCGCCGCGAGATCGTCAGCAAGCTCGAGCTGGAGGGCGCCAGGCGCTTCGTGGCGAGCTTCGACCGGCCCAACATCCGCTACCGGGTCGTGGGCAAGCGCGAGGCCAAGGGGCAGTTCCTCGACTTCTACCGCAGCGCTCACGAGGGCCAGGCGGGGATCGTCTACTGCCTCTCACGCAAGGCCGTCGACGCCACGGCGCAGTGGCTGAGGTCGAAGGGGGTGGACGCGCTCGCCTACCACGCCGGCCTCGAGCAGGAGGAGCGCAAGGCCAGGCAGCAGCGCTTCCTCGAGGAGGACGGGGTCGTGATGGTCGCGACCGTCGCGTTCGGCATGGGCATCGACAAGCCCGACGTGCGGTTCGTCGCGCACCTCAACCTGCCCAAGAGCCTCGAGGGCTACTACCAGGAGACCGGCCGCGCCGGCCGGGACGGCGAGCCCGCCGAGGCCTTCATGACCTACGGCCTGCAGGACGTCGTGCAGGTCTCGCGGATGTTGAGCGAGGGCACGGGCAGCGAACAGCACAAGCGGGCCGAGCGGCAGCGGCTCGAGGCGCTGCTGGCGTTCTGCGAGACCGCCGGCTGCCGGCGCCAATCCCTGCTGGCGTACTTCGGCGAGACGTTGGAGGAGCCCTGCGGCAACTGCGACACCTGCCTGGAGCCGGTCGAGACGTTCGACGGCACCGTCGCGGCCCAGAAGCTCCTGTCGACCGTGGTGCGCACCGGGCAGCGCTTCGGCGCCGGGCACCTCGTCGACGTGCTCCTCGGCCGCGAGACCGAGCGCGTGCGCAAGTTCGGTCACGACCGCCTCACCACGTTCGGCATCGGGACCGAGCTGGACGACGCGCAGTGGCGCTCCGTGACCCGCCAGCTGCTGGCCAACGGCCAGCTGGCGACCGACCCCGACGGCTTCGGCGGCCTCAGGGTGGGTCACGGCTCTGGCGCCGTGCTGCGCGGCGAGGTCCCGGTCGTGCTGCGCCGGGACCCGCTCGTCGCGCGGGGCGCCGGGCGGTCGAGGCGCGCTGAGCGCTCGTTCAACGCGGGCGAGTTGCCTGAGAGCACTCCCGCCGACGAGCGACTGTTCCAGAGCCTGAGGAGCCTGCGCAGCAGCCTCGCCAAGGAGCAGGCGGTGCCGCCGTACGTGATCTTTCACGACAAGACGCTGCGCGAGATGGTCGCGCTGCGCCCGCGGAGCCTGGCGGAGCTGGCGGGCGTGTCCGGCGTGGGGGCGGCGAAGCTGGAGCGGTACGGTGAACGGTTCCTGGAGGTCTTGATGGAAGCCGAGGTCGCGAGCTGAGCACGTCCAGGGCCGTCGGCCACGGCGCCGCCGGCGCCAACGACGCTGCCGGCGGCTACGACGTCTGTGTCGTGGGGGCCGGTCCGAACGGTCTGGCAGCCGCGATCGAGCTCGCGGGCGCCGGCTTGAAGGTGAAGCTCATCGAGAAGGCCAGCGAGATCGGGGGCGGCCTGCGCAGCGCCGAGCTCACGCTGCCCGGCTTCGTGCACGACGTCTGCGCCTCGGTGCTGCCGCTGGCCGTCGCCTCGCCCTTCTTCACGTCGCTGCCGCTGGACGAGCTCGGCGTGCGCTGGATCGAACCGGAGCTGTGCCTGGCGCACCCGCTCGATGACGGCGACGCTGTGGTGCTCGCCCGCGACATAGGCGTCACGGCCGCGAACCTCGGCGCCGACGGAAGTCGCTACCGCAGGCTGGTAGAGCCGCTGGTGGCGGCCAGGGAGGAGCTGTTCGCGACCTTCCTTGGTCCGCTCACGCTGCCGCGCGAACCGCGTTCGCTGCTGGCGGCGGCCAGGTTCGGCGTGCCCGCCCTGAGCAGCGCCGAGCTGTTGGCGCGGGCACTCTTCCGCGGCGAGCGGGCCAGGGCGCTGTTCGCGGGTCTGGCGGCGCACGCCATCCAGCCGCTGGAGCGCCCCGGCACGGCGGCGTTCGGCCTGATGCTTGCCATGACGGCCCACGCGGTGGGTTGGCCGTTCGTCGCCGGCGGCTCACGCCGGTTGGCCGAGGCGCTGGCGCGCCGCTTCGTCGAACTCGGCGGCGAGATCGAGACCGGGCGGCTCATCGAGCGAGCTACCGAGCTGCCCGAGGCCCGGCACGTGCTCCTCGACCTGGCGCCCAAGGCCGTGCTCGAGGTGCTGGGTGAGCGGCTCACCGTCCGCTACCGGCGCGGGCTGCAGCGCTACCGCTACGGGCCCGGCGTGTTCAAGCTCGACCTCGCGCTGTCCGGCCCCGTGCCGTGGTCGGCCAGGGCCTGCCGCCGTGCCGGCACCGTGCACGTTGGCGGAACCTACGGCGAGATCGCCGCAGCCGAGCGGCTCGTGTGGCGCGGCGTGCACCCGACGCGACCCTTCGTGCTCGTGGCCCAACCGAGCCTGTTCGACGAGCAGCGCGCGCCCGACGGCAGCCACACGCTGTGGGCCTACTGCCATGTGCCGCACGGCTCCGACGTCGACATGACCGACGCGGTCCTCGGCCAGATCGAGCGCTTCGCGCCCGGCTTCCGCGAGCTCGTCATCGGCGTCCACACCCGCACCGCGAAGGCGTACGAGCGCTACGATCCGAACTTCGTCGGCGGCGACATCAACGCCGGGGTGCAGGACCTCGCGCAGCAGTTCACCAGGCCCGTGGCCCGGCTCGACCCGTACGCCACCTCGGACGAGCGCTTCTTCATCTGCTCCTCCGCGACCCCACCCGGCGGCGGCGTGCACGGGCTGTGCGGCGTGGGTGCTGCACGCTCCCTGCTTAGGCGGCTAGAGTTGGGCGCCTGAGGTCGGGCCGATCCCGGCCAGGCGTGTTTCGAAACGAGCCGCGACTTCGCCTCGAGCGCCGGAGGTAGCCATGAAGACGCAGTACTACACCGCTGTCAGCCTCGACGGCTTCATCGCCGACGAGAACCACTCGCTGTCCTGGCTCCTGCAGTTCTCTGAGGACACCGGCAGCTACGGGCCGTTCATCGAGCAGGTCGGCGCGCTCGCCATGGGCTCGAACACCTACCAGTGGATCTTGAACCACCACAGAGCCACGAAGCCGGGCGAGCCGCTGGCCTGGTCGTACGAGCAGCCCACCTGGGTCTTCAGCTCGCGCGACCTCGAGGCGGTGCCCGGCGCCGACATCCGCTTCGTGAGGGGCGACGTCGCGCCCGTCCACCGGGAGATGGTCGCGGCGGCCGGCGGCAAGAACGTCTGGCTGGTGGGCGGCGGAGGCCTGGTCGCGCAGTTCCACGACCAGGGGCTGCTCGACGAGTTGCTCGTGACCGTCGCCTCGGTCACGCTGGGCTCGGGCTTCCCCCTGCTGCCCCGAAGGATCGTGGAGCCGCCGCTGGAGCTGGTCTCGGTGAGGCAGGTCGGCGCGGACTTCGCGGAGCTCGTCTACCGGGTGCCGCAGGG
>CAZQVC010000027.1:5663-14983 GCA_964596625.1 uncultured bacterium | reverse complement strand
CCCGGCACGGTGCGCGTGCCAGGCGGGATCAAGCCCCACTGGCCGGCGTTGGCCAGCTCGAACGGGGCGTTCCTGATGCCCAGCTGCTTGCGCAGCTCGTGAGCCTTGGACGGGATCACCGGGTCGAGCAGGATGCTGGCGCAACGCAACGCCTCGAGCAGGGTGTTGAGCACGGTGTCGAGCCGGCTCGCCGCCGACTCGTCCTTGGCCAGCTCCCACGGCTTGGTGTCGGCGATGTACTTGTTCGCCTTGCGCACGGCCTCCATCACGCTCTCCAGGGCGCGGTCGAACTGCAGCTCGTCGAACTGACGCGAGACTCGCGCCGGCAGCTCGGTGAACGCCTGGCGCAGGTCGACGTCGATCGGCTCCATGTCGACCGCGGCCGGCACCACGCCGTCGCGGTAGCGGCCGAGCATGCCGAGCGTGCGGTTGAGCAGGTTGCCGAGGTCGTTCGCCAGATCGGAGTTGATGCGCTCGGCGATGGCGGGCTCGGTGAAGCCGGCGTCGAGGCCGTAGTTCATGTCGCGCACCAGGAAGTAGCGGAACGCGTCGTTGCCGTACTTCCTCATCAGGTCGAGCGGCCGCACCACGTTGCCCAGCGACTTGCTCATCTTCCGCTCGTCGTAGAGCCAGTAGCCGTGCACGTTGAGGTGCTGGTAGACGGGGATGCCGGCAGCCTTGAGCATGATCGGCCAGAACAGGCCGTGCGGCTTGAGGATGTCCTTGGCGATGAAGTGCTCGACGTGCGGCCAGTAGCGCTCGACCGTCCCGCGGTCGACCAGGGCCGAGTAGTAGTTGATGAGCGCGTCGAACCAGACGTAGGTGACGTGCTCCTCGTCCCAAGGCAGCGGGATGCCCCACGGCACGCGCTCGCGCGGACGGCTGATGGAGAGGTCGCCGATCGGCTCGCGCAGCATCGCCAGCACCTCGTTGCGGTAGCGCTCCGGGCGGATCAGGTCGGGCTTCTCGTGGAGCAGGTCGTGAAGCCAGGTGCGGTACTTCTCCATGCGGAAGAAGTAGTTGGCCTCGGTGCGGTACTCCGGCTCGATCTCGTGCTGGGGGCACTTGCCGTCGACCAGCTCCTTCTCCGTGTAGTAGCGCTCGCACTTCACGCAGTAGAGGCCGGCGTACTCGCCGTAGACGATGTCGCCGGAGTCGTAGACGCGCTGCAGCACCTCGCGCACGACCTTCTTGTGGCGCTCCTCGGTGGTGCGGATGAAGTCGTCGTAGCGGATGCCGAGGCGGTCCCAGGTGGTGCGGAACTGCCCGGCGACGTCGTCGGCGTACGCCTGCGGCGACTTGCCGTGCGCCTCAGCGGCCTTCTGGATGTTCTCGCCGTGCTCGTCGGTGCCCGTGAGGAAGAAGGTGTCGTCGCCCTTGAGGCGGTGGAAGCGCGTGACGACGTCGACCAGGATCGTGGTGTACGCGTGACCCATGTGAGGCGCCGCGTTGACGTAGAAGATCGGCGTGGTGGCGTAGAACGTGCCGCGGCCGCGGGGCTCCGGGCGGGGCTCGACGGCCGGCTCGCTCTCCACCAGCTCGTCCTCGAGCGGCGAGGCGTCGGTGGGTTCGTCGACCAGCGCGGCGTCGGTGACGGCCGCGACCGCACTCCTCTCCAGCCAGCGATTGCGCGGATTGCCTTCTTCCATGTTCGCTTCTTTCCGGCCGGCGACGCCTCCCTCGGCGGGCGCGTCGACGCGAGCCTCTATCGGCAATAGAAAAGGCGCCGTCGGTGATGGACGGCGCCCCGTGCGTGACCGCTTCGCAATGCCTACGGTCAGCTGACAGGGCCCGATTGCATCATTCGCCGCGCCATGTTGATGAGAGTATAGACCGCTTCGCCCGCTTAGGTCGCGGCGACCTCCGCCTGGGGGCCGAGCTGCCTCAAGGCCCGCAGGAACAGCTCGGTCGGCTGGGCGCCGGAGATGCCGTGCCGCTCGTCGATGACGAAGAACGGTACGCCCGAGACGCCGAACGCGCGACCGCGCTCGAAGTCGGCCAGAACCTCGGCCGTGAACTCGTCGCCCGCGAGCATCCGCGCGGCGGCATCGCGCTCCAAGCCGACCTCCTCCGACATGCCCAGCAGGGTCTCGTGGTCGGCGACGTTGGCGCCCTCGGACTGGTAGGCCTGCATCAGCCGCGTCATCATCGCCTTGCCGTGCCCCAGGCCCTCGGCGAAGTGGACCAGTCGATGGGCGTCGAAGGTGTTCGCCGCCAGCGCCTTGTCGAGGTTGAACTCGAGGCCCTCCTCGGCTGCGACCTCCGAGGCGCGGGCCATCATCTCGTGCGCCTGCGACAAGCCAACGCCGTACTTCTCGGCCAGGTGCGCTGCGGTGAGCACGGGGTTCTCACGCGGGGCGTCGGGCTGCAGCTGGAACGAGCGCCACGACACCTCGACCTCGTCGGCGTGCTCGTAGTCAGCCAGCGCCTTCTCGAAACGCGCCTTGCCGATGTAACACCAGGGGCAGGCGATATCGGACCAGATCTCGATCTTCATGTGTCGGACCTTAACGCGAGGGGCGCTCTCACGACGTGCGACACGATGCCGTCTGAAAGAATGCCGGCATGTCCGACGGCGAGACGCCCACCGCGGCCTCCTACGACTTCCAGAGGGCCAGACGCAGGGCCGGGCTGCGCTCGGTGATGGCGCAACTCCGCGGGCAGGACCCGCGCCTGCTCTCCTACGAGGACGTCCGCCGCAGCCTCAGGGCGGTCGAGAGCTCCGAGCGCAACCTCGAGGACGTGCCGCTCGACGCGATCGTCGGCAGCGTGGGACGCTACCAGGACTTCACCAGGGAGTTTCTGCCGCTGGTCGACGAGGACCGTGGGCGCTGGGTCGACGTGAAGCTGGCCATGACCGGGATGGAGGGGGTGCCGCCCGTCGAGCTCTACCGCATCGGCGACGCGTACTTCGTCAAGGACGGCAACCACCGGGTCTCGGTGGCGCGCCAGCTCGGCGCCAAGACCATCAACGCGTACGTGACGCCGGTGCACAGCCGCGTGCCGCTACGCGCCGACACCGACTACGAGGCCGTGATCCTGGCGGCGGAGTACGCCGCGTTCCTCGACGCGACCGGCATCGACCAGCTGCGGCCGCAGGCCGACCTGCGCGTGACCCAGGCGGGTCAGTACCCCGAACTGGTGGAGCACATCAGCGTGCACCAGTACTTCATGGGCATCGAGCGCGACGGCCCGGTGCCGTGGTCGGAGGCCGTGACCCACTGGTACGACGAGGTCTACCTACCGGTCGCGCGGGCCATCGCCAAGCACGACCTCCTAGCGCGCTTCCCCGGCCGCACCGAGACCGACCTCTACCTGTTCCTCTCCCAGCATCGCGGGGAGATCGAGCGCGAGTTCGGCTGGCGCCTCGAAGGTCAACAGCTGGCCGAGGGCCTGAGCGCCGGGAGCCGGGTCGACATCGGCGCGCGCTTCTCGCAGCTGCTCGAGGCCGTGGCCGCTGGCGAGCCCGTCACGAGCGCGCTCGCGGGGCTGATCGACGCGGTCCTCGTCGTCATCGACGGCGACAGCGAGGCCGACGCCGTGAACCACGGCCTGCGGTTCGCCAAGGACGAGGGCGCGACGCTCCTCGGCTTGCGGCTCGGGGCTCCCGCCTCGCAGGAGGAGGCTGCGCAGCTCAGGGAGCGCTTCCAGCGCGAGTGCGAGAAGCGCGGTGTGAGCGGCCAGCTGGCGTTCGCCCAAGGCAACAAGGTCGGGGCGGTCCTGGCCCGCGCCGCGTACGTAGACCTCGTCGTCGTCGCCGCCCCACGACCCGCGGGCGCCGGCTCGGCGTCGGGCGCCAAGGGCGCACAGCTCCGCTTGGGCGCCAAGCTGCTGCGCACCCTCGACCGCCGGCAGTCGTGGCTGCGCTCCCTCATCCACCAGAGCCGGAAGCCGCTCCTCGTCGTGCGGCGCAGCGAGGTCGGCTTCGAGCGCCCAGTGCTCGCCTACGACGGCGGCGAGCGCGCCGAGCACGCGCTCTTCTGGCTCGCCTACCTCTGCCTCACCCGGCGGCTGTCGCCGGTCGTCGTCAACGTGGCCGAGTTCGGCGGCAGCGCCGATGTCCTCGACCAGGCGGGGGCTCTCCTCGGCCGCCTCGGGCTCGAGGTCGAGCTGGTGCGCGAGCGCGGTCCGGTGGCCCCAGCGATCTTGCGCACGGCCGAGCGCTTCGGCAGCGACCTCATCGTCATGGGCAGCTACAAGTACGCCAGGTGGCTCGAGCAGGTGACCGGTGGCGTGCTCGACGACGTCGTCGCAGGCAGCGACGGTGCCGTGCTCATCGCCTGAGAACCCGCATGACCGCTGCAGGTTGAGTGTCGCCCGCGGCTGATAAGCTGGTTCGTCATGGCGAAAACGCCCGCTCTCCCCACCCAGGCCGAGGACTTTCCCGGCTGGTACAACGACATCGTCTACCGCGCCGAGCTGGTCGACCAGAGCCCGGTTCGCGGCAGCATGGTCATCCGACCGTACGGCTACGCCCTGTGGGAGAACATCCAGCGCGAGCTCGACGCGATGTTCAAGGCCACCGGTCACGAGAACCTCTACTTCCCTCTGCTCATCCCCATGAGCTTCTTCGAGCGCGAGGCCAAGCACGTCGAGGGCTTCGCTCCCGAGCTCGCCGTCGTGACCCACGCCGGCGGCAAGGAGCTGGAGGAGCCGCTGGCCATCAGGCCCACCTCTGAGACGCTGTTCGGCGACCTCTACAGCAAGTGGATCAACAGCTACCGCGACCTGCCGCTGCTCTACAACCAGTGGTGCAACGTGCTGCGCTGGGAGCTGCGCACCAGGCCGTTCCTGCGCACCACCGAGTTCCTCTGGCAGGAGGGGCACACGGCGCACGCCACGGCCGAGGAGGCGCTGGCCGAGACGCGCCAGATGGTCGACATCTACGCGAAGCTGGCGGTCGAGTACGGCGCGCTGCCCGTCTTCGTGGGCGAGAAGACCGAGGGCGAGCGGTTCGCCGGCGCGATGAGCACGCTCACCATCGAGGCGATGATGCGCGACGGCAAGGCCTTGCAGGCCGGCACCAGCCACTACATGGGCGAGAACTTCGCGCGCGCCTTCGACATCACCTTCAACGACGTCGACAACCGGCAGGCCTACGCGCAGACCACGTCATGGGGTCTCAGCACCCGGTTCATCGGCGCGCTGATCATGGGGCACGGCGACGACAAGGGCTTGATACTCCCGCCGCGCCTCGCCCCGTACCAGGCGGTCGTGCTGCCGATCTACCGCAGCAACGACGCCGAGTCCAGGCAGGCCGTCGTGGCCGCTGCCGAGCGGCTGGTGAGCGAGCTGCGCGCCGAGGGCGTGAGGGTGAAGCTCGACGACCGGCCGGAGATCAGCCCCGGCAGGAAGTTCAACGAGTGGGAGCAGAAGGGCGTGCCGCTGCGCCTCGAGATCGGCCAACGCGACCTCGACGCGGGCGTCGCCACCGTCGCCGAGCGCCTCAGCGGCGAGAAGGAGCAGGTGCCGCTGGGCGAGCTGGCGCGCGGCTTCGCGGCCCGGCTAGAAGCCGTGCAGGCGGCGCTGCTGGAGCGGGCCACGCGCTTCAGGGACGAGCACGTCTTCCACGCCGAGACCTTCGAGGAGCTGGGCGAGAAGGTCGAGCGCGGCTTCGTCTTCGCCTCGCACTGCGGCGATCCGGCTTGTGAGCAGCAGATCCAGGAGAAGACCAAGGCCACGATCCGTTGCATCCCGTTCGAAGGGCCGAGCGCCGCCGGCACCGTCTGCGTGCACGACGGCAAGCCGAGCGGCTACGCGCGGCAGGTCATCTTCGCCAAGGCGTACTGAGCGAGCTCGGCGTGAGCCAGGAGCACCCGTCCATCTCCGACGTCGTCGCCCGCGGCGGCGAGCTCGAGCGCAGGGTCCTCAAGGCCCAGGCGGCCATCCTCAAGACGGCGTTGCCGGCGGGCGTTCAGGTGAGCTTCGGGGAGGGCAGGCGGGCATCGGACGTCTGCCTGGTCCTGCTGAAGGGCGAGCGCGAAGCGGTCCTGCCGTTGCCGACCGCCATCGAAGACCTGCTCGAGTTCGACCTCCACGTCGTGCGCAGCACGCACGCGCGGGGAGCCTTCGAGCTCCTGCTGGTGCTGATGGAGCCGCTGGAGGGCCAACCGCTGCGGAGCCCGGAGCGCCGGGCCGCCCTCAGGCGCCGGCTGGCGTTGATCGCCGACGATCCGGAAGGCGCCTCGCTGCTGGAGGTCGGGGGAGGGGTCGACGACCCCGGCGAGCCGCCGGACGGCACGCCGGCCGGGGCTCCTCTGGAGCACGGCGAGGCCGGTGACACCAACGCCGACAGCTGAGCAGCCAATCGCTGAGATGCCAGCCGGTAGTAGCCCTGCCGGGGTCGGGGCCGCGACCTTCCAAGGGGGGCTTGCGCAGCGCCCCGGGTTCTGCTAACGTCTGCAACTCGGGAACGTCGACCGCAGCCCTCGAGAGGGGCCGGAAGTTCCCCCACGACCTGCGAAACCTCGTCTGTGAGGTAAGTTCGTAGCGTGAGATGCGAGGAGGTGAAGGATGACTGGAATCTGCTACCGCGTCAAGCTGGCGCCCTTCCAAGCGGCCGTCACGCCTTCGGTCCTCGCGCCCGTCGCCCGTTGACGCTTCACCTGAACTGAGTCCGGCAAAGGGCGTTCGTCCACACGGTGAGTGACCGCTAGGACGACGGCAGGTCCAGCGACTGGCCCGACTCGCAGAAGACAGCCCCGAACGACAAGAGCCTAGGCACAAGCGAAGAGCAACGATACACGCCCCTGCGGGATCGGGTGACCTGGGCCAAGCAGCGCTGCCACGCCGGTCTCCGCCGCCAGCCGCACGAAGCCGTTCCGACGCCGGCGCCCACCAGGTGCGGCCGTCCGAACCAAGAACCTTTCCAAGAGCAACGAAGGAGGTGAGCACATGAACCTGATCGCGATCGCGCAACAACTCGCCATGCGCGGCCGACAGCCGTCGGCGCACATCTCGCGGCGCGCGCAGAGCCTGCGCCTCGCCGGCTACTTCGACGGCGAACGCATGCCGCGCAAGCCCGCGCACTGGGCCAACCGCTGAGTACCGAAGACTCTGGCGCCAGCACCTCGTGAAAGGCTGTCAGGTCTGCGGTGGCCCGAACCCTCTAGCCAGCCCTAGGAGGGCCACCACCAGCATGATCGGTTACAGCAACTCCCTGTCCGCCAACCTGAACCAGCGCGTCGAGGACTTGAGGCGCGCAGCAGCCCACGAAGCGGCCGCCCGCGCCGCCCGGAGCGAAGCCAGGCGCGCGGCCCGCAAGGCCGCCGAGGCGGCCCAGCTGCGGCGCGACCAGAACGACGCGTTCAGCTGGGAGACCTACCGCGGCCAACGCGCCTTCACGCGACTGCTTGGCAGGATCCGCTGAGTTCAGTAGTTCGAAAGAGCAACCTTGACAGTTGTAAAACCCTGTTTTACACTTCGCGACATCTTCCGGGGCCGTACCGCCGGGCTCAGGCTCGGCGGCGCGGCCCACCTCAAGACCGGCTAAGCGCCCTTGGGCCACCGCCTGACCAACGGCTGGGGCCGCACGCCGGGACCGGGATAGGCGGTGTTCGATGCCACAGGGACTGATCGAGGTCGTCGACGTCCACAAGTACTACGGCAGCCGCTCCAGGAGCCCTGTCAAGGCCGTCGACGGCGTCGACTTCAGCGTCGCTGGCGGCGAGATCGTCGGGCTGCTCGGTCCTAACGGCGCCGGCAAGACGACCACCATCAAGATGATGTGCGGGCTCATCCACCCCGACTCCGGCGTCGTCAGGGTCGCATCGCACGACACGCGCACCCACCGGCGCCGTGCCATGCGGCACATCGCCGCCGTGCTGGAGGGCAACCGCAACCTCTACTGGCGCCTCACGGTCAAGGAGAACCTCGACTACTTCGCCGGCAACCGCGGCCGGACCCGCGCCTCGGTCAAGGCGCGACGCGACGAGCTGATCGAGCGCTTCGGGCTGGCGAGCAAGGCCGACACGATCGTCAGCAACCTCTCGCGCGGCATGCAGCAGAAGTTGGCGATCGCCGTCGCGCTCCTCGCCGACACCGACGCACTCGTCCTCGACGAGCCCACCCTCGGTCTCGACGTCGAGACGGGGCACGAGGTGAGGGCCCTGCTGGCCGACATCGCCGCACAGGGCAAGACCGTACTGCTGAGCAGCCACGACATGCCGGTAGTGCAGGCGCTATGTCGGCGCGCCGTCATCATCAGCCAAGGCCGGGTGGTCACCGACGACAGCGTCGCCAACCTCCTGCGGCTCTTCCAGGCGCGAGCCTTCAACGTGCGGCTGCAGGCTCCGCTGGCGTTCGACCGGCGCGAGGCGCTGCTCGCGACGTTCAACGTGACGGCGCACGACGACGACACGTCGTTCGACGTCGAGTTCTCCGCGAACCACGACCTCTACCGCCTGATGGACTTCCTGAGGCAGGCCGGCGCCGAGGTCGAGAGCATCGAGCGCACCACCGTCCAGTTCGAGCAGGTCTTCCGCCGACTGGTGGGCGGTGGAAGCGCGCCGGCCGCGCAAGCCGACGCCCAGCGTGGCCTCACCATCGGGGAAGCGCATGTTGCGGTCTGAGTCGCTATACGCATCGTTCAGGGCGAACTTCAGCAAGTACCTGATCGAGTTGAAGCGCTACCTCCCGAACACCGTGAGCCTGGTGCTCACCTTCTACGCGATCTTCGTGTTCATGTTCCTCGGCGTGCGCTTCCTCGGCGACCCCGGCATGGCCGACGCCAACCTGCGCTACCTGATCGTCGCGAACGGCTTCTGGTTCCTGCTCATGCTCGGTGTCCAGTCCTTGGGCTGGGAGCTGAGCAACGAGGCGCTGCGCGGCACGCTCGAGCAGCTCTACATGAGCACGCTGCCCACCTGGCTGATCCTGCTGTTCAGGATGGTCACGGCGTTCCTCGTCAACCTCCTGATCCTGGCCGTGCTCACCGTGCTCAGCATGCTGACGGCCGGCGTCTGGTTGTCGATCGACGTTGCAGCTTTGGCGGTGCTGCTGCCCGCCACGATGCTCGGCGTCACGGGGCTGGGCTTCGTCGTGGCCGGCCTCACGATCGTCTACAAGCAGGTGAACGCCATGCTCCAGCTGCTGCAGTTCGTGCTCATGGGCATCGCCTACGCCCCGCTCTCCCTCTCGCCGCTCATGGAGCTGGCGCCGGCCGCCAAGGGCATCGACATGGTGAGGCAGGTGATGGCCGAGGGCAGGGCCTTGGGCTCGTTCACGTCGGCCGATTGGGCGTCGCTGCTGCTCAACGGCGTCTGCTACCTGGCGGTCGGCCTGGCGGTATTCAAGCTGCTCGAGCGTCACGCGATGAGGCG
>CAZQVC010000027.1:0-5563 GCA_964596625.1 uncultured bacterium | reverse complement strand
GGCCCCGACCAGGCGCCGCGGGCCTTGGCCCTCCTGCAGCAAGCGCGTGCCGAGCAGCGTGCCGATGAGGATGCTGATCTCCCGCGTCGGCGCCACCAGGCTCACCGGCGTGAACTGCATGGCCGTCAGCACCAGGATGTAGGCGAGCGGGCTCAGCACGGCCACGCCCACCACCTCCAGCCGGTGCTCGCGCCACACCCTGGCCGCCTCGGCCCCTCGACCCACCATGGCCGGCGCCAGCAGGACCACCCGGCCGACCTCGCCTGCGAAGGTGAACAGCAGCGGCGCGGCGCCGAGGTGGCCCACCGAGTAGCCGTCCCAGACGGTGTAGCTGGCGATGAACACGCCCGTCACCAGGCCGTAGAGCACCGCCGTGCGCTGGTCGCGGCCCAGCACCGCTCGCCCGCCGGAGAGCACGAACACGCTGAGCACGACGAACGCCGTGCCGGCGAGGGCCTGAGGTCCGGGCCGCTCGCCCAGCAGGACGATCGCCAGCACGGTGGCCAGCGCCGGCCCGCTGCCGCGGGCCAAGGGGTAGACGAGCGAGAGGTCGCCTGCCCGGTAGCCGCGCTGCAGGCAGACGAAGTAGCCGACGTGGATCGCGCTCGACACCAGCGCCAAGCCCAGGTGCGTGAGCGTGAACGTCGGCCTCGCCAGGTAGAAGTAGACGCCGGCCACCGGCGCGTACACCGCGACGGTGACGATGGCGAAGACCCAGAGGAACTCGACGCCGCCCTTGGCGCGCTTCGCCAGGAGGTTCCAGGTCGCGTGCAGGAACGCCGAGCCCAGCACCAGGGCCAGTGCCAGGCCGGTCAACTCAGGCGGTCACTCACGGTCGAGCCCTGGCCGGCGCGGGGGCGAGGACCTCAGCTCTCGTCGACGTAGGTGAGCCACTTCTCGAACTCGGGGACCTTGCCGCCGACCACGTCGAGGTACACCCTGCGCATCTCGAGGGAGAGCTCGCCCGCCATGCCTGAGCCGATCGGCCGCCGATCGATGCTGGCCACCGGCGTGACCTCTGCGGCCGTGCCGACCATGAACACCTCGTCGGCGATGTACAGCTCGTCGCGCGTGGCCATGGTCGAGACGACCTCCCTGCCCATCCAGCGGGCGATCTCGATCACCGAGTCGCGGGTGATGCCGCGCAGGTTCACCGAGTGCTCGATGGGCATGAGCACGCCGTCGTTGACCAGGAAGATGTTCTCGCCGGAGCCCTCGGCCACGAAGCCCTGCTTGTCGAGCAGCAGCGCCTCGTCGAAGCCGTTCTCGCGCGCCTCCTGGTTGGCCAGCACCGAGTTGACGTAGTTGCCGCCGGCCTTCGACTTGGTCGGCATGATGTCGGGCGACGAGCGACGCCAGGAGCTGGTCATCAGCTTGGCGCCCTGCCGCACCGCCTCCTCGCCGAGGTAGACGCCCCACGGCAGCGTGGCGACCATGAAGTGCACGGCGTTCTTGGTGGGGTTCACGCCCAGCGACTCCGCGCCGTACCACAGCAGCGGCCTGATGTAGCACGCCGGCCGCTGGTTGGCCTTGAGCGTCTCGAGGATGGCGCGTTCGATGTCCTCGACCGAGAGCTGGGTGCGCATGCCGAGGATCTTGGCCGAGAGCAGCAGCCGCTCGGCGTGCTCGCGCAGGCGGAACACCGCAGGGCCGCGCGGCGTCGAGTACGCCCTGATGCCCTCGAACACGCTGGTGCCGTAGTGCAGCGCGTGTGTCAGGACCGACACGGTCGCCTGCTCCTGGGGGACCAGCTCGCCGTCGAGGAAGACCAGACCGGCTTCCAACGCCGAGGTGCTGGCCGGCGCCGATTTCTGTTTGACCGTCATCGAGAGGAGCCTCCGTTCTAGGAACCTAAGCATGTCACGTCGAGGGGGCGTCAGGAAGCCGCTTCGTACCCACCGGGTACCCGCCGGCAGGGCCGTCCACTCGCGTGGCCGCGGTTACACTCGGCCGCATGAACGTGCTCATCACCGGCGGCGCCGGCTACATCGGCAGCATCACCGCGACCGCGGTGCTCCGGCGCGGCCACGGCGTCGTCGTGCTCGACGACCTCTCCACCGGCCACCGCGCCGCCGTGCCCGAGGAGGCCGCGTTCGTCGCGGCCGACATCGCCGATCAGGCTGCCGTGGCGGCCGCCATCGAGGCCCATGAGGTCGACGCCGTCATGCACTTCGCCGCGCTCTCGCTGGTCGGCGACTCGATGCGGCGCCCGCTCGACTACTACGGCAACAACGTCAGCGGCAGCGTGGCGCTGCTGCGCGCACTCGAAGCCACCGGCGTGAAGCGCTTCGTGCTCTCCTCCACCGCGGCCGTCTACGGCACCCCCCGCAGCGTGCCGATACCGGAGACCGCAGAGCTCGCGCCGGAGAACGTCTACGGCGAGACCAAGCTCACCGTCGAGCGTCTGCTCGGCTGGCTGGCGCAGACGACGGGGCTCGGCTACGCCGCGCTGCGCTACTTCAACGCCGCCGGGGCGAGCGACGAGCAGGGCGAGGACCACGATCCCGAGACGCATCTCATCCCCCTCGTCCTCCAGGCCGCGGCCGGTCGCAGGGCCGGAGTCGAGGTGTACGGCACCGACTACGACACCGAAGACGGCACCGCCGTGCGCGACTACGTTCACGTGCTCGACCTGGCGCAGGCGCACGTGCTCGCGCTCGAGGCGATCGAGCCCGGCTCCGGCGACGCCTTCAACCTCGGCAGCGGCAGCGGCTACTCGGTGAGGCAGGTGGTCGAGGTGTGCCGGGAGGTCACCGGCGTCGACTTCCCCGTGCGCGAGGCGCCACGCCGCCAGGGCGATCCCGCGGTGCTGGTGGCCGACAGCTCGCGGGCCCGCGCCGAGCTCGGGTGGGCGCCCCAGCACGAGTCGCTCCACGAGATGGTCGCCTCCGCCTGGCGCTGGCACCGAGCGCATCCCGACGGCTATCGCCGGCAGCCGTGACGGCGGCGTCGGCCAGAGGCTTAGAAGCGCTCATTGACGACTGCTAACATCGGCCGGGAGCCGAGTTCCGCGACGTGTCCGGCGGCCGCCGGGCGCGCGTTTCGGATGAAGGTTCCCTTAGCTCACGAGATGTCGAGACAGGGAGGCACCGTGCTACCCTGTCGTGACTTGGAGACTGTCATGAGACGACTACTTCTCACCGCGATGATGGCGCTGGTCGCGGTGGCCTTCTCGCAGACCGGCGCCCCCCTCAGCGGCATCGTGCAGAGCGAAGAAGAGCTCGCAGCCAACACTCGCGTCGCGATCCACGTCGTCGACGCCGACAACGTCTGGGGCCTCGAGGTCGCCAGCGTCGAGCCGGTGGGGGGCACCTTCCGCGTCAACCCCGAGGCCGTCCCCGCCAACGAGATGGTGCCGTTCCGCAGCGGCGCCGTGATCCTCCCCGGACTCCAGAACGAGTACCGCGTCGCGCCGGACGGCGTCAACGTCGCCGTCGGCCGCTTCAACATGTACGTCGACGAGAACCGCAACGGCGTCTTCGACCGGGTGCAGGACAAGTGGTACATCGGCGTGCCCCGCCTGGAGCAGCCGCTCGGCTTCTTCACCCTGCTGTACGTCGACCAGCCGGCCACCCTCACCGGCTCCGGCGTCGAGCTCCAGCTCGAGCAGGGTTGGAACGTGTTCACCGTCCGCTTCCCCGAGGAGCGCGCCGTGTACGAGATCGTCAGCAGCGTCGAAGACATCGTGCTCGACGTGATCCTGCCTTGAGGGAAGACCGCTCGGTATGAACGAGCTCACCGGCGCCCTGCACGGCGGTGACCACGACTTTGCCCTGGTCGTCAGCCGCTTCAACGAGCTGGTCACGCAGCGCCTGCTCGACGGCGCGGTCGCGGCCTTCGCTCGCCACGGCGTGCCGGCGGAGCGGCTCGACGTCGTCTCGGTGCCGGGAGCGGTAGAGATCCCCGTCGTCGCTGCTCGCCTCGCGGCCAGCGGCCGGTACGGGGCGGTGGTCGCCCTCGGCGCGGTGATCCGTGGCGACACCGGCCACTACGACCACGTAGCCGGCATGGTCTCCAGCGGGCTGGCCCAGGCGGCCACGTCCTCCGGCGTGCCGGTGATCTTCGGCGTGCTCACCACCGACACGCTCGAGCAGGCCCTCGACCGGGCCGGCGGCAAGGCCGGCAACAAGGGCGCAGAGGCGGCCGTCACCGCGCTCGAGATGGCCGACCTCATGACCAAGCTGCCGCGACCGAAGGTAGATGGCTGAGAACGACGGCGAGCGCCGTACCTTCTCCGCGCGCGAGATCGTGGAGGAGTTCTTCCCGGCGACGCCGCCGCTGCTGGTCCCGGGACGCAAGAGGTTCCAGCTCCACCGCTCGAACTCCGGCAACCTGAGGGTCCTCGACGCCGAGGGCAAGGAGCTCCTCGTGATGGAGCCCCTCAACCAGGTCGGCGACCTCGACCAGCGCCTGTGCTGCGACCTCTGCCTGCACAGCGCGGGGAGGGCTTCGCTGGCGCTGCACCGGGTGCCGGTGCCCGGCTCGCAAGGCCGCCGCTGGCGCTACATCACGGCCTGCCGCGACGAGGTCGGCTGCGAGTCGCGCCGCCGCGACGACGCCGTGCTCGACCAGCTGCTGGCGACCTAGACGTCATCGGGCGGCGCTACCCCTCCGGCTCCACCCAACCCTGCGCGGCCGCGTAACGCCTCAGCAGCGCTTCGGCGTCTTCCCGGTCCTTTACGTCCCCCACGGCTACCGCTTCCTCCACCAGCGAGAGCGCCTCACCGACGCGGGGCCCTGGTTGCAGCTCGAGCAGCTGCATGACGTCCTCCCCGTCAAGCAGCCGGGGCGGCGGCGGCGACTCCTCGAGCACGGCGATGACCCGCGACAGCGCCAGGCGGTACGCGCGGCGGCCGGCCTCGCTGGCGCGGCGCCCACGGGCCGCCTCGCGGTCGGCGATCATCAGCCGCAACAGGTCGGGCAACAGGGCTCGGTGCCGATGCACGAACCGCCTCGCGCCCTTCTCGCCGCCGGGCAGGGGGAGCATGTGATGGCGCACCAACGCGCTCGCCCTCCCAACCGTCTCGTTGCCGAACCGCAGGCGCCTCAGTGCGGTCGCGGTGAGCTCGGCGCCGACCTTGTCGTGCCCGTGGAAGGTCGGCCGGCCCGTCCAGTGCTTACCCGCGGTCGGTGGCTTGCCGACGTCGTGGAGCAAGGTGGCAAGGCGCAGGCTCAAGTCGGAGTCGGGGAAGCCCGAGATCAGCCGGTGCAGCGCCTCGAGGGAGTGGCCGAAGACGTCGAGGTGGTGGAGCTGTCCCTGCGCTACGCCGCGCGTCGCGTCGAGCTCGGGCAGGAAGGTCGGCAGCAGCCCCAGCTCGGCGGTGAGGGCGAGGGTGCGAGCAGCCGACTCGTCGAGCAGCACGGCGCTCAGCTCGTCGCGCACGCGCTCCGCCGCCGGCCTTGCCGCGCGCCCCGCGAGCTGCTCGGCGGCCAGCGCCACGACGGCCTCGCGGGTGGCGTCTTCCAAGGCGAAGCCGAGAAGCCCCGCGAAGCGCGCCGCGCGCAGTGGCCGCACCGCGTCGTCGCTGAGGGCCGCCAGCGAGGTCATGCGCACCAGCCCCGC
>CAZQVC010000026.1:28225-30160 GCA_964596625.1 uncultured bacterium | reverse complement strand
AGCAGGTCATGCAGACCGGCAAGCCGCTGCTCATCATCGCCGAGGACATCGAAGGTGAAGCCCTCGCGACGCTGGTTCTCAACCGCCTGCGCGGCACCCTCAACATCTCCGCGGTCAAGGCGCCGGGCTTCGGCGATCGTCGCAAGGAGATGCTCAAGGACATCGCGGCCGTCACCGGCGGCGAGGTCATCAGCGAAGAGCTCGGCTACAAGCTCGAGAACGTCACGCTCTCCCAGCTCGGCCGCGCCAAGCGCGTCCGCAGCAGCAAGGACGAGACGACGATCATCGAGGGCCAGGGCTCGAGCCAGGTCATCGAAGACCGCATCAAGGGCATCAAGGCCGAACTCGACAACACCGACAGCGACTACGCTCGCGAGAAGCTCCAGGAGCGCCTCGCCAAGCTCGCCGGCGGCGTCGCCGTGATCCGCGTCGGCGCGGCCACCGAGACCGAGCTCAAGGAGAAGAAGCACCGCTTCGAGGACGCGCTCTCGACCGCCCGCTCGGCCGTCGAAGAGGGCATCGTCGCCGGTGGCGGGGTCACGCTGATCCACGCCATCCAGTCGGTCAAGAAGGTCGCTGAGGGCCTCGAGGGCGACGAGCGCACCGGCGCGAACATCCTCGTGCGCGCGCTCGAGGAGCCGGCCCGCCAGATCGCGGCCAACGCCGGCGCCGAAGGCAGCGTCGTGGTCAACGCGATCCTCAACCGCAACGACGGCAAGTACGGCTACGACGCCGCGACCGGCTCGTACGTCGACGACATGTTCAAGGCCGGCATCGTCGACCCCGCCAAGGTCACCCGCACCGCACTGCAGAACGCGGCCTCCATCGGCGGCCTGATGCTGACCACCGAGGTCGTCATCGCCGACCACCCGGAGAAGGAAGACAAGGCGCCCCCGATGCCGGGCGGCGACATGGGCGGGATGGACTTCTAAGCCGAGCCCACACGAGCTTGAGCGCGCGCGGGGAGCCGGACCCGGCACCCGCCGCGCAGGACGAGAGAGGCGCCGCGATCGAGCGGCGCCTCTCGCTGTATTGGCAGGTCGGTTCCTCAGCCGCCGAAGCGGCGCTTCGGCGCGCGTCGTCGTCGCGCGGCCGCGGCGGGCGGTTCAGTCGCGCAGCAGCAGGGAGGCGCCGGTCATCTCCGGCGGTTGCGGCAGGCCGAGGAGGTCGAGCACGGTGGGCGCGACGTCGCACAGCGCGCCGCCGGGGCGCAGGCGGACGTCGGCCAGGGCGGGGTCGTCGCTGACCAGCACACAGGGCACCGGGTTGGTGGTGTGCGCCGTGTACGGCGCGCCGCTCGAGGTGAGCATCTGCTCGGCGTTGCCGTGGTCGGCGATCACGAGCGCGGCGCCGTGGCGGGTGAGGACAGCCTCGAGCAGGCGACCGAGGCCGGCGTCGACGGCCTCGCAGGCCGCGACGGCCGCCGGGATCACGCCCGTGTGCCCCACCATGTCGGGGTTGGCGTAGTTCAACAGGACGAACGAGTCGTCGTGCGACAAGAGCCGAGCGACCGTCTTCTCGGTCAGCGCCGGCGCGCTCATCTCCGGTTGCAGGTCGTACGTCGCGACCTTGGGCGACGGCACCAGCAGTCGCTCCTCGCCGGGGAACGGCTCCTCGCGCTGGAGGTTGAAGAAGTAGGTCACGTGCGCGTACTTCTCCGTCTCGGCGGTGTGGTACTGCCCCAGCCCTGCCTCCGCGACGACCTGGGAGAGGCCGTTATGGAGCGACGGCAGCTCGAACGCGAAGGGGGCGTGCAGCTCCTCGTCGTACTCCATCAGCGAGGCGAAGGCGACGCGTGGCGCCGCGCAGCGCTGGAACGCGTCGAACTCCGGTCCCGCGATCAGGGCGTGGCTCAACTGCCTGGCGCGGTCGGCGCGGAAGTTGAAGAACACGACGGCGTCGCCGTCGGCCATGGCGCGGCCCGGCGCCGAGCCG
>CAZQVC010000026.1:19071-28125 GCA_964596625.1 uncultured bacterium | reverse complement strand
GAAGAACACGACGGCGTCGCCGTCGGCCATGGCGCGGCCCGGCGCCGAGCCGGACGGCGCGCCGGAAGCCGTGGCGGGCGCCGTTGCGGGAACCTCAGGCTCGCGGATGACGGTCGGCATGATGAACTCGTCGGTCTCACCGCGGGCGTAGGCAGCCTCGATCGCCTCCGCCGCGCTGCTCGCGACGTTGGGCGAGACGCCGCAGACGATGGCGTCGTGGGCGGCCTTGGTGCGCTGCCAGCGCCGGTCGCGGTCCATGGCGAAGTAGCGCCCGGTCACCGTGGCGACGCGCGCGTCGACCCCGACCGCGCGCAGGCGCGCCAACTGCGACTCGACGGAGGCGAGGTAGCGCAGCCCGCCGTCGGGCGGGCTGTCGCGGCCGTCGGTGAAGGCGTGTAGTCGCACCCTTGCCACCCGTTGGCGCTCGGCCAGCTCCAACAGCGCCATGAGGTGCGCCAGGTCGCTGTGCACGCCGCCGTCGCTGACCAGACCGAGCAGGTGGAGGGTGCCGCCGCCCTTCACCTTGCCGTAGGTGTCGAGCAGCACGGGGGAGTCGAAGAAGGAGCCGTCCTCGATG
Organism: uncultured bacterium; assembly: GCA_964596625.1. Taxonomy (GTDB): domain Bacteria; phylum Deinococcota; class Deinococci; order Deinococcales; family Trueperaceae; genus DASRWD01. The sequence goes on along the minus strand of CAZQVC010000026.1, from coordinate 27,548 downwards.
ATCGCGCGGAGGTAGGTGAGGCTCTGGCGCACGACGCGGCCCGCGCCGATGTTCATGTGCCCGACCTCGCTGTTGCCCATCTGGCCGGCCGGAAGCCCGACGGCCTCGCCCGAGGCCAGCAGCGTCGTGCGCGGCCGGCCGGCCCACAGCCCGTCGAACACCGGGGTGTGGGCGAGCGCGACGGCGTTGCCGGGCCCGGGCTCGGCCAGCCCGAAGCCGTCGAGGATGAACAGGGCGACGGGTCTCGTCATGAGGCGATCGCGCCGGCGCGGCGGCTCCCGGGGTGGCTACTGCTGATCATCGGTTCTCGCTCCTTCACTCCATGACCCTCCGAGGTAGCGCGCGACGCGCTCGTCGAGGACCCAGATGTCGGCGTCCTCGAGGTCGTCGGTGCGCTTGCCGGTCGCGAGGGCGGCCCGGCAACGCGCGGCCAGCTCCAGCTGCGGCCGCAGGGCGGGTTGCGACACCGCTCGCGGCAGCAGCTCGGCGAGCGAGGCGTCGAGGTACCCGCTCGCCAGGCGGACCGCCACGGCTCTCTCCGACTCGGAGAGCTCCTCGTCGAGCTCGCCGGGCGAGAGCGCGAGTCGCCTCGCCGCGGCCTTGACCCGCGGCTCCCTGGCGCTACGCCTGCACGGCTCGCACAGCTCGCGGTCGCGCAGGTCGGGGTGCTCGACGCCCTTCTCGCGGAGCGTGCGCTCCCGCGGGGTAAGCGGCGAGCGCAGAGCGTCGTGCAAGGCGCCGCACGTCGGGCACTCGCTGAAGCCCGCAGCCTCCTGGCGCGCGCGCATGCCGATGAGGCTGCGGCCGGCCCGCAGCACGGCGGCGCCCACGTCGTCCGGCAGGCCGAGCGCTTCGAGCTCCCTGGCCATGGCCGAGACGGCCTGCGGGTCGACAGCAGCCGCGGCGTCCCCGGCGGCCTGCTCGCCGGCGGCGAGGTCGCCGTCCTCAGCGCTGGTCGCTCCGCTCGGCACACGCCCCACCTGGAAGCGGATCTCCTTGACGTCGTGCACCCCGTACGTGTCGTGGAAGCGCGCCAGGAACCGCCGGCGCTGCAGGGAGAGGTGCATCGCCGTCTCGGAGTCGCTGACGTCGATGATGAGCACGCCGTCTTGCAGCGTCCTGGCGGAGCTGAAGCGCGCCACGTCGGGACCCACGACCCGCGGCCACAGCAGCACGGCCTCGGCCCTGCGCAGGGAGCGCTTGAGACCGCGCTGGCGGAACAGCTCCCCGATCAGCTCGCTGGCCGGTCGCGCCTCGCGCTTAGACACGTTCGGCCACCTTCGCCTGCGACACGCCGTCGACCACCTCGATGAGGCTATCGAAGCGAGGTGGGGGCTCCGTGCCCGTCACCAGCGTCTGCGGCGTGCTCGCCGTCAGCTCCAGCAGGAACTCGCGCCGCGAGGCGTCGAGCTCCGCTGAGAAGTCGTCGATGAGCAGCACGGGCGGTTCGCCGTGTCGCTCGCTGAGCAGGCGGTACTCCGCAACGCGCAACGCCAGGGCCGCCGTGCGCGCCTCCCCGCGCGAGCCGAAGCTGCGCAGCGACCTGCCGTCGAGCAGCAGCTCGAGGTCGTCCCGGTGCGGCCCGACGACGCTGGTGCCGCGAGCAGCCTCCTCGAAGCGGCTCTGGTCGACCGCCTCGGCCAGGGTCTGCGCCTCCCAGTTGCGCACCAGACGCACCTCGAACCGCGCGTCGCTGCCCGCGACCTCGCGGTAGAGGTCGGCAGCCAGCGGACAGATGCGGTCGATCATGCGGCGACGCAACGAGCCGACCTCGCTGCCGAGCTCGACGAACCGTGCGGTCCAGGCCGGCAGGCTCTGGTCGTGGGGCGCCTGGCGCAGCAAGGCGTTGCGCTGCTCGAGCACGCGCTGGTACTCGCGGGCCAGCAACGCGTAGCGACCGGAGAGCTTGCCGAGGACGTCGTCGAGGTAGCGGCGGCGGGCGCTCGGCGAGCCGTGCACCAATTCGCTGTCCTCGGGCGTGAGCAGCACGGCTGCCGTGGTCCTCGCCACCTCGTGGGCGCGTGCGCCCTGCCCGTCGAGTCTCAGCGACTTGCGGCCGCTCGCCAGGCCGACCGCGACCTGGCTGACGCCCTCGTCGTGCTCGACCTCGGCCGCCACGTACGCCTCCTCCTGGCCGTGCGCCACCAGCTCGCCGAGCGTGCCGCTGGCGACGTTGCCGTTGCAGCCGAGGTAGGCGGCAGCCAGCAGGTTGCTCTTGCCCGCGCCGTTGGCGCCCACGATGGCCGTGACGCCCGCTGAGAACTCGAGGCGATGCGTGCGCAGGTTGCGGAAGGAGATCTGGTCTAGAGCCCGCAGCAACACGCTGTCAAGTCTACCGCCGCGGTCGGTTCCTGCCGGTCGGGCCGGGCGCGCGCGGGTTGGTACGATCCGAGCAGCATGGGCGCTCTCCCCGCAGCTGCCGGCGCGCCGCTCGACGTCGCGGCGATCCGGGCCGACTTCGAGATCCTGAGCCGTGAGGTCAACGGTCGACCACTGGTGTACCTGGACAGCGCTGCCTCGTCGCAGAAGCCGCGGCAGGTCGTCGACGCGATGGCCGAGTACTACCGGCGCCACCACGCCAACGTCCACCGCGGGGCTCACACGCTCTCGGTGGAAGCGACCGAGCTCTACGAGCAGGCCCGCACGAAGCTGGCTGCGTTCATCGGCGCGCCCGACCCAGCCTCAGTCGTGTTCACCAGGAACGCGACGGAAGCCATCAACCTCGTCGCCGCGAGTTGGGGCAGGGCCAACCTGAGCGAGGGCGACGAGATCGTGCTCAGCCACGCCGAACACCACGCCAACATCGTCCCCTGGCACTTCCTCGCGCGCGAGCGCGGCGTAGTGCTCAAGCCCGTCGGCCTGACGCCCGAGCAGCGGCTCGACCTGGGCGCATTGGAGGCGGCGCTCAGCGAGCGCACCAGGCTGGTCACGACCTTCCACATGAGCAACGTGCTCGGCGCCGTCAACGACCTGCCGCGCATCGCAGAGTTGGCGCACGACGCCGGCGCCATGCTCCTGGTGGACGGCGCGCAGGCTGCGCCGCACCTCGAGGTCGACGTCGCGGCCAGCGGCTGCGACTTCTACGCGCTCTCGGGTCACAAGATGCTCGGACCGACGGGCATCGGTGCGCTATGGGCCAGGCCTGAGGTCCTCGCTGCGATGCCGCCCTTCCTCGGCGGCGGCGAGATGATCTCGCGGGTGAGCATCACGCAGAGCAGCTACGCCGACATCCCCCAGCGCTTCGAGGCCGGCACGCCGAGCATCGCCGAAGCCGTCGGCCTCGGCGCGGCGGTCGACTACCTCACCGCGCTCGGGATGGACCGCGTGCGGCGCCACGACGAGCTGCTGGTCCGGCACGCCTTCGACAGGCTAGACGACATCGAGGGCATCACGATCTTCGGCCCGCGCGGCGCCGACCGCGGCGGGCTGGTCAGCTTCACGCTCGACGGCGTGCACGCTCACGACCTGGCCACCGCGCTCGACGACCGCGGCATCGCCGTGCGCGCCGGCCACCACTGCGCCCAGCCGCTCGGCCACTACCTCGGCGTGAGCGCGACGGCGCGGGCGAGCTTCTACCTCTACAACGACCTCAGCGAGGTCGACGCGTTGGCCGACGCGCTCATCGAGGTCCGCGACCACTTCGCGGCCTTCGGCTGATGACACTCACCGAGCCGGCCGAAGCGGTTGCCGCCGCACCGGGGCGTCGTTAGCCGTGGGGATCCTCGACGAGCTCTACCAGGGTGCGATCGTCGAGCACTCGCGCCGGCCGCGCAACCACGGCGCGCTCGCCGAGGCCGACGTCGAGGTCGAGGGCGTGAACCCGAGCTGCGGCGACGAGCTGACCCTCTACCTGCAACTGGAGGCGGGCCGGATCGTGCGCGCAGCGTTCGTCGGCGAGGGCTGCGCCATCAGCCAGGCCGCGGCCAGCCTGATGACCGAGGCCATAACCGGGCTCGAGCTAGGAGAAGCCGCGCGGTTGGCCGGCCACTTCAAGGCGATGATCAGGGGCGCGCTTCCCGCCGAGGAGCTCGGCGAGTCGCGGGCGCTGGCTGGCGTGGCGAAGCTGCCGGCGCGGGTGAAGTGCGCGAGCCTGGCCTGGCAGACCCTCGAAGCGGCGCTGAAGGAGGCGCCGGCCGCCTAGGTCGCGCGGTCCTGGTCGCCCGTGCCCTCTTCGAAGCGCCCCGGCGGAGCGGCCTCCTCGCTGTCGACGGTCGCCTCGAGGGAGCGCATGTAGGCGGCGAGCAGTCCCTTGAACTGCTCCCTGAAGAGCGAGCGTTCCCGCAGCAACCGGTCGAGGTCGGCCCTTGCGCGATCGACCTGGGAGTCCAGCTCCGAGAGGCGGGCGTCCCTCACCCGCTCGGCCTCGGCCAGGATGCCCTTGGCCTCCCGCTTGGCGTTCTCCTTGATCTCGTTGCCGATGCGCTCGGCCGCGATCACCGCCCGCTGCAGCTCGGCCTCCGCGGTCTGCAGCTGGGCGATGCGCTCCCTGGCGGCGTCGAGCTCGCCCTGCATGGCCTGCATCTCCCGCAGGAGGTCGGCGACGTCGCCGGCGACGCGCTCGAGGAAGTCGCGGACGTGACGCCTCTGGTAGCCGCCGGTGCCTCGCGGGAACTCCATGTGTTCGATGTCGATGGGGCTTAGGCGCAATGCGGGCCTCCCAAGCGGGTGATCGTATGGTCTGTCGTCGGCTCGCGATGATCGCGGCGACGGCGGTGGGCGCGCACCGTCACAGCTCCGGCAGGACGGCGCGGACCAGGCGCCTGAACGAGTCGCCCATGCGCTCGGCCATCTGGAGGACCTCCTCGCCCGTGGCGTGACCCTCCTGATCGGGGATGGCCATGTCGGTGATGGCGGAGATGCCGAGCACCCTCAGGCCGAGCTGCCTCGCCCTTATCACCTCGAACACCGTCGACATGCCGACCGCGTCGGCCCCCATGCCCCTGAACGCCCTCAGCTCGGCCCTGGTGGCGTAGCTGGGGCCGGTGATGGCCAGGTAGACGCCCTCGCGCAGCATGATGCCGTGGCGCAGCGCCGCGCTCCTCGCCGCCGCCAGGTACGCCGGGTCGTAGCAGTCGTACATCACGGGGAAGCGCTCCAGGCTCGGGTCATCGAGAGGGCCGATCAGCGGGTTCTGGCCCGTGAAGTTGATGAAGTCGCGCTGCAGCATGAGCTCGCCGGCGTTGAACTTCGGGTCGAGCCCGCCGCAGGCGTTGGTCACCACCAAGGAGCGCACGCCGAGGGCGGCGAGGACCGCGATCGGGTAGGAGACCTGAGACGCGCTGAAGCCGTCGTAAGGGTGCACCCTGCCCTGCAGCATGGCGACCTCGTGACCGTCGAGGTAACCGACGGCCAGGCGGCCGCTGTGACCGGGCGCCGTCGACCGCGGCATGCCGGGTAGGTCCTCGTAGGCCAGGGAAACCCCGTCGACCTCGTCGGCCAAGGGCCCCAGTCCGGAGCCGAGGACCACGCCGATCCGCGGCTGGAGCTTCGTCTGGTGGCGGACCGCCGCCACCGTCTCCGGCACCTGGTCGGGCTGGCCGATCCTCGAACTCGCGATCATGTAGACGATGATAACCGGGCGACCCGGCGAACGCCCCGTCGCGGACGTCGTTGCCGGCCATCTGCGCCTGAGCGCCTACTCTTAGTACTCTCACCACGCCACAGGTAAACTGCGCTCATGTTTCGACGTCTTGCCGTCTCTGCGCTGCTTTTCCTGCTCCTCGCCGCTCCCGCAGCCGCCCAAGATGGGGTCGACGGCAGGATCGTCGAAGTGCGCGTCGAAGGCACCTCGACCTACGCCGACATCGTGCGCACGATCATCACCACCCGCGTCGGCACGCCGGCCGACAGCGTCGACCTCGAAGCCGAACGCAACCGGGTCTACAGTCTCGGCACGTTCGAGAGCGTGACCGTAGACCTGCAGAGCACCGACGCCGGTCCCGTGCTGGTCATCAGCGTTGAGCAGAACCCGCTCATCGGCGAGGTGGAGTTCGAAGGCGTCGACTCCCTCGACCGCGAGGCCCTGCTCGGCCGCCTCGCCACCACGCACCTGCTCGAGGCGGGGCGCGTCTACAACTCGATAAGGGCCAGCGAGGCGCAGGCCACCATACGCCAGGCCTACCGGCAGAGCGGCTTCCCGTTCGACGTCAGCGTCGACCTCGAGGTCATGCAGGCGCCCGACCTGGCCGAGACCGCGGCAGCGATCCCCGTGCGGCTGATCTACACGGTCGACGAGAGCGCCGAGGTCGACGAGGTCACCTTCGAGGGCAACACGGTGCTCGACGACGCCACCTTGCGCACGATGTTCACGGGCGTCACCGACGCCGACGGGTTCGACCGTCAGCGCTACCGCGAGGCCGTTCAGGCGGTGGCCACCCGCTACGCGCTGGCCGGGTACCGCGGCAGCGGCATCGACACGGCCGCGACCAACCTGTCCAACGGCGTCCTCGAGGTCGTGATCAACGAGCTGACGATCTCCTCGATCGACACCACCGCCTTGGGCGTCGACCCTTCCGACCTCACGCTCGCGCCGGGCGACCTCTTCAACTACGACGTGCTGCTCGACGACGTGAAGCGCTTGGCGCAGGGGCGCTCGAGCGACATCCAGCTCGAGGCCGGCGTCACGCCCACCGGAGGGGTGCGCGTGACGTTCAGGTTGGGCGCGCCGGAGACGGCCGGCCCGGTGGAAGCCGTCGAGTTCGAGGGCAACACGGTGCTGAGCGACGAGGAGCTGCTGGAGGTGCTCAAGCTCCAGGTCGGCGACACGTTCACCTCGGCCGTGGCCCAGGAGGACTTCGGGTCGATCGTCAGGGCCTACCAGGACGAGGGGTTCCGCGTGCTCACGCAACCCGACTTCTCCTACGACGACGGCACCTACATCCAGCGCGTCACCGAGCTGAAGGTCGCCGACTACGCGGTGGAGTACGACGGCGACGTGGGCGCGACGAAGGACTTCGTCGTCACCCGCTACCTGCCCGACCCCGGCACGGTCGTCAACGACGAGGCGATCGTCGCCGGCCTCCTCGACGTAGCCAGGCTCGGCGTGCTCGACGTCGTGAACTACCGCCTCGAGCCCACCGACAACCGCGACGAGGCGTTGGTGGTGGTCACGGTCCGCAAGCGCCAGACCGGCGAGCTGAGGCCGGCAGCGCAGTACGCGACCGACACCGGCTTCTCGGCCAGCGTCGCCTACAACGAGCGCAACTTCCTCGGCCGGGCCCACACCGTCGGCGCCGAGCTCAACGTGCTCAACACCGACGTCGGCGTGATGCTGGGCGGCCGGATGAGCTACGAGGTGCCCTGGCTCTACGTCGACGCGCTCGACTTCCGCGAGGTGCCCACCTCGCTCAGCGCATCGCTGTTCAGCGTTGTCGCGAACAACCAACCGCTCAGCGCCGGAGGGCAGACCACGCTGCCGTATCCCGGCCTCGATCCCACCGAGGAGAACCGCGTGCGCGTCGGTGAGTACACGTCGCGCTCTACCGGCCTCGGCTTCTCCATCGGCCGGCCGATCCTGCCGAACACCGCGCTGACCATCGGCGCGAACGGCGCCTACACCCAGTACATGCTCGAGCCGCCGCGCGCGGACTGCGTGATCGAGGACGGCGAGGTGACCAACGGCGCCGACTGCTTCCTGCCGTCGAGCGAGGCTTACCAGTACCTGCCGACCAGCGGCCTCTCGGCGTTCACCAACGCCAGGGTCAGCTACGACGGGCGGGACAGCCCCGACTTCCCCACGGAGGGCGTCGCCGCGTACGGCGGCTTCGGCGTGGGCTTCGGCAACGACTTCCTCGACCCCGCCAGCGGCGAGAAGAGCTTCTACGTCTACGAGCAGATCACCGCCGGGGCGCGCACCTACCTCCGCCTGGCCGACGTCATCCCGGACGAGATCAGCGACGAGAACCACGTGTTCGCGGTTCGCCTCGACGTCGGGCATCAGTTCGGGGCGCTGTACCCCACGTCCAAGCGCTTCTTCGTCGGACGCTCGAACGACGTGGCCACGCAGATCAGGGGCTACACCCGCGAGGACTTCAACCTCTCGCGCAGCTACGTCACCAGCTCGTTCGAGTACCGCTACGACTTCGAGCTCAGCACGTTCGCCACTCAGACGGTGATCGGCATCGTGTTCGCCGACGTCGGCTGGGCCTCGGGCGTACCCGGCATACCCGAGTACCAGACACCGGTGTTCGCCGGCGCCGGCGTGGGGGTGCAGGTCAACCTCGGCTTCGGCGGGGTTCTGCTGCCGGCGGTGCGGCTCGACTACGCGTTCAGCGAGCGCCACCCGACGGGCGTGTTCAGCTTCCGCGTCGGCCCGGTCTTCTAGGAGCGCGGTTCTACGCGGCGCCGCTGACTTCGTTGGCGCCGCTCACTCGTCAGCGCCAGTCGTTGGAGCCGCTCACTCGTTGGCGTCGCTTACTCGTTGGCGCCGCTCACTCGCCTGAGGTCGCTCACTCGCCTGCGACCTCGCGCAGCACGCG
>CAZQVC010000026.1:6881-18971 GCA_964596625.1 uncultured bacterium | reverse complement strand
GTGATCTTGCCGTAGCCGGCGCGGATCCCGCCGAGGCGGACGAGCTCGCCGATGACCTTGGTTACGGTCTCGCGCACCGAGCCGACCGCCGTGGCCAGGTCGTCGTGCGTGATGTGCACGACGGCTGCACCGTCGGGGGTGTGACGCGCCAGGTCGGAGTCGCTGAGCTCGAGGATCTCGGCGGCCACGCGCGCCCTCAGCGGCTTGCCGGCCAGCCGGTGCAGCGAGCGGCCCATGCTGTCGAGGGCCAGGGCCAGCCGTTCGGTCAGCTGGCGCTGCTCCGCCTCGTCCAGGGAGTTCGGCTCGACGACCTCGACGGAGCTCGGGGTCACGGCCTCGGCGAAGTAGCGCCTCGCCTTCTGGACCAGCACCTCCTCGCCGAAGTAGCCGCCCTGCTTCACGTAGCGCAAGGTGACACCGGCCCCGTCGTCGTCGACGGTGAAGAGGCGGATGAGCCCGGACTTGACACGGTAGAGGTGGTCTGCCTTGCCGGGGAAGAGCAGGGCCTCGCCAGCGGCCGCGTTGAGTTGGTCAACCACGGCGCGTTCCTGCACTGTCGCGCTCATGGGGTACTCCTGTTCACGACCCGACGATACCGCTACGCACGGCGCTTTCTGCGGCCGTGGCTTACCTAGTCGGCCGCGTCCGAGAGGCGGCGCGGCTACGTGCGGCGCGCGCCGGGTCGCCTCAGACGTTGAACAGGAAGTGGATGACGTCGCCGTCCGCGACGACGTAGTCCTTGCCCTCGAGGCGCAGCTTGCCCTTGGCGCGGGCTGCGGCGATGCTGCCGGCCTTCACCAGCTCGTCCCACGCGATGACCTCGGCGCGGATGAAGCCGCGCTGGAAGTCGCTGTGGATCTCCCCGGCGGCCTCGGGCGCCTTGGCGCCCTGCTTGACCGTCCAGGCGTGCACTTCCTTCTCGCCGGCCGTGAAGAACGTGAGCAGGCCGAGCGTGTGATAACCGGTGCGGATCAGCCGCTCGAGGCCGGGCTGCTCGAGGCCCATGTCGGCGAGGAACGCCTGCGCCTCCTCCGGCTCGAGCTGGGCCAGCTCCTCCTCGATGCGCGCGGAGATGATGATCACGTCGGCGTCGTCGACCGCGGCCACCTCACGGACCTTCTCGACGTGCGCGTTGCCGCTCACGACGTCATCCTCGCCGACGTTGCAGACGTAGATGACGGGCTTGGCCGTGAGCAGGCCGAGCTCGGACGGCACCGCGATGCCGCTGCGGCGAGCCGGTATGCCCTCGCCGAGCGCGACGAGCAAGGCCTCGACCGACTCGAGCAGCTCGGCGTCGTCAGCGTTGCCCTTGGCGCTGCGGCGCAACCGCTCGGCGCGCCGCTCGAGGCTGGCCAGGTCGGCGAGGATCAGCTCGGTGTCGATCGTCTCGATATCGCTCGCGGGGTCGACGACGCCGCTCACGTGCACGACGTTGGGGTCGTCGAAGCAGCGGACGACGTGGGCCACCGCCGCGACCTCGCGGATGTGGGCGAGGAACTGGTTGCCGAGCCCCTCGCCCTGGTGGGCGCCCTTGACCAGGCCGGCGATGTCGACGAACTCGACGCTGGTCGGCACCACCGGCGCGCGCCGCCCGGGCTTCGAGTAGAGCTCGCGCAGCGCCTCGAGCCGCTCGTCGGGCACCGGCACCACGCCGACGTTGCGATCGATGGTGGCGAAGGGGTAGTTGGCCGCTTCGACACCGGCCTTGGTGATGGCGTTGAACAGGGTGCTCTTGCCCACGTTGGGCAGGCCCACGATCCCGATTGCTAGCATCTGACTCCTGCGGCGACCGCACTCGCCCCGCGCTCCGCGTGGCGCCGTCGCCGGCCAAGGAGCATAACAGAACGCCCCGCCGGGCCGACACAGCGTCCTGTTACAGTGGCCCGCGTGTCCACATCGAACCAGACGACAGGAGGCGGTGCGAGCCGCAAGGTGAAGGTGGCCGTGCTCGGCGCAGGCACCGTGGGCGGAGAGACCGTGCGCCTGCTGCAGGCGACGGACCACGTCGAGGTGATCGGGGCGCTGGTCAAGGACGTCTCGAAGCCCCGACCGTTCGACCATTGGCGCGAGCTGGTGACCACCGACCCCGGCCTCGCTGACGAGGCCGACGTGGTGGTCGAGACGATCGGCGGCACGACGTTGGCGAGCGAGCTCGCGCTCCGCGCGCTGGCTCGCGGGGCGGCGCTGGTCAGCGCCAACAAGGCCTCGCTGGCCGAGCGTTGGCTCGACTACCTCCCCGCGATGCAGGAGGGCCGCGTCCACTTCGAGGCTGCGGTCATGGCCGGCACCCCGGTCGTCGGGGCGCTCTCCAACGCCTTGCGAGGCTGCGCCCCGGTGGCGCTGAGGGCCGTGCTCAACGGCACGTGCAACGTCATCCTCAGCGACATGGAGGGCGGCAAGTCGTACGAGGTCGCCCTCGCCGAGGCGCAGGCGGCCGGACTGGCCGAGGCCGACCCGACCCTCGACGTCGAGGGCATCGACGCCGCGCACAAGCTGACCATCCTCGGGCGCCTGGCCTTCGATCCCGACCTCGACCTCAGCCGCGTGCTCGCGGCCACCACCGGCATCAGCGGTGTGACGGCCGAACAGATCGCCGAGCAGGGCGCCGCCGGCCGCAGCGTGAGGCTGCTCGGCAGCATCGTGCCGGACGCCGCCGGTGAGGGTGGGGCCGGCGACGGCGCAGGCTGGCGCGTGAGCGTCGAGCCGTTCTCCCTGCCGCTGGGCGACCCGCTGGTCGTGCCTGGCGCCGACAACGTGCTCAGCTTCACCGGCGACCCCCTGGGGCAAGTCCTGGTGCGCGGCGCGGGAGCCGGCGCCGGCACCACGGCCACGGCCGTGGTTGCTGACGTGCTCACCGCGGCCGCCGGACGGCCCGGCCCCGCTCCACTCACCGTTCGGCGCGACGCACGCGCCGCGGCGCGCTACCTTGCGGCCAACACCCGAGACGGCGGCAACTACGGGAGAGAGGGGGAGATCACGCCCCTCTACGGCAAGGCCGGGTCGTGAACGACGGAGCTCCCGCCTCGGTGGCGAGCGTGCGCTACTACTCGAGCCGAGACCGGGCGCGTGAAGCGCCCGCCAGCTTCGAGGAGGCGCTGCTTGCGGGGCTGGCGCCCGATGGCGGGCTCTACCTTCCCGAGCGGCTGCCGCAGGCGCCCGCGACGTGGCGGGAGGCCCGCGACCCAGCCGCGCTGGCCGGCACGCTGCTGGCGGAACTGACGGGGAGCCGGCCGCAGGAGCTGACAGAGGCGCTGCGTCCCGCGCTCGACTTCCCCTTGCCGGTGATCGAGTTGACCCCCGGCACCTACGTGCTCGAGCTGTTCCACGGCCCGACGGCGGCGTTCAAGGACGTCGGCGCGAGGGTCATGGCCAGGCTCATGGACCGCGCGCTCGAGCGCCTCGGGCGCACGGCAACGGTCCTGGTCGCGACCTCCGGCGACACCGGAAGCGCGGTCGCTGACGCGTTCGCCGGCTCCTCGCACATCGAGGTCGCGCTGCTGTTCCCGGATGGCAAGGTCAGCGCCGTGCAGGAGCAGCAGCTGGTCGCCAGGCGCCAGGGCGTGCGGAGCTTCGCCGTCGCCGGCACCTTCGACGACTGCCAGCGCATGGTCAAGGGCGCGTTCACGGACCCGGAGCTCGTCGAGTTGGGCCTCAGCACCGCCAACTCGATCAACGTCGGGCGGCTGCTGCCGCAGCTCGTCTACTACTTCTGGGCCGCCGGGATCGTCGCTCGCGACTTCGCTGCCGCGGAGCCGCTCGAGGTCGTCGTGCCGAGCGGCAACCTCGGCAACCTCACGGCCGGCGTCATGGCCTCCGCCATGGGCCTGGAGGTGGCGGGCTTCACGGCCGCTCACAACGCCAACGACTACTTCCCGCGCTTCCTCGACGGCCGCGCCGAGCCGTACGCGTTCGAAGCCAGCGTGCCGACGCTCTCCAACGCGATGGACGTGGGCGCCCCGTCGAACTTCGAGCGCCTCTACGCGCTGTACGGCGACTCGCTGAGCGGCCGCCTCGCCGCGGTCGCCGTCGACGACGAGACCACGCTGCGGCGCATGGCCGCCACGTACGAAGAGCACGGCTACCTCGTCTGCCCGCACACGGCGGTCGGCCTGGAGGCGCTGGCGCAGCGGCGCGCTGCCTCGGACGACCGGTCACCGGCGCTGGTGCTGGCCACCGCTCACCCCGCCAAGTTCCCGGAGGCGGTGCGCGAGGCGACCGGTGAGGCGCCGCCGCATCACCCCGGGCTGGAGGCGATCATGGCGGCGGAGCGCAGCGTCGAGGCGCTCGAGCCCACGCAGGAGGCGCTGAGGGCTGCGCTGCTCCGGCATAGGGCGCCCAGCTAAGGAGCTCCTCGGCCAGGGTCGGCTGGAAGGCGCTGCCAGGCTCCCCGCTCAGGTCGGCTCGAAGGTAGCCTCAGGGGCGTCGGAGCTTCGCCTCACGCGACCCTCCGCCACCAGCTTCACCAGCTGCGCCAGCACCGAGCGCCGAGCCAGCTCCGCGACGTCGCCGCTCACGTCCGGGTAGATGGCCGCCGTGATCGCAGCAGCGTCGTGTAGCCCGGACTCCAGCGCGCCGAGGACCTGCCGCTCGCGGGCCAGGCGGTGCTCGGCCAGTTCTGCCAGGCGCGCTCCTGGCTCGCGGATGGCGGGGCCGTGCCCCGCGCCCACCACCGGAGGGTCGAGGCGCCGAAGGCGCTCGAGGCTGGCCAGGTAGGCGGCGACATCGCCCTCCGGCAGACCGACCCACACGGAGCCGGACGCCGCCACCAGGTCGCCGGCCAGGACGGCCTCGAGCACGTCGCCCGGAGCGCTGCGCACCGCGACGCTGAGATGACCGGGGCTGTGACCGGGCGTGTGGAGCAGCTCGACGGTCGCTCCGCCGACGGTGAGGACGCGGTCCTCACCGAGGGCCGTCACCGCGCCGACGTCGGTCGGCAAGCGACCGGCCTCGAGCGCGTGCACGTACACGGCAGGGCGATCGAAGGCCTCCACGACCTGGGCCAGGCCGGCGACGTGGTCTTCGTGAGTGTGCGTCACGACCACGCCCTTCACCAACCGCACGGCGGCCTCCTCGAGCGACGCCTTCAGCAGCGCCAGGCCCTCGGGCCGATCGAACGCCGGGTCCACGAGGAGGCCGACGCCGTTGTCGACGATGAGGTAGGCGTTGGTGTGGTCGTACGGCGGCAAGGTCGCGACGGGCAGCGCCAGGCGCCAGACGTGCGCGGTGAGGTGCTCGACGTTGGGGCCCTCCACTCGCCGTCCTGGTGCGTCGCCGCTCAGTCGCGCTCACCAACCGTCGCCGCGAGGTGAGCCACCGCGGCCGCGTACGCGTCCTCGCTGGGGGCCTCGACGTCGGGCACGACGCCGCGCCCCTCCCAGGTCGCGCCGAGCAGCGGCGCCAGGACACCGGTCGCGATCCAGGCCTGGGAGCCGTCGCGCAGGCAGAACGGCAGCACCGCCTCGACGTTCCCAGCCGTCGTCTCGCCCACGACGACGGCCCGGTCGTTCGCCTGCAGCGCGCCAGCGAGGCCTTCGGCTGCGCTGTTGACGCCGCCGTCTACCAGCACCGCCAACGGCCTGTCGGTCACCGGCTCGCCGATCGCGGGGTAGGGCAGCGGCAGCGTCCAGCTCATCACCGCGCGCCACAGGAAGCCGCGGGTGAACACGCCGGCGGCCTGCATCATCGTCACCAGGCGCCCGCCGGGGTTGCCGCGCAGGTCGAGCACGAACGCCTCGGCGCCCGACGCCGCCAGGCGCCTCACGGCGTCCCGCAAGCCGGCCGCCACCCCGTCGCTGGCCAGGTCGGCAAGGCGCACGTAGCCGATGCTGATCTCGCCGCCTTCTGCCAGGCCGTACTCGACAGGGCCGCTAGCCGACGTCGGAGGCTCCTGCGCCTGGGCCAACAGGCCGCCGGTCCAGGCTGGCCCCAGCCGGGCGGAGCTGTCGAACACCGCGACGCACGGTAGGTCTCCGTACGAGTCGCGGATCTCGGCGACGCGCGCCGGCGGCACGTAGACCGAGTGATCGTCGCCCAGCTCCGCGTACATCTCCTCGAGCAGCGCGTAGAGCTCGTCGGGTCCGGCGACGTCCGGAAGCTTCGCGCGGTAGCGCTCCCCGACCTCGTCCCAATCGACCTCAAGGCCGCCTAAGTCCCAGTAACGCTCGGCCACCAGACGCCACGCGCTCTCGAAGCGCGCCGCCAGGTCGACCTCGCCCGCGGCGCCTGCAGAGGTCCGCGAACCGTCCCCGCCGCGGACGCCGGAGCCGTCGCCAGCCTGGCCGAGCAGCGCGTACGCGTGGCCGCCGTTGGAGGCCCAGCGCACGTCGTCACGTCCGGCCGGCCGTGCCGCCGAGACCGCCACGTCGGCCACGCTCTCCGCGGCGGACGCCGCAGTCGGCGGCACCGCGCTCGTCGCCGCTCCGGGCGCGACGGCGGGCGGACAGCAGGCGGCGAGGAGCGACACCGCTAGCGCGGCGATGAGCGCTCGGCGGCGCGGGCCGGCGCCGGCCTTCACGAGGGGCCCGCGGGCTGGCGCGCGCTCGCGCTGGCCGCGCTCACGCCGGCGCTGTGGCCAGTTCGGCCCCGGCGGCGTGCAGGGTGGCCGCGTCGAAGCTGACGGTCTGGGCGCCGACCTTGGTCGTGTTGAGGGCGCCCGCGACGTTGGCCATGCGCGCGGCAGTGAGCAGGTCGAAGCCGTTCATCACGGCGTGTGCGAAGGCCGCGGTGTAGTAGTCACCCGCACCCGTGCTGTCGATGACGCCGTCGATGTCGTGCGCCTCGACGAGCTCGCTGTGGTCGGGCGTGAAGACGATCGAGCCGTTCTCTCCGACCTTCACGACGAGGTTCTCGACGCCCCGCGAGCGCAGGTAGGTGACGCCCTCTGTGATGGTGTGCTGGCCAGTCACGTTGTAGAGCTCGAGCTCGTTCATCAGCAGGTAGTCGGCCACGCGCACGTGGTCGATGAGCCGCTCACCGAGCGCCGAGACGGCGCCGGTGCCGAGGTCGACGAAGACCGTGCAGCCGAGGCGCAGCGCCATCTCCAAGGAGCGCAGCGCGTACTCCTTCTGGCGACCGCCGATGAGGCTGTAGGCGCTCATCACCAACGCGTCGCAGTCGGCGACGTCGCGCTCCTTGAGTTGCGCCGAGTCGAGGTAGCGACTGGCGCCGGCCGCGCTGATCATCGTCCGTTGGGCGTCCGGCGTGACCAGCAGGGTCACGCTGCTGGTCTGATGCAGCTGGTCCGTCTGGACCATGCGCAGGTCGACGCCGGCCTCCTTCATGTAGTGCAAGGCGAGGTCGGCGAACGGTCCGGTGCCGACCCTCGTGGCGATCCTGGTGCCGTTGCCGAGTCGCGCGAGCACCGTGGCCACCGTGCCACCCGAGCCCCCCGGCTCCATTATCGAGCGCGTGGCGCTGACCTCGCTGCCCGGCTCGGGGAACTCGTTTACGAAGTACATCTGATCGACGGTGGCATCGCCGACCACGAGGAATTGAGGCATGACTGTCCGCTCCTACCGGCCGCCTTTTCGCTCGCGCTCGGCTGGCCGCCCACGGCCCCCCTGGCCGAGGTGGTGTGATGACTGTACCGACACATACTAATATCCCGCGCCAGCGGGTGCGGTCGGCTGGATATGTAACGCAACCTTCGGATCACCATCGTCGGCGCCTCGCCGTAGGCGACCTCAGCGACGCCCGAGCGCGCCGAGCAGCCGTTCGAAGGTGGCGAGGTCGAGCGCTTCGGCGCGCACGCGCTCGTCGAGGCCGACCTCGACCAGCGCGCCCTCGACAGCTTCGGAGCCGTGCCCGGCGTAGAGCAGGTTGCGCTTGAGCGTCTTGCGGCGGTGGGCGAACGCCTGCCGAATCAGCGTGAACAGCTCGGGGTGTGGCCGGGCGTCGGGGTCGAGATCGAGCCTCACGACGCTGGACGTGACCTTGGGGGGAGGCAGGAACGCGCCGGGCGGCACGTGCCTGACGATGCGGCCCGTCGCGAAGTGCGCGACGAGCAGGGAGAGGGCCCCGAACGCCGGGGCGCCGGGCTTCGCCACCAGCCGCTCCGCCACCTCCCTCTGCACGAGGAACACCAGCCGCTGGAAGCGCGACGACTCGAGGCAGCGGGCGAGGAGAGGGGTAGCGACGTTGTACGGGAGGTTGGCGACCATCAACGAGCCGCGCGGCAGCCGCTCGAGATCGAAGGTGAGGGCGTCGGCGTGAACCAGCTCGACGTTGTCGCGGCCGGCCAAGGTCTGACGCAGCACCGGCAGGAGGGTCGGGTCGAGTTCGACGGTCACCACCTTGCCGGCGCGCTTGGCGAGCTCGGCGGTGAGCACGCCGAGGCCCGGCCCGACTTCGAACACGGTGTGCCGGCTGTCTATCTCGGCGGCCGTGACGATCGCCTGCAACACGGCTTCGTCGACCAGGAAGTTCTGGCCCAGCCCCTTGTCGGCGCTGATCGAGTGCTGCTCGAGTAGCTGTCTTACGCGGGCACGCGCCGTCAACCGGGTCGGCTCAGCGGCGTCCCCCGGCGCGGCGGCGGAGGTCACGTGCCGTGGTAGGCGATGACCTCGTCGAGCTGAGCTTCGGCTTCCTCGAGCTCGATGTCCTGCACCACGGCCAGCTCGCTGGCGAGCATGGTCTTGGCGTTGTCGAGGACCTCGCGCTCGGTGGCGGCGAGCCCCTTCTCGACGTCTCGCTTGGCGAGCACGCCGATGAGCCTGGCGAGGTCGTAGGCGCTCCCGGAGGAGAGGATCTCCTGCTCGGCGCGGAAGCGGGGCGGCCACTGGTTGGGCAGGGTGAGGTCGGCGCTGCGGATGGCCTCGAGCAGCCGCTCGATCTCGTCGGCGCCGACGGTGTGGCGCAGGCCCACCTCCTCGCCCTTCTTCAAGGGCACCAGGACCTCCATGTCGCCGCGCACGAACACGACCTTGAGGTACTCGTGGGTCTCGCCGAGCACCTCGCGCTTGGTGCGCTCCTGTACTACGCCGGCCCCTTGGGAGGGGTAGACGACGTGGTCACCCACTTTGAAAGTCACACGGCACACTAACACACTGCCGGCTCGCTCCACCACGGGCCGGCCTGCCGTCAGGGGCGGGCTCTAGAGGCGTTTGAGAGGGCGGCGGCCAAGGGTCGTGGCGGGGTCGCTTTCGGGCCCCACGGCTTGGCGTGCCCTAGGCGCTGGCCTTGCGGCCGACCGCCGCGGCGGCGCGTGAGCCGCCCCCACCGCGCGCCGCCGGCGTACCGGGGATCGTGGTGATGACGACGTCCTTGCCCTGCAGCCGAGCCTCGATCTCCCTGATGCGGTCGCGGACGGCGGCCGCCTTCTCGAAGTCGAGCTCCTCGGAGGCCGACCACATCTCGTTCTCCAGCAACGCCAGCTCCTGCCGCAAGTCGTCGAAGGCGAGCTCGCGCTCCCACGGGTCGAGCGTGGGCGCCGGCCCTTCCGTCTCGGCTTCCGCCTCGCCCCTGATGACCTCGTGGACGCGCTTGCGCACCGACTCGGGGGTGATGCCGTGAGCCTCGTTGTAGGCGAGCTGCTTCTGCCGGCGCCGGTCGGTCTCGTCGATGGCCGCGCGCATCGCGTCTGAGACCTCGTCGGCGTAGAGGAAGACCTCGCCGTTGACGTTGCGCGCCGCCCGCCCGATCGTCTGGATCAGTGCGCGTTCGCTGCGCAGGAAGCCGGTCTTGTCGGCGTCGAGGATCGCCACCAGGCTGACCTCCGGCAGGTCGAGGCCCTCGCGCAGCAGGTTGATGCCGACCAGCACGTCGAAGTGGCCGAGTCGGAGGTCGCGGATGATCACCTGCCGCTCGACCGCGTCGATGTCGGAGTGCATGTAGCGCACGCGCACGCCCTGAGCCGCCAGGTACTCGGTGAGGTCCTCCGCCATCTTCTTGGTGAGGGTGGTCACCAGCACGCGCTCGTTGCGCTCGGCGCGCTCGCGGGCCGCGAACAGCAGGTCGTCGATCTGGCCCCTGCTCGGCTTGACTTCGACCGCCGGGTCGACGAGGCCGGTCGGCCTGATCACCTGCTCGACGACGGCGTCGGACATGCCGGTCTCGCGCTCGGTCGGGGTGGCCGAGACGAACACGACCTGACCGACCTTGGCGAGGAACTCCTCCTCGCGCAGCGGCCGGTTGTCGAGAGCTGCCGGCAGCCTGAAGCCGTAGTCGACCAGCGTCTGCTTGCGGGCGCGGTCGCCGTTGTACATGCCGCGGACCTGCGGCAGCATCACGTGCGACTCGTCGAGGAAGGTGATGAAGTCGTCGGGGAAGTAGTCGAGCAGCGTGTTCGGCGGCGAGCCGGGTGGCCGGTTCTCGAGGTAGCGCGAGTAGTTCTCGATCCCGCTGCAGTGGCCGAGCGTGCGCAGCATCTCGAGGTCGTACATCGTGCGCTCGCGCAGGCGCTGCTTCTCGAGCAGCTTGCCGACGCTGTCGAAGTAGGCGAGGCGGTCGTGCAGGTCGCGCTCGATCTGCTCGGTCGCCGGCATCAGCTTCTCGAACGGCGTGACGTAGTGCTTGGCGGCGAACACCGTGGTGCTCTTGATCTCGGCGGTCTCGTCGCCGGTCAGCGGGTCGATCATCGTGATGCGGTCGATCTCGTCGCCCCACAGCTCGATGCGCATCGGCTGCTCCTCGTAGGCGGCCCAGACCTCGATCACGTCGCCGCGCGCCCTGAACCGGCCGGGGGAGAGCTCGATGTCGTTGCGCTCGTACTGCTGGCGCACCAGCGTCTCGAGGATCTCGTCGCGAGGCATCTTGCGGCCGATGTCGAGCAGGAGGTGCAGCTTCTCGTACTCCTCGGGCGACCCCAGGCCGTAGATGGCGGAGACCGAAGCGACGACGATGACGTCCTTGCGCGTGAGCAGGCTGCGGGTGGTCGAGTGCCGCAGGCGCTCGAGCTCGTCGTTGATGTTCGAGTCCTTCTCGATGAAGAGGTCGCGGGCCGGCACGTACGCCTCGGGCTGGTAGTAGTCGTAGTAGGAGATGAAGAACTCGACGGCGGCGTCGGGGAAGAACTCCTTGAACTCCGAGGCCAGCTGCGCGGTGAGGATCTTGTTCGGCGCCAGCACCAGCGCCGGGCGCTGCGTGGCCTCGATGATCTTCGCCATGGTGTAGGTCTTGCCTGTACCGGTGGCGCCGAGCAGCGTCTGGAAGCGCAGGCCGTCACCCAGCCCTTCGACCAGGCCGGCTATGGCCTCCGGTTGGTCGCCTTTCGGCTCGAACTGTGAGTGCACGGTCAACGACATGGCGCAACAGTGTACGACGGCGAACGCGATCTTCCCGCAGTCCAGGGTCGTCAGGGAGCGTTCACATGGCGGCGGCCAGCTGGCGCCTGAACAGCTCGGCGTATAGCCCCCCGCGCCGCGAGAGCTCCTCGTGCGTCCCCCGCTCGACGATGCGCCCGGCGGCGAGCACGACGATCTGGTGAGCGGCCACCACGGTGCTCAGCCGGTGGGCGATGACGAACGTCGTGCGACCGTCCATGAGGCGCTCGAGAGCCGCCTGCACGGCCGCCTCGGACTCGCTGTCGAGCGAGCTGGTGGCCTCGTCGAGGATCAGTATCCGGGGGTTCTTGAGCAGCGCCCTGGCGATCGCTACGCGCTGCCGCTGACCCCCCGACAGCTGCAGCCCCCGCTCGCCGACGGTGGTGGCGTAGCCCTCGGGGAAGGCGCTGATGAAGCCGTGGGCGTTCGCCGCCACCGCGGCCTCCACCACCTCGTCGTCGCTGGCGTCGGGCCGGCCGTAGCGGATGTTCTCGGCCACGCTGCCCGAGAACAGCAACGTCTCCTGCGGGACGATCCCCACCTGCGAGCGGAGCGCGCGGAGGTCGAGCTCGCGCAGGTCGACGCCGTCGAGCGTGACCCTCCCGGCGACCGGGTCGAAGAAGCGAGGGATGAGGCCAACCAGGCTGCTCTTGCCGGCCCCGCTCGGTCCGACGATGGCCACCGCCTCACCGGCGCGAGCCGTCAGGTCGATGCCCTCGAGGACGAGCTCGTCGCCTCGCCCCCCGTAGCGGAAGGACACGCCTTCGAAGGCCACGACGCCCTCGACGTGCGCGAGGACGCGCGGCGAGTCGTCGGGTCTCGTCGGCGACGC
>CAZQVC010000026.1:3831-6781 GCA_964596625.1 uncultured bacterium | reverse complement strand
CCGATGGCCTCCTGGAACTGCGCGTAGAGGCCCGTGAAGCTCCCCAGTGAGCCGGCGACGAACATCGTGATCAGCAGGAAGGCGATGAGGTCGCCGCCTTGCAGGTCGCCGGCCAACGCCAGGCGGCCGCCGTACCACAGCACCAGGGCGAGGCCGCTGAAGACCGCGAGGATGACCGCCGGCGTGAACAGCGCGCGCAGGCGGACGCGGCGCAGCGCGAGGTCGAAGGAGCCGTCGATCGCCGCGCCGTAGCGGCGCGCCTCGACCGCTTCGGCGGTGAACGACTTGACCACCCGGATGCCGGCGATGGCCTCCTCGGCGTCGGCGTTGGCTGCGGCGAGCCGGTCCTGGAACGAGGTGCTGATGCGCCTCAGGCGTCGACCGAAGAACGCCGCGGCCAGCACGACGGGCGGCAGCACCGCCATCATCACCAGCGTGAGGCGCGGCTCCAGCACGAACAGCACCACCACGCCGCCGATGAGGGTTATGCCCTGGTTGACCAGCTGGGCCAGGGCCTGGGAGACCGCAGCCTGGACCGTGGCGATGTCGGAGGTGAGGCGGGAGGTGATCTCACCGGTCTTGCGTTCGGCGAAGAAGGCGACGTCGAGCGTCAGCACGTGGGCGAAGAGCTCCTTGCGCAGGTCGGCGACGACCGCCTCGCCGACCCTGCCGAGGCCGTACGTCCTCACGTAGTTGAAGGCCGCCTGCAGCAGCATCAACCCGAACAGCGACAGCGCCGTCCGGTCGAGTGCGGCGCTCGCTGCCGCGCCGGCGATGCCCTGAGCGAACGCGGTGTTGAGCAGGTCCCGGATGATCAGCGGGAAGAGCAGGCCGAGGCCGCCCGCGACGGCGACGGCGACGATGCCGGCGGCGAGCCAGCCGCGATACGGACGGGTGTAGCCGAGGAGGCGGCGGAGTTGGCCGAGGTCAACCCGGCCCGCGCTAGTCACGGTTAAGAGGGTACACTCGGCGCCCCACGCTTGCCGACCTTCGGTACACTCGACTGACGTGCGAGACGAGCTATGGCGCCCCACCGCGGAGCGAGTTGAGGCAGCTGCGATCACGCGGTTCCGGCTGGCCGCCCAGGCCGAGGCCGGCGTCGAGCTACCCGACTACGACGCCCTTCACGCCTGGAGCGTCGCGGAGCCGCAGAGCTTCTGGCCGCTGCTGGCCCGCTTCGCCGGGCTCCCGTTGACCGGTGAGGCCGTCAGCGCGCGCTCGGCCGACCCGATGCCGTTCACCCGCTGGTTCGAGGGAGCCACGCTCAACTACGCCAGGGCGCTGCTCTACCCCGATGCCCTGGGCGATTCCGACCAGGCCGCGATCATCGGCGTCGTCGAGAGCGGCGAGACGACCGAGCTCAGCTTCCGCGAGCTGCGCCGCGAGGTGGCGGCCGTGCAGGGCGGGCTGCGCGCCGCCGGGGTGGGCCGCGGGGACGCCGTGGCGGCGTTCGCCGCCAACGTCCCCGAGACGGTCGTCCTGCTGCTGGCCTGCGCCGGCCTGGGGGCGGTGTTCACCTCCTGCTCGCCCGACTTCGGCACCGACGCCGCAGCCGCTCGCTTCTCGCAACTCCAGCCGAAGCTGCTGTTCGCGACCACGGCCTACAGCTACGGCGGGAAGTGGTTCGACACCTCGGCCACCGTCGACCGCCTCGCCGGAGCCCTCGGCACGGCGGCCGGCAGGACGATCGCCCTCCCGTACCCCGGTGCGCCCGCGCCAAAGTCTGCCGAGGTCGTCGCCTGGCAGGAGTTCGTGGCTGGCTCGTCTGGCGAGCAGGCCGAGCCGCAGCTCGAGGAGCTGCCCTTCGACCACCCGCTCTACGTCCTCTACTCCTCCGGCACGACGGGCACGCCCAAGGCGCTGGTGCACCGCGCGGGCGGCGCCCTTTTGACGCACGCCAAGGAGCACCTGCTGCACAGCGACATCGGGCCGGGCGACAGGGCCTTCTACTTCACGACCTGCGGCTGGATGATGTGGAACTGGCTGGTCTCGGCGCTGGCGCGGGGCGCGACGTTGGTGCTCTACGACGGCTCGCCCTCCCACCCGCACCTGGAGCGCCCCTTCGAGCTGGTCGAACGTCACGGGGTGACGTTCTTCGGCACCAGCGCCCGCTACCTCCACACGCTCAAGGCCGAGGGCCGCCGACCGGGCGCCAGCTTCGACCTCGGCGCGATGAAGACGCTGGCCTCGACCGGCTCGCCCCTCTCGCCCGACGGCTTCCGCTACGTCTACCAGGCGGTGAAGAGCGACGTTCACCTCGCGAGCATCTCGGGCGGCACCGACATCGTGGGCTGCTTCATGCTCGGCGTGCCCACCCTGCCGGTGTACGCGGGGGAGATCCAGCGCCCCGGGCTCGGCGTCGACCTGGCCGTGCTCGACGAGGACGGTGAGGAGGTCGTGGGTCGGCCGGGCGAGCTGGTGTGCCGCCAGCCGCTGCCGTCGATGCCGCTGCGCTTCGTCGGCGACCCCGACTTCGCGCGCTACCGGGCGTCGTACCTCGAGCACTACCCGGGGCTCTGGCGTCACGGCGACCTGGTGGAGCGCACGCCGACCGGGGGCATCGTCGTGCACGGTCGCTCCGACGCGACCCTCAACCCCGGCGGGGTGCGCATCGGCACCGCCGAGATCTACCGGGCACTGGAGGCAGTGCCAGAGGTGATCGAGGCGGCAGCCGTCGCCAAGCACACCGGCAGCGACCAGGAGGTCTGGCTGTTCGTCGTGCTCGCCGACGGCGCGGAGCTGAGCGGCGAGCTGGAGCGACGCATCAAGGGCGCGGTCCGCTCCGGCGCCTCGCCCCGGCACGTCCCGGCGCGGGTGCTGGCCGTGGCGTCGCTGCCGCGCACGCGCAGCGGCAAGTCGATGGAGATCGCCGTGACCAGGCTGGTCAACGGCCAGCCCGTGACCAACACCGAGGTCGTCGCCAACCCCGAGTCGCTGGCTGCGGTCAGCG
>CAZQVC010000026.1:0-3731 GCA_964596625.1 uncultured bacterium | reverse complement strand
GAGCGACGGCGACGACGCTCACGACCGTACTCGCACCGGTTAGCCCTTCACGGCTCCCGCGGTAAGCCCCGCGACGATCCGCTGCTGGAAGACGAGCACCAGCACCACCAGCGGGATCGTGACGATCACGGCGGCGGCCATGATCTCGCCGAACGGCTCCTGCCTGGCGATCTCGCCCGTGAAGAGGGCGATGGCGACCGGCACCGTGCGCGCCGGGGGATCGATCACGGTGAAGGTGAGGGCGAAGAGGTACTCGTTCCACGCCTGGATGAACGCCAGCAGCCCAGTGGTGACCATCGCCGGCGCCGTCAGCGGCAGCAGGACCAGGCGGAACGACTGGAACAGCGTGGCGCCGTCGACCTGCGCGGCTTGCAGCAGCGAGTCGGGCAACCCGCGGAAGAACGAGGTCAGGACCCACACCGTGAACGGCAGCGTGAACAGCATGTACGACAGGATCATGCTGGGGATGGCCGGCATCCCGAGCACCCTGATGACGGCGTAGAGGCCAGCCAGCACGGCGATCTGCGGGAACATCGTCATGGCCAGGATGACGTAGAGCGACGGCTCCTTGCCGCGGAAGCGCATCTTGCCGAGCGCGTAGCCCGCGAACGAGCCTACGACCAGGCTGAGTAGCGTGACCGAGCCGGCGACGATGGTCGAGTTGAGCAGGGCCCTGAGGAAGCGGTCGTTACTCAAGACCGCGGCGAAGTTCGTCAGCACCGGATTCTGGGGCCAGAGGGTGGCGGGGGTCTGGATCAACTCGGCCTGGGTCTTCAGTGCCGAGACGATGGCCCAGTAGAACGGGAACATCAGGTACACGAAGATGACGCCGATGAGCAGGTAGAAGAAGATACGGCCGAGTGTGCGACGGGTACCGCGGCTCACGAGTTGTTCCTCACGCCGAGCATGCGGATGTAGAGGACGGCGAACACCGCCACCAGCACGAAGATGATCACCGAGGCGGCGGACGACAGCCCGAGGTCCCGCTGACTGATGAGCACGTCCTGCGCGTAGCTCGCCATCGAGTAGCGCTGGTTGCCGAGCACGACCTGGAAGATGTCGAAGACCCGCAGCGAGTCGAGCGTGCGGAAGATCAGGGCGACCGCCAGGGTGGAGGAGAGCAGCGGCAGGGTGATGCTGAAGAACTGCCTGATCTTGCTGGCGCCGTCGACCTCGGCCGCCTCGTAGAGCTCGGAGGGGATCGTCGAGAGGCCGGCCAGCAGCAGCAGGGCCATGAACGGGGTCGTCTTCCAGACGTCCATGGTGATCATGCTGGGCAGCTGCAAGGCGGCGTTGCCGAAGAAGTCGGTGCGCCCGTCGGAGATGCCGAGGTAGCTGCCGACGGTGTTGAACAGCCCAGCGCGCGTGGGTTGAAGCATCCACTCCCAGATCCGCGCGGAGACCGCCGTGATCACGGCCCAGGGCACGAGCATGGCGGCGCGCATCAGACCCCGGCCGCGGAAGTTGGTTGCGAGGGCGAGGGCGATGATCATGCCGAGCACCGTCTCGAGGGAGACAGCGATGACCGTGAACACCGTCGTATCCCAGACCGCGCGCACGAACTGCGAGGTGACCGCGCCGAGCACGTAGCGTTTGCCGAACAGGCCGAACTCGAACACGGCGCGGTAGCGCTGCGGCGTGCGCGGGAGTACCTGCACCCAGCTCTCGTACTGCACCTGCCCGGCGTCGTTCAAGACCGGCTGTCCGTCGTCGTCGAGGCGAGGCGGCAGCTCCCTGATGGTCATCGACAGCAGCCTGCGGTAGTTGTCGAGGCCGATGTACTCGGTCTCGCTCGCGCTGGCGAAGCGAGCGTTGGTGAAGCTCGACTGGATCACCCGCGAGAAGGGGAAGACGGCGATGAGGGCGAGGATGATGAAGGTGGGGAGCAGCAGGTACAGCGCCATGCGTGACTCGGCTCTGGCGAGTCGCGACGGCGCCGACCTGACCTTACGGGTGCCCGCTTCGACCGGTTGCTGACTGTCGGTCACTCACGGCTCCTCTCTCGACACGACCCCCAAGGGGCTGTCGGGTTCGACCGGCGAGTTCTCAAGAAGCTCTCACGAGGAGTGTAAACGAGGGGCCGGGCCCTCGTAGCGGCCCGGCCCCTCTCGTGCTCTCGTGCTTGCGCTAAGCCCGGCTTACGGCTGGCCGGTCTCGAACCCGGTGAGGTCCTGGAGATCGAGCTCAGCCAGGGCCATGGCGTTGGCCGCCGTTTCCTGGCCGGTGAGGACGCTGTGCACCGCGGTGTGGAAGATACGGGACACCTCAGCGTAGTTGGGCGCCGACACCGTCGACGGGCGGGCAACGGCGTTGATGAACACGTCGTAGAGGCTGCCGAAGAAGGGAACCGCCTCGAGCACGTCCTCGTCTTCGTAGAGCGCCATGATCGTCGGGTTGAGGCTGCCTTCCACGGCGCGGATCTTCTGCTCCTCGTACGAAGCCATGAAGAGCGCGACGTCAGCGGCGATCTCGGGGTTGTTGCTGTAGGCCGAGACGCCAAGCTGCCAGCCACCGAGCGTTGCTGCTGGTTGGCCGTTCTCGCCCCCCGGAAGTGGCGACACGTCGAAGAGGCCGGCGATGGCGCTGTCCTCGGCGTTGCCAAGGCTGTAGGCGTACGGCCAGTTGCGCATGAACGCGGCGTTACCAGCCTGCCACATGTTGCGGGCCTCTTCCTCGCCGAAGCTGGTCACGCCGTTGGGCGAGATGGTACCGACCCAGCCGGCGGCCTGGTCGATGGCTTGTATCGCGTTCTCGTTGTTGATCGTGATCACGCCTTCGGGCGTGATGATGGTGCCGCCGTTGCTCGAGGCGACCCACTCGAGCGCGTCACAGGTGAGCCCCTCATACGAGTTGCCTTGCCACACGAAGCCCCAGAAGTCCGGGTTGCCGCCGTCGCGCTCGCCGTCCTGGATGGTCTGGGCCATCTCCTCGAGCTCGTTCCAGGTGGTCGGCGGGCCGTCGTAGCCGTACTTCTCGAGCAGGTCCGTGCGGTAGTAGAGCAGGCCGGCGTCGGTGAACCACGGGATCGCCACGAGCTTGCCGTCCACTGTGTTGTTCTCCACGATGGCCGGGAAGTGCTGGTCGACGACCTCTTCGGCCCCGTACTCATACAGGTCGACGAAGTGCTCGGCGAGATCGCCAGGCCAGATCACGTCGATCTGGTAGACGTCGACGTCGGCGGACTGGGCTTCGAAGAGCTGCAGGTAGACGCCCAGACGGCTGTCGGCGAGGTCCGGGGTCTCGAGGACTTCAACGGTGACGTCGGGGTTCTCGGCCATGTAACGCTCGGCCGCGGCACGGGTCAGCTCGAGCTCCTGACCGACGGCGCCTGCGGCGACCGTGATCGTGGTCTGGGCCAGGGCCGTCGCTCCCATCAAGAGCGCAGCCAGTAGGACGATAGCGAACCTCTTCATGTGTGGCTCCCTTCCTTCCGCGAGCGCTGCCAACCGCGCGGGCTCGCTGGGAGCGGGATCGTGGCCCGACCCAGGCTCGCACCGTGCCAGTCGTTCAGCGCAGAAGAACGCGGCCAGCAACGCGCCTTGGCAGTCAACATGCACTACACGACCGGATCGCCCGGTACCCAGGCGACTGCTTTGGCGTGTTCACCGACGTTCGACGCCGTGATGATAGCAACGAGCGAGTAGTGGAGCAAATTTCACACTACTTTGGCGCCAGCTCTCCTTTAGCCTCCGCGGCCGCCCGATCTTCGGCGCCGCGCCTAACGCTCAGGT
>CAZQVC010000025.1:25214-30627 GCA_964596625.1 uncultured bacterium | reverse complement strand
ACATCTTCGCGCAGAACGCCCGCGGCCGGGAGGCGCAGCTGCAGGTCGAGCTGGCCCAGCTGCAGTACCAGCTGCCCCGCCTGGCGGGCCGCGGCGGGGCGATGAGCCGACTGGGCGGCGGCATCGGCACGCGCGGCCCCGGTGAGACCAAGCTCGAGGTCGACCGCCGGCGCATCCGCGACCGCCTGGCCGTGCTCGAGAAGGCCGTCGACGACATCAGCAAGCGGCGCGGCGAGACGCGCAAGGCCCGCACCGTATCGGAGGTCCCGGTCATCGCGCTCGTCGGCTACACCAACGCCGGCAAGTCGACGCTCTTCAACGCCCTGACAAGGGCCGACGTGCTCGCCCGCGACAGGCTCTTCGCCACGCTGCGCCCGACCAGCCGCGAGGGCTGGCTGCCCGACCTCGGCCCCTGGGGCGCGAAGGTCGTGTTCACCGACACCGTCGGCTTCATCCGCGACCTGCCGAGCGAGCTGGTCAACGCGTTCCGCGCCACGCTCGAGGAGCTGCACCACGCCGACGTGCTGCTGCACGTGGTGGACGGCGCCGCTCCTGGCGCGCCGGACAGGGTCGAGTCGGTGCAGAGGATCCTCGACGACCTGGAGCTCGAGCCGCCGCGCCTCGTCGTGCTCAACAAGGCCGACCTGGCCGACGAGCAGGTGATCGCCGAGCTGGGCGAACGCTACCGGGCGCACAGCGTCTCGGCGCTCAGCGGCGCCGGCCTCGACGAGCTCAAGCGCGAGCTGGCCGACCAGCTGACGGCGCACCGCGGCGCGCCGCTGCCTCACCCGGAGCACGTGCTCTCCACCCAGGCGTGAGCGCACTCGACCTTCGCGGCTTCCTGGCGCTGCTGGAGGAGCGCGGCGACCTGAGGCGGATCGCCGAGCCGGTGTCGCCGTACCTCGAGGCGTCCGAGATCGCCGACCGAGCGGTGAAGCAGGGCGGGCCGGCTCTGCTCTTCGAGAACGTCGTCGGCCACGACATGCCTGTGGCGATGAACCTGTTCGGGTCCAGGGAGCGCATGGCGCTGGCGCTCGGCGTCGAGCGGCTGGACGAGGTCGGCGACCGGCTGCGCGGCCTGCTCGACGTGCGCCTGGGCGGCGGCCTCATGGGCCTGATGTCCAACCTGCCGAAGCTCAAGGAGGTCGCGGCGCTGCCTCCCAGGCGGGTACGCACCGGGCCGGTCAAGCAGCGCGTGCTGACGGGCGCCGAGGTCGACCTCCGCAAGCTGCCCGTCCTCACCACCTGGCCGGGCGACGCCGGGCCGTTCATCACGCTGCCGCTGGTCATCACCAAAGACCCCATAGAGGGCGACGTGAACATCGGCATGTACCGCATGCAGGTGTTCGATCGCAACACGACGGCGATGCACTGGCAGCGCCACAAGACGGGCGCGCGTCACCTCGAGAACGCCCGCAGGGCCGGCACGAAGCTGGAGGTCGCGGTCGCCATCGGCGGCGACCCGGCACTGGTCTACGCCGCCACCGCACCGATCCCGCCGGTGCCGTTCCTCAACGAGTTCTCGCTCACCGGGTTCCTCAGGGGCCGCTCGGTGGAGGTCGTGCGCGGCCACAGCGTCGACCTCGACGTGCCGGCCAACGCGGAGATCGTGCTGGAGGGCTACGTCGACCCCGAGGAGCCGTGGCGCGAGGAGGGCCCGTTCGGTGACCACACCGGCTTCTACACGCTGCCCGACCTCTACCCGGCGTTCCACGTCACGACCGTCACCATGCGGCACGAGCCGGTGTACCCCGCGACGGTCGTCGGTCGGCCGCCGATGGAGGACGCCTACCTGATCGAGGCCAGCGAGCGCATCTTCCTGGTGCCGGCCCAGCTCGTCCTACCGGAGATCGACGACTACCACATGCCTCCGGCCGGCATCGCCCACAACCTGGTGAACGTGCGCATCAACAAGCGCTTCCCGGGGCACGCCTACAAGGTCGCCAACGGGCTGCTAGGGCTCGGCCAGATGATGTTCGCCAAGGTCGTGCTGGTGTCCGACGACCCCGACCTCCCGGTCAACGACCACAAGGGCTTCTGGTCCGGCGTGCTGGCGCGCGCCGTGCCGGGCCGCGACTCCCAGTTCGCCAAGGGGCCGATCGACGTGCTCGACCACTCGAGCCGAGCGTTCGGCTACGGCAGCAAGCTGATCGTCGACGGCACCAGCAAGCACGACGAGGAGGGCGGCGATGCGCCGTTCGAGCCCAACCCCGAGCGCTCGGGCGACGAGCTGCCGCCGCACGCCGAGATCGTCGACCAGCACCAGCACGCCGGCGGCTTCTGGTTCATCACCACCCGCAAGAGCCGAGCGGCCCAGGGTCGGCACCTTGGCGAGTGGGCTGCCAGCCATCCGCTGGCCAAGGGCGTGCGCCTCATCGCCGTGCTCGACGACGAGACCGACCCGCGCGACTTCGATCAGTGCATCTGGACCCTGCTCAACAACATCGACCCGGAGCGCGACGTACAGGTGGTCGGCGGGGCGGTCGTCGCGCAGGGCGCGGCCCTGCCCGGCAACGGGGTGGGCGACGCGTGCTTCGTGATGGACGGCACCCCGAAGCTGCCCGAGGAGGGCTTCCACCGCGGCTGGCCCGAGAAGCTGGTCATGAGCGAGGACGTCAAGCGCCGGGTCGACGAGCTGTGGCCGAGGACCCGCCCCCAGCCAGTGCAGCGATGACGAACAGGGCGGCTTGGACCAGCACGATGGTCGAGCCGCTCGGCACGTCGAGGAGGAACGAGAGCAGCAGCCCGATCACCGTAGCCGCGACGCCGAACACGACGCTCAGCACGGTCATCTGCGACAGGTTGGCTGACACCAGGCGGGCGCTGGCGGCCGGGATCACCAGGTAGGCGGCCATCAGGATCACCCCGACCACCACCGACGACACCGCGATCACCACGGCCGCCACCAGGTAGAGCACGAGCTCGAGCGCCCCGGTGCGCACGCCGTCCGCCCGGGCCAGCTCGTCGTCGAACGTCGCGTAGGCCAGCTTCCCCCAGACGGCCGCGAGCAGCGCCGTCGCCCCGGCCGTCACCACGGCGATCACGCCGAGGTCGACGGCCCGCACGCCGAGGATCGAGCCGAACAGCAGGTCCATCACGGAGACCCCCAGGTTCACGTCGGGCGGGATCAACGAGAAGAACATCACGCCCAAGGCCACCGACACGGCGAACGCGACGCCGATCGCGGTGTCGCTGCTCAGCTCGGTGCGGCTGCGGAGCAGCGCGATGACCAGGGCCGCAAGCACGCTGAACGGCACGGCGATCCAGATCGGGTTCTTCAGCAGGGTGAGCCCCGAGCTGACCAGGCCCGTCGTCACGATCACGAACGCGCCGATGCCCATCCCGCCGAAGGCGGCGTGCGCCAGGCCGTCGCCCAGGAACGAGAGGCGGCGCTGGACGACGAACACGCCGAGCAGGCCGCTGCTCAGCGCGATGAGCAGGCCGGCGGCCATGGCGCGCTGGAAGAACGGCAGCGACACCGCCAGTGCTAGCTCGCTCACGGCGCGACCACCTCTGCCCTCACGCCGTGACGTCCGGCCGGCTCACGGCGCGACCGCGTGCTCGTGGCTGCGGTGGCCGAACGCGGACCTCAGCCTCTCGTCGGCCAAGACCTCGTCCGGTTGACCGAACGCCATGAGGTGGCGGTTGAGCACCACCACCTGGTCGGCGTGGTAGCGCGCGGCGGCCATGTCGTGCGTGATCATCACCACCGTGGCCTTCCTGCCGAGCTCGGCGGTGTGCTCCTGGTAGGCCTCGAGAAGGTCGTATAGGTCGTGTTCGGCGAGGAAGTCGACACCGGTCGCCGGCTCGTCGAGGAGGACGAGCTCGGGCACGCGCACCAGGGCCCGCGCCAGGTAGACGCGCTGCAGCTCGCCGCCGGAGAGGCGCGCCAGCGGGCGTCGCTCGAGCTTGCCGGCGCCGACGTGAGCGAGCGCCTCTACCCCCCTGTCGCGCTCCTCTGGCTGGATCCTGGCTGGCCAACTGCGCCGCAACCCCGTCACCACCAGCTCCAGCGCCGTGGCGGGGAAGGTGCGGTCGAAAGTCTTGAGTTGCGGCACGTAGCCGATGCGCTCAGGGTGCGCCCCGGCCTCCTTGCCGAACAGCGCGGCGTGTCCCCGCTGCGGCTTGACGAGGCCGAGGGCGACCTTGATGAGCGTGGACTTGCCGCCGCCGTTCGGGCCGACGACCGCCAGGAAACAGCCGGCGTCGAGGTCGAAGCTGACGTCCTCGAGGACGACCGCGTCGGAGAAGCGCACGGTGACGTCGTGGACGTGCACCACCGGCAGCGACCGGGGGGCGGAGCCTGCGCGCGGCTGAGAACCGTTTCTCACTTCGCGCATCTTAACGTCGCGCCCGGGGTCTCATGAGCGCTGCGACACGAGCAAGGACCCGTCGCGCTGGGCGACGGGTCCTACATCGGTCACGTTGACGGGCTCGCGCCGGCACGGCGGCGCGCCTCAAGCCCCGGCGGTCAGCCGAGCTTGTTGGGGTTGACGAACACGACGGGGTCGAGTTGCCTGATCGCCTTGGTGCTGAGCCAGACGCGCTGCGGCTTCCCGTCGATCCAGATCGTGCGCTTCTGCAGGTTCGGCTTCACGACGCGGTTGTGCACCCCCACCTGCTTCAGGCCCACGCCGCCCTTCTTCTTGGCGGAGCCCTTGCGGATGCTGGTCCTGGTCGTTCTCGTCTTCTTTCCGGTTACGGCGCAGACGCGCGGCATGGCAGTTCCTCCGTGGTTCGCAGCAGCTGTGGTTCAGCGCTTGGTCGTGTACGAATCTCGAGCTCGGCCGTTCGCGGCCCACTCGTAAGCGCTGTAGTTTAGCACACTCGTCCTAGGCGTTGCTAACATCGCAGTCGTGACCCGCGCCCAACTCGCTCGCGCCATCTACCGCCGCTCGCACCTCACAGGCGAGTTCGTCCTGCGCTCGGGAGCCACCGCGACCGAGTACTTCGACAAGTACCTCTTCGAGTCTGACCCCGAGCTCCTGGCGGAGATCTGCGAGGCGCTGGCCGAGCTGGTGCCGCCGGGCACCGAGATGCTCGCAGGGCTCGAGCTCGGCGGAGTGCCCTTGGCCGTGGTCCTCGGCCAGATCACCGGCCTGCCCGTGGTGTTCGTGCGCAAGGAGGCCAAGAGCTACGGCACGAGGCGCCTGGCCGAGGGCGGCGAGATACAGGGCAAGCGGCTGCTGGTGGTCGAGGACGTGGTGACCTCGGGCGGCCAGGTCGTGCTCTCCAGCGACGACCTGCGCGAGCGCGGCGCGATCGTCGACTCCGCGATCTGCGTGATCGACCGCGAGGCCGGCGGCGTCGACGCCCTGGCCGAGCGCGGCGTGGCGCTGGCCGCGCTGTTCACGATGAGCGAACTCAAGCGCGCCGGCGCGACGTGAGAGCCGGGCCGGCGTGACGCAGAACG
>CAZQVC010000025.1:14961-25114 GCA_964596625.1 uncultured bacterium | reverse complement strand
GCGAACTCAAGCGCGCCGGCGCGACGTGAGAGCCGGGCCGGCGTGACGCAGAACGAGGCCTCGGAGCCGGCCGGGCGTGACGCGAGGGACGGCCTCGGAGCCGGGCCGCGTGACGCAGAACGCGGCCTCGAAGCCGGGCCGGCGTGACGCTAGGCGCGGCGTGAGAGCCCGCGCGACAGCGCTGGGCGCCGTGCTGCTCGCCCTGACGAGCCTGGCGGTCGCCAACGGCGGCGCTCCGCCCGAACCGCCCTCGGCGGCTTCGGCCTCCCCCGCCCCGCAGGCGGTGAAGGGCGCATCGCTGTCTGCCCGGCAGATGCCCACCTACGTTAGCGAGCCGGGACTCTACGTCGACCTCTACCGGCCGCACGGCGCGATCGACTTCACCGCGCCCCTCCCCTACCACTTCACCCTGCTCAACACCAGCGGCACGACGCTGGACCCCTGGGAGTTCAGCTTCGCCTTCGACGGTGCTATAGAGCGCGCCTGGAACGCCATCGTCACGCGCGAGGGCGACCGCTACGTGGCGCGACCGGACGACTGGAACGCCGAGCTGCGCAGCGGCGAGGTGCGCCATTTCGGCTTCCTCG
The DNA here is from genome assembly GCA_964596625.1 of uncultured bacterium. Lineage (GTDB taxonomy): Bacteria > Deinococcota > Deinococci > Deinococcales > Trueperaceae > DASRWD01. The sequence continues at coordinate 24,527 of CAZQVC010000025.1, read as the reverse complement.
GCAGGGCCAACGACCGCCATCGGCCAAGTCCCGACGGGCACTCCTACCGGCTGACCGGCGCTGAGGTCGAGCTCGCCGAGGACGCCGCGGCCACCGGCTTCGAGGACTGCCGACTCGAGATCGAGTTCGTCGTGCACGCCGACGGCCAGTGGTGGGACAGCGAGCCGCACTCCTTCTTCGGGGAGTTCTACCTGCGCAACGTCGGCACGCAGCCCGCCGACTGGGCGCTGCAGTGGTCGATGGACCATCGGGGGCCGAGCGGACCGGGCACGCGCACCGTCGGCAACTGGGAGCGGCTGGTCGGCGGTGAGTACTACCTGCGCGCCTCGAGCTTCGAGGGCCCGATCGAGCCTGGCGGCACGCGCTCGTTCGCGATCTGGGGGGCGTACCAACGCCAGCCGTACGACCTGGTGGCCTGCCCCAGCGACGTGCAGGTCCGGCCGGACCCGGCGGCAGAGGCTCACAGGATTGCCTACGACGCGTTGAGCGAGGAGGAGAAGCGGGCGGTGGCGTGCGGCAGCCTGGTCTGGAACGGGACCAGCTTCACGATCCGCTCGCCCCTCTCCGGGATGAACCCGCCGTGCCGCGAAGACTCTCCCTGAGCCGGCGGCGCGGCCGCCGCGCCGGTAGTCGACGTCCCATCGCGGCGCGCGCATCGGAGCCGTGGCAACCGACGCGATTTGCAACGAGCAGCGCCAACTAGCCTCCTTCGGCCGCCCCGCGTACACTCGATCCATGTCAGAGGAGACGATCTTCAGCAAGATCATCCGCCGCGAGGTGCCGTCGGACATCGTCTACCAGGACGAGCTCGTCACGGCCTTCCGCGACATCCAGCCGCAGGCGCCGGTGCACGTGCTGATCATCCCCAACGAGATCATCCCGACGGCCGCCGACGTCGAACCGCGCCACGAGGCCGCCCTCGGTCGCCTCTTCACGGTGGCCAGGAAGATCGCCGAGCAGGAAGGCCTGGAGGGCGGCTACCGCCTGATGGTCAACTGCAAGGAGCACGGCGGTCAGGAGGTCTACCACCTCCACATGCACCTGCTGGGCGGCGGTCGCCTGGGGCGGATGCTGTGCGGTCCAGTCGGCGATGAGCGCTCCGGCGGCGAGGCGCGCGGCGGCCGCAGCGGAGGCCGGGCATGAAGTACCGCAGACTCGGCGACAGCGGCCTGAAGGTCAGCGCCATCAGCCTCGGCGCCTGGACCACCTACGGCCAGACGGTGGAGGAGCAGCAGACGGTCCACGACATCGTGGCCAAGGCGGTCGAGCTCGGCATCAACTTCCTCGACAACGCCGACGTCTACGCGAAGGGCATGGGCGAGCGGATGATGGGCGAGGCCATCGCCGCGCTCGACCTCCCGCGGCGCCACCTGGTCATCTCGAGCAAGGTCTACTGGCCGATGACCGAGGCGATCAACGACTCGGGCCTGAGCCGCAAGCACATCATGGAGTCGATCGACGACTCCCTCGACAGGCTCGGCGTCGACTACCTCGACATCTACTTCGCCCATCGCTACGACGAGGAGACGCCCCTGGAGGAGACCGTCGAGGCCTTCTCCGACGTGGTGCGCTCCGGGCGGGCGCACTACTGGGGCACCAGCATGTGGACCGCAGCGCAGATCGCCAGGGCCCACACCTTCGCCAAGTCGAACGGGCTCGTCGCCCCCGTCACCGAGCAGCCGCAGTTCTCGCTCTTGGCCCGCGAGCGCGTCGCCGAGCAGATCGCGCCGGCCACCAACGACCTCGGCATCGGGCTGGTGGTCTTCAGCCCACTGGCGCAGGGCATGCTCACCGGCAAGTACGACGACGGCGTGCCTCAGGGCTCGCGCTTCGACAACCTGCCGCGCTTCGGCGAGCGGCTCATGACCGAGGAGAACGCCCGCCGCGTCAAGGCCCTGAAGCCCATCGCCGACGAGCTCGGCGTGAGCCGCGCCCAGCTGGCGCTGGCCTGGCTACTGCACCAGCCCGGCGTGAGCAGCGTGATCACCGGCGCGACCCGCGTCGCCCAGGTCGAGGAGAACGTCGCGGCCGCCGACATCGAGCTGGACGAGGAGCTGCTGGCGCGCATCGACGAGGCCGTGGCCTGAAGGCTGCCGGCGCAGAGCGACAAGCCTGAGGGGACGGTTCGATGAGGCTCTACACCGCCGCGCAGATGCAGGAGGCCGACCGACGAGCCGAGGAAGCCGGCGTCTCCCCCAGCGTGCTGATGGAAGGGGCAGGCTCGGCCGTCACGGCGCGGCTCAGGGAGCTCTACCCTGCGACACCGGCTGTGCTGGTCCTGTGCGGCAAGGGCAACAACGGCGGTGACGGCTACGTCGTCGCTCGGCAGCTCCTCGACGGCGGGCCGCCCGTCACCGTCCTCGAGCTTAGCGACAAGCCAGCCACGCGCGCCGCGGCCGCCGCCCGTACGGCACTGTGGGAGGCGGGCGGCCGCCCGGAGCCGCTCACCTTGGACTCCTTGCGGGCCTGGCTCGATGACCACTGCGGCGAACCCGACGCCGCGGTAGGCGCGACGATCGTCGACGCGCTGTTGGGCAGCGGGCTAGACAGGCCGTTGCGTGACGAGCTGGCCGCGATCGTCGAGACGGTGAACCGCAGCGCCTGTAAGGTCTTGGCCGTCGACGTGCCAACCGGCATCGACAGCGACAGCGCGCGCGACACCGGCCCGCACGTGATGGCTGACGCCACGGTCCAGCTCGCCGGCCCGAAGGTGGCGTCCTTCTTCCACCCGGCCAGGGCTGCCTACGCCTCCGCGCCCGGCTTCCGGGAGAAGGCCGAGTTCGTGGCCGACATCGGCGTCCCACGCGCCGTGCTCGAGGACCTCTCCGACGTGACGGTGCTCGACGAGGTCACGGTCGCCGAGTGGCTGCCCGAGCGCCCCGTGACGGCGCACAAGTACCAAGCCGGCACCGTCGCCGTGGTCGCCGGCTCGCAGCGCTATCAGGGCGCGGCGGAGCTCGCCTGCCGGGGAGCCTGGCGCGGCGGCGCCGGGCTGGTGACCCTGGTGGCCGAGGAGCGGCCCTGTGCGGCGTGGCCGGAGACGATCTTCGCCAGGCTCAAGGTCACGCGCCCCTCGGCCCAGGCGATCCACAGCGGCAGCGAGGAGGTCGGCGGCGTCGCGCTGTGGCCGCCGCCGGGGCTCGAGCCGCGCCACGCCGCCGCCTGCGTGGTGGGTCCGGGCCTCGACCCCGGCTCGTTGGCCGTGCTGGAGCCGCTCCTCGAGTGGGCCCCGGGACCGCTGGTGCTGGATGCCGGCGCCCTGGTCCCCGAGGCCCTCCTGCCGCTGCTGGCGGGCGGCTCGCGGCGCGAAGGCCTGGTGGTCACGCCGCACGCGGCCGAGGCCGCCCGCCTCCTGTCGCTCGAGTCGGCGGAGGTCACGGCGCAGGACGTCACGGCCGACCCGCTGGGCAGCGCCCGCCGGCTCCACGAACTCACGGGCGCGGTCGTGGTGCTCAAGGGTCCCACCACCGTGGTCGCCGGGCCGGACGGGAGCCTGGCGGTGAGCAGTCGCGGCCATCCCGGCATGGCCAGCGGCGGCACCGGCGACGTGCTGGCAGGGCTCATCGGGGCGCAGCTCGCGGCGCCCGGGGAGCGCAGCGTGTTCCAGCGCGTCTGCGTGGCCGTCTTCGTCCACGGCGTGGCGGGCGAGCGAGCCTCCGGCCGCTTCGGGCACGCCCTCGTCGCCAACGACCTGGTGGAGGAGATCGCACCGGCGCTCGTCGCCCTAGGCTGGTGGTAGCCTCTTCAACCATGCTGCGCGTACAAGTTCCCGCCAGCAGCGCGAACCTCGGCCCGGGGTTCGACGCGCTCGGCATGGCTGTCGGTCTCTACCTCGAGGTCACGGCCTCGCCTGCGGCTGCTGACGCGTTCACCTACCGCGGCGCCGGACCCGCTCCGGCGCCCGAGGGCAACCTCATCCACCGCGGCTACCGCGCCGTGTACCAGCAGCTCGGCGAGGACGCGCCACCCGTAGCGCTTAGCGTCTCCAACCCGATCCCCCTGGCCCGCGGGCTCGGCTCGTCCTCGACCGCCCTCGTCGCCGGCGCCGCGCTCGCCGACGCCCAGCTGGGGGAGCGGCTGGGACGCGACGGCGTGTACCGCCTGGCGGTGCGCCTCGAAGGACACCCGGACAACGTCGCGCCAGCCGTCTACGGCGGCTTCACCGTCTCGGCCCCCGACCAGGATGGGCAGTACCGGGCCACCAGCCTGCCGCTGCCGCAGCGCTGGCGACTGCTCTTCGGCGTGCCCGCCTTCGAGCTGACCACGGCCGCTGCGCGCTCGGTGCTGCCCGAGAGCTACGCACCGCAAGACGTGGTCAAGACGTCGTCGCGCACGGCGCTTTGGGTCGCCGCCGTGGCGCAGGACCGGCCGGAGCTGCTGCGCGTCGCCTCGCTCGACGTCGTCCACCAGCCGTTCCGCGCCCCCCTGGTGCCGGGCCTTCCGGAGGTGCTGGCAGCCACCCGCGAGGCCGGCGCGTACGCCTCGTTCCTCTCCGGCTCGGGCCCGACGGTCGGCGTCGTGGCGAGCGACGACGTGCTGGCGGCCTGCAGGGAGGCCGTGCGGGCGTACGTTGGCGCCGCCGGCCAGGTCCTGGAGCCGGCTACCGCTACCGGCTACGTCGTGGAGCGGTGTTAGCTTCGTCTGATGCCGTTGGTACTAGGGATCGACACCTCCTGTGACGACACCGGCGTCGGCATCGCGCGCGGCGACACCGTGCTGGCCAACGTCGTCGACACGCAGACCGGGCTGCACGCCGAGTTCGGCGGCGTGGTGCCGGAGCAGGCGAGCCGCGAGCATCTCGCGGTGATCGACCGCGTGGTCAGCGCCGCGCTCGAGGAGGCCGGGCTGCAGCTGAGCGACCTCGACGCGGTCGCCGCCACCCACGGCCCTGGCCTGGTCGGCGCCCTGCTGGTCGGCCTCAGCTACGGCAAGGCGCTGGCTTGGGGCCTGGGCGTGCCGTTCGTGCCCGTTCACCACCTCGCCGGTCACCTGGCGGCGGCCACCACCGAGCCGCCGTTCCTCGCGCTGGTCGCCTCGGGCGGGCACACCGCGCTGTTCGAGGTCGACGAGGCCGGCAACGTCGCCGAACTGGGCCGCAGCCGTGACGACGCGGCCGGCGAGGCCTTCGACAAGGTCGCCCGGCTCCTCGGGCTCGGCTACCCCGGCGGCGCGGCGCTCTCGAAGCTCGCCGAGGACGGGGACGACCACGGCGTGGCGCTGCCCTGGCCCATGCAGGGCGCCACCGGCTTCGAGTTCAGCTTCAGCGGCCTCAAGACGGCCGTGGCGCTGCTGCTCCAGCGCCAACCTGAGGTGAGCAAGGCCGACGTCGCCGCGACCTTCGAGCGCGTGGCGATCGGCTCGCTGGTCGAGGTCACCCAGCGGGCGCTGCGCGCGACCGGCCAGTCGAAGCTGGTGGTCGCTGGGGGAGTTGCGGCCAACCGGCGGCTGCGCGAGGCGTTCGCCGGCAGCGACGTCGAGGTGGTCTTCCCCCCTCCGGCGCTGGCCACCGACAACGGCGCGATGATCGCGTTGGCCGGCGCCAGGTCGCTGACGCAGCCGACCGACTCCGCCTTCGAGGTCGACGCCTCGCCGTACCTGCCGCTGGCTCAGCCGGCGGCCTGAGCGAGAGCCGCCAGCGCGGGTCCGTGAGAAGGAGCCCGTGATGACCAAGGTCGCGATCAACTTCTCGCCTGAGGCGGCCGAGCTGCTGGCTGCCGGCGCGCTCGAGCTCGACCTCTTCAAGGTGCCGGACTGGGACGACCTCATCGCCCAGGCGCAGCAGCTGGCGCCCGTCTACGTGCACTTCCCTCACCAGATCGGGGCCGCGCGCGAGAAGCCCGAGCTCGAGCGCTCGGCCGCGTTGATGAGCGCGACGGGCACCGGCTCGTTCAACGTTCACGTCGCGCCCTCCAGCGAGCGCTTCTCGAGCCTGGCCGTGGGCGACGCGTCCGATGACGCTGTCGCGGCTGTCGTCGACGCGCTGGTGGCCGACCTCCAGCCGGCCGTCGAGGCGTTCGGGGCACAGGCCGTGATCGCCGAGAACCTGATCTACCGAGGCGAGGATCACCACCTGCTGCGCGCCGGGGTGGAGCCGGCAGCGTTGCATGAGCTCGTCGAGCGCAGCGGCTGCGGGTTCCTGCTCGACGTCTCCCACGCGCGGATCAGCGCTGCGAGCCTCGGCGTCGATCCTTGGGCCTACCTCGACGCGCTGCCGGTGCACGCGCTGCAGGAGCTGCACTTCTCCGGTGTCGACGTGCTGGACGGCGCGCTGCGCGACCACCTGCCGCTGCAGGAGCCCGACTGGTCGTTCGTCGACGGCGTGATCGGCCGGATCAAGGCCGGAGCGTGGCCGGCGCCGGCGACCGTGGCCTTCGAGTACGGCGGCGTGGGGCCGGTGTTCGGCTGGCGCAGCGACGGGTTCGTGATCGCGGAGCAGCTGCCGCGGCTGTACGAGAGGTTCACGCGCGTGGGCTTAAGCGCTTAAGCGCCTCAGCGCACGCTGCCCCACAGCCCCGCCAGGTACATCTCCTGGGTGACGATGCCCTTGACCTCCTGGCCGTCCATGACCACCACCAGTTGCTCGTGGGCCAAGACCCGGCGCAGGTCGGTGACGGCGACGTCGGCCGGCACCTTGACCAGCTCCTCCCATGACGTGATGCGGTCGTGGTGCAGCCCGGTGACGCCGATCGGCACCCGGCCTTCGTGAACGATCACGACGCGGTTCTCGATCAGCGTCTGGACCGCCTGCGCCGCGTTCAGCACCGGCACCTCCATGGCCACGGCCCCGGCGGTCGGCGGCGCCGACAGCCCGAAGCTGAGCAGCGTGGGGCTCGGCAGGCGCAGTGAGCTGCGCACCCAGATGAGCGCGAGCGAGTAGACCAGCACGAACACCGCGCCCTCCACCAGGCCGGTGGCGTTGAAGTTGCCGAAGCCCAATCGGCCGTCGCTGCGCAGCAGCAGCGAGAGCACCCAGGTGACGAGCAACGCGAAGGCGACCGCGGCCAGTGCGCCCAGCAGCGCGGAGACCCTCAGCTGACCCGGCCGTCTCACCGCGCGCCTCCCGTCGGCGGGGCGACGCTGCCCGGTCTCTGATCAAGCGCGCTCCGGGCGCCTTCCAGCGTCGCCTCCGGCGGCGCGAACGGCTGCTCCTCGCCCAGCACGCCGGGCATGTGCGTGGGCTGGTCGACGTCGGCGGCCAACTCTGGGTCCTGCGAGACCACCACCCGTCCGGGGCGACCGAGCAGGGCGGCGGCTCTTCTCTCGAGGCGTGGGAACGAGGCGGAGCCGAGCAGTAGGGAGGCGAGCACGTCGAAGCCCATTATCGCCGCCAGCGAGAACGGGTTCTTGCGGCTGCGGAAGACGCGGTCGATGAGCGGCAGCACCGCGGTGGCGCCCCGGGGCGTCAACAGCGCGAGGTTGCCGCCGGTGACGCGCCCCTCCCTGAGCTTCACGTAGGTCCGTCGGTGGTCGGGGAAACGCGCGCGGTAGGCCTGCTCGCGCACGACCGGGTAGTAGACGTCGGCCGGTCCGGCGGCCGCGCACGCGGCGAGGAAGCGCGTCACCATCGCCCCGGTGATCCACGGCACGTCGGCGCTGAGGACCAGGACGGACTGCGCACCGGCGCCCAACGCGGCGCCGAGCCCCAAGGCCAGGGAGTCGACGAGCCTCTCGCCGCTGGCCAACTCGGTGTCGATGAGGCCGCTCAAGCGACCTTCGGTGGGCCCTACGTAGACGATGCGGCTCACCGCCTCGCAGTCGCGCAGCGCCCGCAGCACGTAGGCGCCCATCGGCTGCCCGGCGACCGGCAGCAACGCCTTGGCCGCGACCCCGCCGCTGACCGCGAGGCTGTCGCCGCGGTCGCCGCCGGCGAGCACAACGGCCACGACGCCACCCGCCGCACCGTCCGGGGCGGAGGTCGTGGGAGACGTGGCCGGCTGTGGCTTCATGTCGGATTCTATCGCGGACGCGCCCATCTAAGCCTCACGGAACAGGCCTCACCGTACAGGCCTCACGTAGAGGCCTCACGTAGAGGCGTCACCTTACGCGGCAGCGCCGGCCCGCAAGCTCTGCGGAACCGGCGCTGCGTCGCGCTTTGGGTGGTGAGGCTAACGTGCTTCCTAAGGCGCCGCTAGCGCCTAGCGGAAGCGGGACTGGCGCACGTTGAGCTCGACGGTGCCGCCGCCCTGGGCGTTGAAGGTCGTCACGTAGGTGGCGAAGCCCGGGGCGATGACGACCAGCTCGTGCGAGCCCGGCTGGACGTTGGAGACCTGCAGGCGGCCGGTCCCGTTGGGGATGGTGCCGACCTGCGAGCCGTCGATGAACACCATGGCGCCGCCGACGTTGGCCTGCACCACGACGGTCGACTGCATGCTGCGCATGGAGACGTCGACCGAGCGGTCACGGCCCGGCGTCACCTGGAAGTTCGTGACCGTGGCCTGGTAGCCGGGCAGCTCGAAGCGGGCCTGGTACGAGCCCTGCTCGAAGCGGATCGAACCGGTCGGCGTGGTGCCGACGTAGTTGCCGTTGACGTAGACGTCGGCGCCGCTCGGCGAGCTGGTGAACGACGCGGTGCCGGCCCTCACCTGCTGCTGCAGGCTGGCGGAGACGGTCTGCACCTGATCGGGCCTGAGGTTGACGGTCGTCGCGTAGGCGTCGTAGCCGTCCAGCTCGAAGCGGACGTCGTGGTTGCCGGGCCTGGTGCCGAAGTCGACCGGGGTGTAGCCGACGAACTCGCCGTCGACGTAGACCTCGGCGCCGCGCGGGCTGGACTCCAGGCGCAAGGTGCCGAACTGGGCCTGAGGCGGACGGTTGCCGACGTAGTACAGGGCGGTGTCGGTTACCCAGTCCTGCTGCGGGATCGGGTTGACGACGATGGCGAAGCCCTGGATGAAGCTCTCCTCCCCGCCGGTGCCGCTGGCGAACAGGTCGTTCTCGTCGTCGAAGCGCGCCAGCTGACGCGTGTCGAGCTGAGTCTTGCTGGCGATCGCGATGACCTTCGAGAGGCCGCGGGGCGGGGCGATGTTGAACTGGTAGCGGCTACCGCTCGGCGGTAGCGTGACGGTCTGTCCGGCGTCGAGGCGGTTCTGGCTGTCGAAGCGGTTGGGGAAGATCTGGGTGATCTCGCCGCTCGGCTTCACGTCGAAGACGTACACGTAGCTGCGCTCGCTGGCGCGGACCGAGATCCTTACCTCTTCGCCGACGGCGTAGCTCGGCGCGTTGTTACCCGAGGTGTCCCGGTCGAGCCAGACCTCCACGCCGAAGCTCGGGCGAGGGTTGACGACGATGGCCTGAGGGCTGACCACGATCTGGGCAGATGCCACGGAAAGCAGAAGCAGAGCTACTAGTCCCAGGATTCGTTTCATCATGGTCTGCCTCCTTTCACGCCTCGAAGACTAGCACCGGCTCATTCGACCTCGTGATTGCCCCCTTAAAGCCGCCTTCATGTTGCGCGTGAGGTAATCCTCAATCGCCCGGTCACCTGCGTCCGCTCATCTGCATCCGATCACCTGGGTCCGGTCACCTGCATTAAGGCTCGCTTACCGACCGTTGGCCCGACATTCGCCTCC
>CAZQVC010000025.1:0-14861 GCA_964596625.1 uncultured bacterium | reverse complement strand
TCCGGTCACCTGCATTAAGGCTCGCTTACCGACCGTTGGCCCGACATTCGCCTCCGGCTCACCCCGGTGTTCGATACTTGTAGGCATGAGACCGATGACTTCAGCAAGGAGCCTGCTCGCCGGAGCGCTGTTGACGCTGGCCCTCGGGGCCGCCGCGGTGGCTCAGGACGCCAACCAAGACGTCGACGCGATCCTCGACAACATCGCCAACGCGGCGCGCGAGCTGCAGGACGCCTCGTTCCTCCTGACCGGCAAGCTGGTCGACGTGGACGGCACCGAGATCGCGCTCGAGATCGACATGCTGATCGCGCCGCAGGAGAGCCTGGCCAGCGCGTACATCATCCAGCCCGACGCCCTCGCCGACAACCAGATCGTGCTCGACGGCGAGTCCGTCTACAGCTACACCTTCCTCACCCACCAGGTGACGATCTTCGATTCGGACGACCCCGACGCGCTCGGCGGCATGCTGCCCACCGACGACGACGGCGCCACCGCGAACATCAGCTTCGACCTCGCCAAGGTGTTCCAGGGCTACGAGGCCGAGATCGCGGAGATCGTCGAGGGCGAGAACGGGCCCGTCTACACGCTCACCTTCAGCAACATCGACCCCGAGGCGCAGATCCTCGACGTGCAGGCGACCGTGCCGGCCTCGGACTGGCTGCCGCGCCAGCTGATCTTCTTCGGCGACTCCGGCGAGGTCATAGCCGAACTCAACGCCGAGAACCTGGAGATCGACCAGGGCATCGACCCCGAGGAGATCAGGGCGCTGCCAGAGGACGCCGAGATCATCGACAACCGCAGCCGCTAGCCTCACTTCGGTGGCTCGAGCCTGTTGCGTCGGGCCACCGGTCCCGAGCCGCAGGCCGGGCTCTCAGCTCGGCAGCTCGCCCACCATCTTCGCCGGCACCACGGCCTCGTCGAACTCCTCGGCGCTCAGGTAGCCGAGCCGCACGGCGGCCTGCTTCAGGGTGAGGTTGTCGCGGTGCGCGGTCTGGGCGATCTCGGCGGCCTTGTAGTAGCCGATGCGCGAGTTGAGCGCGGTCACCAGCATGAGGGAGTTCTCCAGGTGCATGGCGATGCGGTCCTCGTCCGGCTCGATGCCGTCGACGCAGTTCACGCGGAAGCTGGCGCTCGCGTCGGCCAGGAGGTTGGCGGAGTCGAGCAGGTTGTCGATCATCACCGGCTTGAACACGTTGAGCTGAAGGTGCCCGTGACTGCCGGCCACGGCCACGGCCGCGTCGTTGCCGATCACCTGCGCGCAGACCATGGTGAGCGCCTCGGCCTGGGTCGGGTTCACCTTGCCCGGCATGATGCTCGAGCCCGGCTCGTTGGCCGGGAGCCTTATCTCCCCGATGCCGCAGCGAGGACCGGAGCCGAGCAGGCGGATGTTGTTGGCGACCGCCATCAGGGCGACGGCGGCCCGCTTGAGGGCGCCCGACGCCTCGACCACCGCGTCGTTGGCCGAGAGCGCCTCGAACTTGTCGTCGGCCGTGACGAACGGCAGCCCGGTCAGCTCGGCGATCTTCCCTGCCACCGCCGTCGCGAAGCCCTGGGGCGCGTTCAGACCGGTGCCGACGGCGGTGCCGCCGAGCGCGAGCTCGGCCAGGTGGGGCAGGCTGCTCTCGATCGCCTCGCAGCTCTTGCGCACCTGCGCGGCGTAGCCCCCGAACTCCTGACCCAGCGTCAGCGGCGTGGCGTCCATCAGGTGGGTGCGGCCGATCTTCACGATCTTCGCGAACGCTTGGGACTTGGCCTCCAGGGCGGCCTGCAGGGCCCTAAGTTCCGGCAGCGTGCGCTCGACCAGCACCCGGTAGGCGGCGATGTGCATGGCCGTGGGGAACGTGTCGTTCGAAGACTGGCTCTTGTTGACGTCGTCGTTGGGGTGGATCGGCGTCTTGCTGCCGAGCTCGCCGCCCAACAGCTCGATGGCGCGGTTGGAGACGACCTCGTTGACGTTCATGTTCGACTGCGTGCCCGAGCCCGTCTGCCACACGACCAGGGGGAAGTGGTCGTCCAGCTCGCCGGCCGCGATCTCGTCGCAGACCTTCGCGATGATCTCGGCCTTCTCGCTCGGCAGGTCGCTGAGCTCGGCGTTGACCAGCGCAGCGGCCTTCTTCAGCACGGCGAACGCCCTGATCACCTCGAGCGGCATGCGCTGCCTGCCGATGCGGAAGTTCTGGCGGGAGCGCTCCGTCTGGGCTCCCCAGTAGCGGTCGGCCGGTACCTCGACCTCGCCTAGCGTGTCCTTCTCGATCCTGTATGTCATATGTCCGTTCGAGCCCTCTTCCCTTCCAGCCTGCCCGGCTTAGCGTGACTCGCTCGCCAGCGCGAAGCGCAGCCCCGCGGCCAGTCCGTCTTTCCAGCTCGGCCAGTTGTGGCCGGCGTTGTGCTCCGCCAGCTCAGCCTCCACCCCGCTCCTCGCGTCCAGAGCAGCGGTGATCTGCCGGTTGACCTCCAGCAGCCATTCGAGCGTGCCGACCTCCAGGTGCCAGCGGCTTGGCAACGGGCGGTCGCTCCGCACCTGTTCGAGCAGCCAGGAGGACTCGGAGCGGTAGTAGTCGCGGTCGTCAGGCGAGCCCTTGAAGGCTCCGGAGTAGGCCAGCACCGTGGTGCGTGCTGCGAGCCCCGGATCGCTGGCGACGCGGCGCACGGCCGCCTGAGCCGACGCCACAGCACCGAGGCTCGCGCCGAGGTAGACGCGCTCCTCGCTGGTCGGGTAGCGGGCCGTCAGCTCCTCCTCGAGCCTCTCGGCCAGGAAGCGCTGGTAGCCCTCGTCGTAGCCGTACTCCCGCTCGCGGTCGTGCGGCTCGATGAACGCGAAGCGCGCGGCGCGCGCCTGGCCGGCTGCCCGCAATGCCTCGGCCACGAGGTGAACCTTGCCGATGCGGTTGAACGCCACGCCGTCTTGCACCACGACCAGCGGCAGCTCGCCGTCGGCGTCGGCGGGCGTGTACACCGACACCCGCCAGGGGTCGCCATCACCCGTAACCGGCGCCAGCCTCAGCCTTGCGGTCTCGCCCGTGGCCAGGTCGTCCGGCGGGTCGGCCAGCTCACCTTGCCGGTAGTCGGGCCCGGTGACGAAGCTGACCTCGCCGTAGAAGACCGACCTCACGGTGTCGTCGTTGGCGGGATCGGGACGCAGCTTGCCGCCCTCGTCGGCGAAGGCGTACTGGAAGTAGACGTCGTCCGGCAGCTCGTACTCGAGGCGCTCTCCGGGCGTGACCTGCTCGGGGGCCCGGTCCATGTCGGTGAGGTCGCTGGCGATGGCGGTCGCCCACGGCGGTGCCTGGAGCGTGAGGCGCACGGAGCGAGTCTACCCCGCCGACTCGAGCCGCCTTGGGCCCGCGATAGACTCTGCGGCATGCTGGAGACCATGCTCGAACCGATCCCGCTCGCGAAGCTCGAGCGTCGCAAATGCGCCAAGTGGACCTACTTCCCCGAAGGGGTGCTGCCGCTATGGGTCGCGGAGATGGACCTGCCCATCGCCGAGCCCATCCGCGAGGCGATCAAGGCCCAGGTCGACCAACACGACCTCGGCTACCCCATGAAGGGCGGCGCCCCCGGCATGTGCGAGGCGCTCATCGAGCGCGTGTCGTCGCGCTACGGGCTCAACGTCCCGGCCGACGGCGTGCTGAGCCTGTCGTCGACGGTCGCCGGCATCAACCTCGCCGCACGGGCGTTCTCCGAGCCGGGCGACGAGGTCCTGCTGCTCACGCCGCTCTACCCGCCGTTCAAGTCGACGCTCGAGCTCACGGGCCGCGTGCCGGTGGAGGTCGAGATGGTCGACGACGGTAACGGCTACGCGATCGACTTCGACGCGCTGGAGGCCGCCGTCACGCCGGCGACCCGCATGCTCATGCTCTGCAACCCGCACAACCCCGTCGGTCGGGTGTTCACCGCAGACGAGCTGCGCGGCCTCGCCGAGCTAGCCCTGCGCCACGACCTCATGGTGCTGTCCGACGAGCTGCACGCCGACCTGCTGTTCGAAGGCGAGCACCTCTCGATCGCCTCGTTGGGCGACGAGATCGCCGCCCGCACCGTCACGCTCTACGGGCCGACCAAGGCGTTCAACATCCCTGGCCTCAACATCAGCTTCGCCTTGGCCAACGACCCGGCCTTGCTGGAGCGCATGACGCAGGCCGCGGGCGGGCTGGCCGGCGGGCCCAACCGCCTGGCGCAGGTGGCCACGCTGGCCGCCTACACCAAGGGGGACCCGTGGCTCGAGCACACCCTCACGCTGCTCGACGCCAACCGCCGCAGGCTGGTGGAGTTCGTGCGCGAGCGCATCCCCAACGTGAAGGTCCAGCCACCGCAGGGCACCTATCTCGCCTGGCTCGACTTCCGCGCCACCGACCTGGGCGAGAAGCCGGCGGAGGAGCTGGTGGAGCGCGCCAAGGTCGGCCTCAACGAGGGGTCCGCCTTCGGCCGCGGGGGCCAGGGCTTCGCCCGCCTGAACTTCGCGACCAACCCGGAGATCCTCGAGCTCGCGCTGGAACGCCTCGAAGCCGCGCTCGGCTGAGGTCGCTGCCGTGGCGGCCGAGTCGAGCGGGCAGGCGGCGGGCGCGTGAGCGGCGACCGGCTCCCCCGCGCCGGGGGCGACGGCGGCGCAGCGGTGCCCAGCCTCACGCTGTCGGCCCAGCTGGAGGCCGCGGTGGGCTCCGGTCATCCCTGGCTCTACCGCGACCACCTGCCCAAGCACGCGCTGGACGACGGTCAGCTGGTCCGGGTCGCCGCCGGGAAGGCCCACGCCTTCGGGGTCTACTCCGCCAACGGCGCGATCGGCGTGAGGCTCTACGGCTCCGAGCCGCCGCACAAGCGGGTGGTCGAGGCGCGCGTGGCACAAGCGCTCGACCTCAGGGCCGACCTGCTTCACGGCGACACCGACGCGTACCGCCTCGTCAACGGCGAGGGCGACGGGCTGCCCGGACTGGTCGTCGACCGCTACGGCCGCTACGCCGTCGTCAAGCGCTACGCCAGCGGCCTCGACGAGGTTGCCGCCGTGGCCGGCGCGGTGGCCGGGTCGCGGCTGAGGCTGCGGGGCGTGGTCGAGCGCGTGGAGAGCGGGGCCGGCGACCGGGACCTGCGCCCGCTGTGGGGCGAGGCGCCCCCGCCCCGGCTCACCGTAGAGGAGAACGGTCTGCGCTTCGAGGTCGACCTCATGCACGGGCAGAAGAGCGGCGCGTTCCTCGACCAGCGCGAGAACCGGAAGCTGGTCGGGGAGCACAGCGCAGGGCGACGCGTGCTCAACCTGTTCGCCTACACCGGCGGCTTCAGCGTCTACGCGCTCGCGGGAGGCGCCGAGCACGTGACGAGCGTCGACCTCGCAGCACCCGCGCTCGACGAGATCGCCCCGACCCTGAGGCTGAACTCGCTGCCCGCCGAGCGGCACACCGCGACGGTGGCGGACATCTTCGACGCCCTGCCCGGGTGGGCGGCGCGCGGGCAGCTGGAGGCCGGGGCGCCCGGCGCGCAGACCGCCCTCGGCAGCCGCGGCGGGCGCTACGACCTGGTCATCGTCGACCCTCCCTCGCTGGCCAACGACGCGAAGCAGCGACGGCGGGCGCAACGCGCCTACGTCCGACTCAACCGCGACGCGCTGCGGCTGGTGACCCCGGGCGGGCTGCTGGCCAGCGCGTCGTGCACGGCGCAGGTCTCCCCCGAGTCGTTCAAGCAGGCCTTGGCCGAGGCGGCGCAGGCCGCCGGCGTGAGCGCCCAGGTCGTCGCCGAGCGCGGCCACGCCGTCGATCACCCCGTGCCGCTGGCGTTCCCCGAGGGGCGCTACCTGAAGTTCGTGCTGCTGCGCGTGCTGCCTTCGTAGTCGGTCAGCTAGCCGCGAGAAACTCCAGCACCGCAGCCGCGGCCTTGGCCGGCACGCCGCTGGCCGCAACGTCGTGGAACAGCTCGTGGAAGCCGCCTTCGAGCTCGACGTAGTCGACGAGCTCCGGGTCGGCCGCCGCGGCCAGTCGGCGGCTGCCCTCGACGCTGGCGATGCCGTCGGCCGAGCCGTGGAGGATGAGGGTGGGCACCTGCAGCCTGCCGGCGTTTGCCAGCGCCGCGGCACCCTCCTCGGTGAGCGTCGAACCGCTCACGGCCGGCACGCCGGACGTGTGGACAAGGGGGTCGCCGCGGTACCGCGCGACCTCGGCCGGGTCGCGCGAGATCGCGTTGGCGTCGACCGTGGCTACGACCATCCGCGGAACCAGCTTCGCCACCAGCCGTCCGACGCTGAGGAGCCAGGCCGGTCGCGGCACCGCGTCGAGCAGGAACGGTGAGCTGAGCACCAGCCCCGCCAGCAGCTCGGGCCTGGCCTGGGCGAAACGCAGCCCGATCGCGCCGCCCATGCTGTGGCCGAAGAGCACCGGTGGGCCAGCCCGGCTCTCGCGGGCAGCCCTCGACACCAGCGCACCGACGGCGGCGATAGCGTCTTCGTAACCGTCCACCACGGCACGCGGGCCCGGGCTCTCGCCGTGACCGGGCAGGTCGAGAGCCCACACGGGGTGACCGGCCCGGCTCGCCGCGAGCGCGAGCTCGCTGTGGCGCCTGGCGTGCTCCGCGAAGCCGTGGACGATGACGAGGGGGCGAGCGTCGGCGGCGTCGCTGGGTGCCCGGCGGTAGCCCGCCAGGGGACCGAGCCTCGCGAGCCGCTGGCCGGCGTCGCCTGCCGACACGCTCAGGTCGAATCGCTGAAGGGGTCCCTCGGGCGCAGCGGGCGCGGCGGCGCCCGCCGCTGGCTCAGCCGGCATCCCCGCGGTCCGCCGCTCCGTGGCCTACCGCCCGGTGGTGTCCGCCGTGATCGTCATCGTCGCCGAGCACGACCTCGACGTCCTCCATGACGGGGTTGCTGAGCACGTTGCTGGCGATGGCGTCGAGCTGCTCGGCGACCTGCGAGCGCTCGCCCTCGAGCGAGATCTCGATCCGCTTGCCGATCCTCAGGTCGACGATGTTGTCGTTGCCGAGACGCTCGAGCGTGTTCTGGACGGCCCGCCCCTGCGGGTCGAGGATGGAGCGCTTGAGCATAACGTTGACGACGGCGGCGTGAACTCCCCCTTCGTCCTCGGCGTGGCCGTGATGGGAGCTTCCCGGATCTCCGGCATGGAAGCGTCCCGGGTCCCCGGCGTCGCTCATCAGCCGGTCGTGCACCTCGCGGTAGGCCTCCTCGACCCCGCCAAGGTCTCGCCTGAAGCGGTCCTTGTCGAGGCGCTCGCCGCTGGCGAGGTCCCATAGCCGGCAGGTGTCCGGGCTGATCTCGTCCGCGAGGACGATCCCACCGTCGGCGTCGCGGCCGAACTCCAGCTTGAAGTCGACCAGCTCGAGGCCCAGCGCGGCGAAGTAGGGTCCGAGCGTGTCGTTCACCGCCACCGCGAGCTCGAACATCGCCCCGAGCTCGTCCTCGCTGGCCAGCCCCAGGGCCACGGCGCTGGCGTCGTTGATCGGCGGGTCGCCGAGCTCGTCGTTCTTGTAGCACCACTCGATGACGATCGGCTCGAGCTCGACCCCCTCCTCGACCCCGTAGCGCTTAGCGAAGCTGCCGGCTGCGCGGTTGCGCACGATCACCTCGAGCGGGACGATCTCCACCCGGCGCACCAGCTGCTCGGTGGCGGAGCTGCGCTCGACGAAGTGGGTCGGCACGCCGGCGGCCTCGAGCACCCGGAAGAGGCGTTCGCTGATCGCGTTGTTCAACGCGCCCTTGCCGGCGATCGTGCCCCGCTTCTGGGCGTTGAAGGCGGTGGCGTCGTCCTTGAACTCGACCAGCAACTGGCCGGGATCTGCGGTCTCGTAGAGGCGCTTGGCCTTGCCTTCGTAGAGCAGTCGGCCGCGTCGGGGTTGGCTCACGCCAGGATGATAACAGCGGCCCAGGCGGTCGGCGGCGCCGCCGGCCCTCCCGAGCGAACGCCGTTCACAGGCCGAAGCGAGCGAAGATCTCGTCGACGTGCCGCAGGAACCAACCCGGGTCGAACGCCTCGGCCAGGCGCTGCTCGCTCAAGGTGTTGCGCGCGTCGGCCGCCACCAGCTCGCGCAGGTGCCTGCCGCTCTCCAGGCTCGCGAGGCTGGCGCCCTGCACGACGTCGTAGGCGACCTCGCGGCTGAGCCCGTCGGCGATCAGCTCGTGGAGCACCCGCTGCGAGAACACCAGGCCGTTCAGCAGGTCGACGTTGCGGGCCATGGTCCGTTCGTAGACGACCAGGTCGCCGAGCACCCGGTTCAGGCGCCGCAGCGCGTAGCTGGCCAGGGTGGTGGAGTCGGGGAGGATCACGCGCTCGACGCTGGAGTGGCTGATGTCGCGCTCGTGCCACAAAGCGACGTTCTCCAAGGCTGCCTGCAGGTTGGCCCGCAGCAGCCGGGCGCAACCGGTGAGGTTCTCGCTGGCGATCGGGTTCTTCTTGTGCGGCATCGACGACGAGCCGGTCTGGCCCGCCGCGAAGCCCTCCTGGGCCTCGCGGACCTCGGTGCGCTGCAGGTGCCTGACCTCGACCGCCACGCGCTCGATGCTGGTGCCGATGAGCGCCAGGGCGGCCAGCAGCTGGGCGTGGCGGTCGCGGGCCACGGTCTGGTTCGTCACCGGGTCGGGGCGCAACCCGAGTGCGGCCCCGGCGCGGCGCTCGACCTCCGGGGGCACGTGGGCGTAGCTGCCGACCGAGCCGGAGAGCATGATCACGCCGATGGCCTCGCGGGCCTGCTTCAGCCGCTCGCGGTCGCGGTCGAACGCGGCGGCGAAGTTGAGCAGCTTCAGGCCGAAGGTCGTCGGCTCGGCGTGGATGCCGTGGGTGCGGCCGATCGTGAGGGTGTGCTTGTGGCGCGCGGCCAGACGCAGCAGCGTGTCGTGCACGGCGTCGAGGTCGGCGGCGATGAGGTCGACCGCCCTGGTCAAGAGCAGGTTCTGCGCGGTGTCGACGACGTCGGTGCTGGTCAGCCCGTAGTGGACGTAGCGGGCGCTCTCGCCGGCGCGCTCGCTCAGCGCCCTGGTGAACGCGACGATGTCGTGCCGGGTCTGGGACTCGAGCTCGGCCACGCGCGCGGCGAAGGCGTCGTCGAGCGGCTGCGCGGCCAGCTCGGCGCGCAGCGTGGCCGCCGTGCCGTGCGGCACGTCGCCCAAGGCCTCGAACGCCTCGGTGGCGGCGAGCTCGACCTCCAGCCAGGTGCGGTAGCGCTGAGCTTCGCTCCACAGCTCGCGCATCTCGGGGGTGCTGTAGCGCTCGACCACCTCGGAAAGCTACCACGAGACCTCGCTGGGAACGGCATTAACCCCGCCCCAGATGGTACTATCGACTGTCAGGCCGCGCGTGGCCGGGCGGCCCCTGGCTGCCCAAGTGCGCTTGGCCCAGGAGGCCTTGGTGAACGAAGGAGAAGTCGTCCCGGTACAGATAACGGACGAGATCAAGACAAGCTTCATCAACTACGCGATGTCGGTCATCGTCGACCGCGCGCTCCCGGATGTCCGCGACGGCCTCAAGCCGGTGCAGCGGCGCATCCTCTACGCGATGAACCAGATGGGTCTCGCGTCCAACCGCAAGCACAGCAAGAGCGCTGGCGTCGTCGGCGAGGTCATCGGCAAGTACCACCCGCACGGCGACCAGGCGATCTACGACGCCATGGTGCGCCTGGCGCAGCCGTGGAACGTCCGCTACCCGTTGGTCGACGGCCAGGGCAACTTCGGCTCGATCGACGGCGACCCGGCGGCCGCCTACCGTTACACCGAGGCGCGGCTCTCCACGGTCGCCGAGGCGCTGCTCGCCGACATCGACAAGGACACCGTCGCCTTCGAGGAGAACTTCGACGGCACCCACCAGGAGCCGACGGTCCTGCCCTCAGCGCTGCCCAACCTGATCGTCAACGGCGCGGCCGGCATCGCCGTCGGCATGGCGACGAACCTCGCGCCCCACAACCTGGGCGAGGTGATCGACGCCCTCATCGCGCTGATCGAGGACCCTGACGCCGGCACCGAAGTGATCATGCGCCACATCAAGGGCCCCGACTTCCCCACCGGCGCGCTGATCGGGCGCGAGGGCATCCGCGAGGCGATCGAGACGGGGCGCGGCAGCATCAAGGTACGCGGCCGGGCCCGGATCGAGGAGGAGCGCAACGGTCGCTCCTCGATCATCGTCACCGAGATCCCCTACCAGGTGAACAAGACCTCGCTCATCCAGACGGTGGCGGCGCTGGTGCGGGCCAAGAAGATCGAGGACATCGCCACCCTGCGTGACGAGTCCGACCGTCAGGGCATGCGGATCGTCTTCGAGATCAAGCGCGGCGCCACCCCGCAGCTGGTCCTCAACCAGCTCTACAAGTACACGCAACTCCAGACCACGTTCGCGGTCAACAACGTCGTCATCGTCGACCGGGCGCCGCGCCTGCTGCCGCTGCGCGACATGCTCAAGCACTTCCTCGACCACCGCGCCGACGTCGTGCGCAAGCGCTCGATCTACGAGCTGAACAAGGCGCGCGAGCGCGCCCACGTCCTCGAGGGCTACCTCATCGCCCTCGACAACCTCGACGCGGTCATCGCCCTGATCCGCGCCTCCAAGGACGGCCCGGAGGCCAAGGTCGGGCTCGGCCGCGAGTTCGGGCTCACCGACGTGCAGGCTCAGGCCGTGCTCGACATGCGCCTGCAGCGCCTCACCGGTCTGGAGCGCGAGAAGATCAACGAGGAGTACCGCGAGCTGCAGGAGGAGATCGCGCGCCTCGAGCTGATCCTCGGCGACGAGACCGAGCTGTGGCGCGTGATCCGCGTCGAGCTCGAAGCCGAGAAGAAGCAGTTCGGCGACCCGCGTCGCACGCAGATCGTCGACCTCACCGACGACATCGACAAGGAAGACCTCATCGCCGAGGAGACGATGGTCGTCACCGTCACCCGCCAGGGCTACATCAAGCGCACGGCGCTCACCAGCTACCGGGCGCAGGCGCGCGGCGGCCGCGGCGTGACGACGCAGAAGGGCAAGGAGGACGACGTCAACTCGATGCTGCTGGTCGGCAGCACGCACGACTACCTGCTGTTCTTCAGCGACAAGGGCCGCGTCTACCGGCAGAAGATCTACGAGCTGCCGGAGTTCGAGCGCGCGGCGCGCGGCGGGCACATCCGCAACGTGCTGCCGCACATGACCAGCGACGAGAGCATCCAGACTGTCCTGGCGATCAACAGCTTCGACATGGACGGCTACTTCGTGTTCGCCACGCGCAACGGCCTCATCAAGCGCACCGCGATCCGCGACTACGGCAACATCAACAACTCCGGACTGGTCGCGCTCAACCTCGTCGACGACGACGAGCTGGTCGCCGTGCGCATCACCGACGGCAACGCCGACATCGTGCTGGCCAGCAGCGGCGGCCAGGCCATCCGCTTCCGCGAGTCCGATGTCCGCGACACCGGCCGCGCCACGCAAGGCGTCATCGGCATCCGCCTGCGCCGCGGCGACAGGGTCGTCAGCCTCGCCGTGATCCCCGAGTCCGAGAAGGACGCGGCGGAGCTGCTCTCGGTGACCGAGAGCGGACTGGGCAAGCGCACCCCGCTCGAGGAGTACCCGCTGCAGGGCCGCGGCGGCCAGGGCGTCATCGGCCACAAGCTCACCGCCCGCACCGGCGCGATGGTCAGCCTCAACAAGGTGTTCGGCACCGAGGAGCTGTTCGTGCTCTCCGAGCAGGGCGACCTGATCCGCACCAACACCGAGAGCGTCAGCGTCTACGGGCGCTCGTCGCAGGGCGTCACCATCAAGAAGGTGGACGGCGACGACCGGGTGGTCTCGGCGATGGTCCTGCCGAGCGAGGCCGACCTGGCCGAGGCCGACTGATGAAGGCGGGCGACGGGGCGCAGCGGTCGCGCGCAGGCGCGGCCGCCGGCGACCATCGCCCTGCCCTTGAGCCGGCCGAAGGTCGCCGCAAGGTCTGGCTCGACTGCGACCCCGGGCACGACGACGTGTTCGCCATCCTCGTGGCCCTCGCCCGCACCGAGCTCCTCGGCATCTCGGTCGTCAGCGGCAACGCGCCGCTCGAGGCGTGCTTGCACAACGCGCTGATCACGCTGCAGTTGGCCGGCGCCGACAGCGTGCCGGTGCACCGCGGCGCAGCCCAGCCGCTGCGGCGGCCCGCGCGTTACGCCCCGCACATCCACGGCGAGTCCGGCCTCGACGGGCCTAAGCTCCCGGCGCTGCGGCTGCGGCCCGCAGAGCAGGACGCCGTGACGGCCATCCTCGAGGCGGCCGCCTCACACGACGACCTCTGGCTGGTACCCACGGGCCCGCTGACCAACGTCGCCCTGGCGCTGCAGGCCGAGCCCGGCCTGGCGTCGCGGCTGCGCGGCATCTCGCTGATGGGCGGCAGCTACGGACCGGGCAACGTCACCCCGGTGGCGGAGTTCAACATCTGGGCCGACCCCGACGCCGCCGAGATCGTCTTCGACTCCGGCGCGCACATCGTGATGGCCGGGCTCGACCTCACCCACCAGTTCACCATTCACGACGCGCGCCGCGAGGCGGTGCGGTCGATCGGCGGGCCGGTCTCCACCTTCACCGCCGACCTGCTCGAGTACTTCGCGAGCGCCTACCTGAAGGTCTACGGCGTCGCGCTCGAGGGCCCGCTTCACGACCCCTGCGCGGTGCTGGCGGTGAGCGACCCGCACTGGTTCACGGGCCGCGAGTACCACGTGGCCATCGAGACCGAATCCGATCTCACCCGCGGCCAGACGGTCGTCGACCGGCGCCCCGGGCGCGCGCCGCAGCGGGCCAACGCCACGGTGCTGGAGAGCATCGACGACGAGGCGGCGTTCGACGCCGTCCTGCAGTCGATCGCACGAGCCGGCGCCCGTGACGGCGCCGCCCTGGAGACCAGGACATGATCGAGTTCCAACACGTCACCAAGACCTACCCGAGGACGCACACGCACGCCGTGCGCGACGTCGACTTCCACATCGAGCGCGGCGAGTTCGTCTACGTCACCGGGCACTCCGGCGCCGGCAAGTCGACGCTCCTGGCGCTGATGCTGCGACGCATCACCCCGACCGAGGGCTCGGTGTCGATCGCCGGCCACGACCTGGCGCGGGTCCGGGAGAGCCGGCTGCCGCTCGTCAGGCGCGCCATCGGCATGGTCTTCCAGGACCACCGCCTGCTCGCCCACCTCTCGGCGTTCGAGAACCTCACCTTCGTGCTGAGGGCCACGGCTTCGCGCGGCAACCACGAGCAGCGTGCGCTGCAGGCGCTGCGCCAGGTGGGGCTGGCCCACAAGCGCAAGGCGTACCCGATCGAGCTCAGCCTCGGCGAGCAGCAGCGCGTGGCGATCGCCAGGGCGATGGTCACCGACCCGCCGCTGCTGCTGGCCGACGAGCCGACCGGCAACCTCGACCCTGACACGGCGATGGAGATCCTCGAGCTGCTCAACGACATCAACCTGCGCGGCACCACGGTGCTGGTCGCCACTCACGCTCGCGAGCTGGTCGACCGCTTCAAGCGGCGCACGCTGGTGCTGCGCAACGGCGAGTTGGTCCGCGACGACGTGGGCGGCGGGTACTCGCTCTAGCGCACCGCTCGGCGGCCTACGCTGAACCTTAGCGACCGCGCGAGCGCCCGCCGCGCGTGAACAGCCGCTCGTTGCCGCGCTTGAAGTTGCCGGTGGCCCGCTGCAAGGCGTACTGCTGAGCTTCGAATGACGCGCCGTCGAGCTCAGCTCGTAGCGCCCGCGCGCGCTCGCCACCCAGGGTCATCACGCAGCGACCCTCCCAGTGGATGCGCACGCGGCCGTCCTTGGTGAAGCTGGCGCTGAAGACCTCGTGGCCCATCGGCCAAGCCTAAACGAAGGCCCAGGTCGGTTCGGCCGAGCGGCCTCGTAGAGGGGGCTCGCTAAAGCGGTCGGCTCAGAGCTGCATCACCGAGTAGTCGAGGCGGTCCTCGTCGAGCAAGAGCTCGAGGAACTGCAGCTGGGAGAGCGCGTCGATCATCGCGAAGCAGTTCTCCTTGTCGATGTAGACGCCCTCCTTCATCACCGTGTGCCCGTAAACCCCGAAGCGGTGCCCGGCCTGGCGCACCAGCTCGGGCTTGTTGAACCACCAGGTCTTGGTGTCGGGGTCGTGATAGAAGAAGTCGTCGAAGACCTGCATGCCGGGCAGCGGGCCGGCGTGTGCAAACTGCACCCCGTGGAACATCTTCTCGCGCGGCATCGACCTGAACCACTCCGCGATGTCGTCCGGCAACCCGACGCCGCCTTGCGACTCGTCGAACTCGACGTGCTTCAGCCCGCCCCTGGTCGACAGCTCGTAGCGGTGATCGAGAGCGCTCTCGTCGTGGTTGCCGAGCAGCAGCGTGACGTTGCCGCCGGCGGCGTCGACGAACCGCTTGAAGCGGTAGAGCTCGCGGATCTGCGCCTTGGCAGCTCGCCTCAGGTGGTCGGGGTTGGACGAGTCGTAAGGCTCCTCGCCCACCGCGACGGCGTAGGCGCGCTCGTCCTTGTAGTGGACCAGGTCGCCGATGCACACCACCTGGTAGCGCCCCTCGAGCACCGCAGCGGTCGGCTCGAGCGTCGGGGTGCATGCCGCGGACGCCTTGAGCACACGCCACAGCTCGGGCCACTGACCGTGCACGTCGCCGATGGCGATGACCTTGATCACGTCGTCGACCGCCCTGCCGCCGGTCTCACGACGCCACTTCCTTCTTCTCGAGCAGCAGCTCGCGCAGCTTGCGGTAGAGCTCCCGGCCCTCCTCCGGCGTGCGGCCGTAGCCGTGATGCGTCACGACCAGCTTCGCGGCTTCCTTGCCGAGGCCCTCCGCCTTCAGGCGCTCGAGCAGGCGGTCGATGACCAGGTGGCCGTCGGGGCGAGGCTCCTCCACTGCTGCAGTGGCCTCGCTCAGCGGCGCCGCGGGCCCTCGTTGGGCGGCGGCGGA
>CAZQVC010000024.1:27360-30885 GCA_964596625.1 uncultured bacterium | reverse complement strand
ACCAACCCCGGCAGCATCTACCACATGACCAAGACGCTCGACCAGCTGCTCTTCGCCTACTACGCGAAGAACGACCGGGTCCGCGTCACCGACCTGCACCAGGGCATCGTCTGGGGCACCAACACGGCGGAGACGAGCCTCGACGAGCGGCTCATCAACCGCTTCGACTACGACGGCGACTACGGCACGGTGCTCAACCGCTTCCTGATGCAGGCAGCCGTCGGCTACCCGCTCACGGTCCACGGCACCGGCGGGCAGACCAGGGCGTTCATCCACATCCGCGACACCGTGCGCTGCATCCAGCTGGCGCTCGAGAACCCGCCGGAGCAGGGCGAGCGGGTGCAGATCATCAACCAGATGACGGAGACGCACCGGGTGCGCGACCTGGCCAAGCTCATCAGCAAGCTGACCGGCGTCGAGGTGGCCTACGTGCCCAACCCCCGCAAGGAGGACGCCGAGAACGACCTCCACGTCCGCAACGACTCGTTCCTCAGCATGGGCCTGGAGCCGACCACCCTGGCCGACGGCCTGCTCACCGAGGTCACCGACATCGCCAGGCGCTACGCCGAGCGGGCCGATCTCGACAAGATCCCCTGCACCAGCACCTGGACGCGCGACAACGTGCCGGGCGACCCGCGCCTCGCCGAGCGCCGCGAGACCGTAGCCGGAGACTGAGCGCGCGGCAACCAGGGTGCGCGTAGCCTTCTTCACCGAGACGTTCCTGCCGAAGATCGACGGGATCGTCACGCGCCTGGTGCGCACCCTCGAGCAGCTGGCCCTGCTGGGCCACGAGGCGCTGATCTTCGCGCCGCACGACCCGCCGGACGCCTACGCCGGCCACCGGGTCGTCAACGTGCCGGCCTTGTCCTTCAAGCCGTGGTACCCCGAGCTGTTCCTCGGGTTGCCGCGGCCCAGGCTGGGGCGCGAGCTCGACCGCTTCGCCCCCGACATCGTGCACGTCGTGAACCCTGTCGTGCTCGGCCTGTGGGGCACGCTGATCGCGAAGCAGCGCAACCTTCCCCTGCTCGCGTCCTACCACACCGACCTCACGCAGTACGCCATGCACCTGAAGCTGCCCATGCTGCAGCGGCCCGGCGCGCGGTTCCTGCGCGACGTCCACAACCAGGCCCACGTAAACCTGGTCACCAGTCAGCCGATGATGAACTCGGCCAAGGGCCTCGGCATCGAGCGCGTGCGGCTGTGGCCGAAGGCGGTTGACACCGAGCTGTTCCGCCCCGAGAGGGCGACGCGGGCGATGCGCGAGCGGCTCACCGCCGGCCACCCGGACGACAAGCTGATGATCTACGTCGGCAGGTTGAGCTTCGAGAAGCGCCTCGACTGGCTCTACGCCCCGGTGACCTCGCTGCCCGGCGTGCGGCTGGCGCTGGTCGGCGAGGGGCCGGCGGAGAACGACCTGCGGCGCCGCTTCGCCGGCACCAACACGGTCTTCACCGGCTACATGGCGGGCGCTGAGCTGGCCTCGGCCTACGCCAGCGCCGACGTCTTCGCCTTCCCCTCCGACACCGAGACGCTCGGCTTCGTCGCCATGGAGGCTATGGCTTCCGGCGTGCCGGCGGTCGGGGCTCGCGCCGGGGGCATCCCCGACGTCATCGAGCACGGCGTCAACGGCCTGATGTTCACGCCGCTCGACCTCGGCGACCTCACCGAGCAGCTGCGCAAGCTGCTGTTCGACGACGAGCTGCGCGCGCGGCTCGGCCGTCGAGCCAGGGCCGACATGGAGCAGCACGGCTGGCGGGCCGCCACCGAGTCGCTGGTCGAGAGCTACCAGACCGCCATCAGGCTGCACCGCCGGTTCGACCCGCCGAGCCGCTACTGAGAGCGACCCCGCTTCGGCCCGCGGCACGACGAGGGCATTCGAGTCCCGCTAGCCGGCGTTCGCGCTGCGGGCCTCGAGCGTAGGCAGGCGACCGACCACGACCGGCACGCCGTCGTCGTGTAGCACTGCGACCTCGGCTCCGTAGGCGGCCCGCAGTAGCTCGGGCTCGAGCACAGCGGTCGGCGGTCCGTCGGCCAGCACGGCGCCGTCGGCCAACAGCACGATGCGCTCGGCCACCCGGGCCGCCAGGTTCAGGTCGTGCAGCACGGAGAGCACGCCCGTGCCGCGGGCGGCCTCGCGCCTGGCGAAGGCCAGCAACTCGAGCTGGTAGCGCAGGTCGAGATGGTTGGTCGGCTCGTCGAGCAACAGGTAGCCCGCCTGCTGGGCCAGGGCTCGAGCCAGCACGACTCGCTGCCGCTCGCCTCCGGAGAGCGTCTCGACGCGCCGTCGCCGCAGGCCCAAGGTGTTGGTGTCGCGCAACGCCGACTCGACCACCGCGCCGTCGGCTCGTGACCAGGCACCGAACAGCCCCTGATGCGGCGTGCGGCCCATCGCGACGACGTCCTCGACGAGGTAGCCCGCCGGCGTGCGGGGCTCCTGCGCCACCAGCGCAACGGTCCGCGCGAGCTCGAAGCCCCCGATCCGGCCGACCTCCCGTCCGTCGATCCTGACCGTCCCCGCCTGCGGTTCGAGCCTGCCGGTTATCAGCTTCAGCAGCGTGCTCTTGCCGGAGCCGTTGGGGCCGACGAGGGCCACGCTGTCGCCCCGTCTGAGCGTGAGGTCGACGCCTTCGAGCACGGTCCGGCCCGGGTAGCCGGCTGTGACCCCCGAGATGACGAGGCTCATCGCCGCCGCCACAGCAGGAGCAGGAAGAAGGGCCCGCCTACCAGGGCCGTGACGATGCCGACGGGCAGCTCGGCCGGGGTGATGACGGTCCTGGCGAAGAGGTCGGCGACGACCATGAAGGTCGCGCCCCAGACCAGCGAGTGCAGGAGCAGCGGCCGATGCCGCGGCCCCACCGTCAGGCGCACGGCGTGCGGGGTCATGAGGCCGACGAAGCCGATGATGCCGGCCACGCTGACGGCGGCCGCGGTCACCAGCGTGGCTGCTCCCAGCAACACGTACTTGACGGTCTCGACCGGCAAACCGAGGTGCGAGGCGCCGTCCTCCCCCAACTGCAGCACGTCGAGCGCTCGCGCCAGCGCGAGTGCGACCGCCACCGCCGGCAGCATGAAGGCGGTCACCACCAAGACGTCGGCCCAGCCCGCGAAGGAGAACCCGCCGAGCAGCCTGGCGAGGATGCCGGCCGCCTGCTCACGGGCCGCCAGCATCAGGAACGAGGTGCCGGCGCTGAGTATCGAGCTCAGCACGACCCCGGCGAGGATCAGACGGACCACCGGCAGGCTTCCGCCCTGCCTCGCGAGCAGCGTGACCAGCACGACGGTCGCCAGCGCGAACGCGAACGCCAACAGGGGCGCGCCGATCGCTGCCAGCGTCGTCGAGCCGGCCGCTACCACCGCCAGCGCCGAGCCGAAGCCGGCCCCGCCGGCCGTGCCAAGCAGGTAAGGGTCGGCCAGCGGGTTGCGGAACACGCCCTGGTAGACGGCACCGGCCAGGCCGAGTCCGCCGCCGACCAACGCGGCCAGGAGGACCCGCGGCAGGCGGATGCGCAGCACGATCGTGTCGAG
>CAZQVC010000024.1:17237-27260 GCA_964596625.1 uncultured bacterium | reverse complement strand
GCTCAGCAGCGTGCCGATGTACGACGCCGGGCCGGCGCTGTACGGCGTCGGATCGAGCTCGACGAACACCAGTGGGCGCTCCACGCCGCCGAGCAGCTCACCGACCTCCTCGATGTCGGCCCTGACCTCCGCGACCAGGGAGGCGGCGCTCTCGGTCTCACCGAGCATCTCCCCCAGCAGCGCGAGGTACTCGAAGGTCTCCTCGACCGTCTGGGGCGTGCCGGCGTAGACCGTGATGCCGAGGCGCTCCAGCGCCTCGTGGACGCCCGAGTACTCGTCGGCCAGGACCAGGTCGGGCTCGAGGGCGACGATCGCCTCGACGTCCGGGGTGAAGGCGTTGCCGACCCTGGGCAGGGCGTCGAGCTCGGCCGGGAAGTCGGTGTTGGTGTCGACCGCCACCAACGACGCGCAGGAGGCGATGGCGCAGACGCTCTCGGCGTGGCTGGGAGCGAGCGCGACGATGCGGCTCGGCACGCCGGCCAGCACGACCTCACGACCGAGGTCGTCGACGACATGAACGCCCTCGGCGGCGGCAGCCGTCGCGGGAGCGGCAGGGGCTTGCGCACCGGCATCCTGGGCCAGGCCGACGGCCGGCCAGACGAGCAGGGCGGCGAGGCAGAGCGCGCAGACGAGAAGCCTGCGGGGCCTGGATACTCGGCTCGGAAGCGGTTCTCGGGGTGAAGGGTCAGGGTGCGGCTGGGTCATCTGGGTGCCTCCTCGGGCGCCCTGGCGAGCTCGACGGGTGGGTCGAACTCGCGCGCCCGGTGGCCGCCTGATGGCGCCGCCGCTCACGCTGTCGCCCTGCCTCGTCCTCGCGAGGGGTGCAGCTACGGTCGTGAGGGCGGTGCTCGGACTCCCGGCGCGAAGGGCGCCGGATACCGTTGCGGGACAGTGCCGGACTCTCACCGGCTTCCCCGACCTACGACCCGACCACTCTACCGTGGACGTCCCGGCGACGTGAGAACGGGTGGTAGCCTACGTAGCCGTGTCGCCGATACTCGCCGTCTCCGACCTCGCCACGCCTCCTCCCCCCGATCCCACCAAGCTCGTGCCCCCGCCGCGCTTCGCCAACGTCAGCTTCGCGAACTACGAGCCGCAGCATCCGACGCAGTCCGAAGCCCGCAACCGGCTGCAGGAGTTCATCGAGGCGCGTCACTTCAGCGGCCAGCTGAGGCCCTCGCCCGAGCCCGCGGCGCGACGAGCCTGGAGCCGGTTGGTGAGGCTCGGCCGCCCGGAGCGGCCTCAGCGTGAAGGTGCCGGCATCTACCTCGACGGAGGGTTCGGGGTGGGCAAGACGCACCTCCTCGCCTCCGCCTACGCGGCCGCCGACACGCCGTCGAAGCGCTACCTGACCTTCCAGGAGCTGGTCTACCTGATCGGCACCATGGGTCGGGAGGAGGCCGAGCGGACCTTGGCCACCACCGAGCTGATCTGCCTCGACGAGTTCGAGCTCGACGACCCGGGCAACACCCTGATCGTGAAGTCGTTCCTCGCCGCCCTGTTCGAGGCGGGCGGCACCGTCGTCACCACCTCGAACACCCCTCCGGAGGCGCAGGGGCAGGGCCGCTTCAACGCCGAGGACTTCAAGCGCGAGATCCAGTCGGTGGCGCAGCGCTTCGAGGTCGTGACCATCGGCGGGCCCGACTACCGGCAGCGGCTGACGCTTGGCGACTGGCTCCCGCGCCAGGACATGGTCCGCCTGCTGGCGCTGGCCGATGGCCGAGCGCCGCGGCTGAGCCTCGACTTCGACGAGCTGACCGACCTCCTGAAGAGCGTGCACCCCTCGCGCTACGGCGGTCTCGTCGCGCAGGTCGGCACCGTCTACCTCCACGACGTGCGCACGATCCCCGACCAGAACCAGGCGCTGCGCTTCGTCCACTTCGTCGACAAGCTGTACGACAGCGCGGTGCAGCTGCGCGCCACCGGCGTCGTGCCGCTGGGCGAGCTGTTCGACCCCAGCTACCGGCACAGCGCGTACCACAAGAAGCACGAGCGGTGCCTCTCGCGCCTGGGCGAGCTGCTGGCAGAGGCCGAGTCGAGCTCAGCCGTCGCCGAGCCGCAGGCGCTCCAGCCAGCCGGCTAGGTCGGCCACGAGAGCGGCGCTGCCGCCGGGTGCGCCCATCCGCCTAGGCCCCATCGAGGCGGCCGTCGTGCGGTGCGAGGAGCCGGGACCGGCGGCCAGCACCGCCTCCCCTACCGCCTCGGCGCGCGCCGGCACCACCCGCACGGCCCCACCGAGCAGCCGCTCCTGGTTCGCCAGGAAGGCCGCGGAGTAGTCGGGCGGCACGGGGAACGCGACCACCGGCAAGCCGCGGCCCGCAGCCTGCTCGTTCGCCGTGCCGGCGGTGCCGATCGCGACGCTCGCGCTGGCCAGCACGGCGGGGAAGCGGCCGCGCACGAACCTCAGCTCTACCGCGGCGTCGTCATCACGACGCCAGACCGTTGCCTCCCCGTCAGCAGCGTCGTGCGCGCGCCAGCCCGGCGGCGGGGTTGGCGCCTGAGGCAGCGTCCAGGCGACGAGGCCGAGCAGCGGCCCGCGAGCGCGCGAACCGTCGGCCGTCCGGCGGGCCGCCCACAGCAGCGCCTCTGCCATCAGTTGAACGCTCTGCACGGAGTAGCGTCGTGAGCCGGGCAGCAGGGCGACGACGAGGCCGAAGGCCGCCGGGTCGACCAGCGGCTCGGCCTCGAGACCGTCCATCACCGGGTTGCCGAGCGCCTCGGCGCCTCTCACGCCGCGCGCGCGGAGCATCGCGGCGGTCTCGGGGTCGCGGGCGTAGACCTTGTCGGCTCGCCGCATGAGCCACAGCTCCGGGGCCCTGATGCGCTCCATGAAGAAGCGGTTCAGCGCCGTCGCCGCGACCGGTGAGCCGTCGAGTTCGACCGACTGGTGGTGGGACACCAGCGGCTGCAGCACCCTCCGCGGCGCCCGCACGAGCTGCGCGTGCGCCTGGGCGTAGGCGTCGCCGACCACCAGCACGGCGAGGGGCCGGACGCGCCGCAGGAACGCGGCCTGCGCGGCGGTCAACGGCAGCAGCCCGGCCCTCAGGTCGGCCGCCAGGAGTCGGAAGTGGTGCAGTGTCAGCCCGCCTGACGGCAGCTCCTTCCGGGGTCCGACCAGCGTCACCGGCGCAGCGCGGTAGGCCGAGCCGACGCCGACCAGGGGCAGCGCCGCGAGCTCGAGCCAGGGCAGCGCGCGGCCCAGCCCGGCGGCCAGGCGGGCGGCGATGGCGTCCTCCCCGTGGCCGTTGGAGATCATCAGCAAGCGGTCTCGCCAGCGGCCGTCGGCGACGGCGTAAGCGGCTGCGCGTTCGCCAACGCCCTGTGGCCGGCCCGCGGCGGCAGGCGACGCGGTCGGCGGCCGGTCGGACGCTCCGGCCGCCGGGCTCACGGGTCGCGAGCGTCGTGCGGCGGTGCGCCCTCGCCCGGTGCATCCGGTCCGCGGGCCCCGTGATCGGCGCCCGCGTCATCCCCCGTCGGCGGCAGCAACCCCTCGCCCCAGCGCAGCTTGTGACGCAGCACCTCGAAGGAGGTGCGGCGACCGGTCGACACCAACGAGAGGCCGACGGGCGCCGTGGTCAGTTCGATGGTGTCGCCGACGTCGAGGTCGATGCGCTCCTGCCCGTCGATGACCAACGCGATCTCGTCGGAGCTGCTGAGGATCTCCAGCGCGATCCTGCTCTCGCCCGGCAGCACGATGGGGCGGTTGGTGAGGCTGTGCGGCGCGATCGGCGTGATCACCAGCGCGCTCAGCTCCTGGCTGATGATCGGCCCGCCGAGCGAGAGCGAGTAGGCCGTCGAGCCGACCGGGGTCGACACGACCAGGCCGTCGGCGCGGTACTCGGTGGCGTAGGCGCCGTCAACGCGCATGCGCACGTTGATCAGCCGGGCCATCACGCCCTGCGAGAGCATCGCGTCGTTCAGCGCGTGCCGCACCTCCCCGTCGGCGCCGCGACGCACGGTGAGCATCGAGCGCTCCATGACGGGCCAGTCGGGCTCGACGTTCCCGGCGGCGTAGGCCAGCGCCTCGTCGGCGCCGAACTCCGCGAGGAAGCCGAGCTTGCCGAGGTTGACCCCGACTACCGGCACGTCGGTGCCGACGACCCGCCTGGCGGCCGAGAGCAGCGTGCCGTCACCGCCGACCGACAGGACCAGGTCGGAGTCGGGCAGCTCGGGGCGCAACGGGGCCTCGCCGGTGAGGTCGAGCACGACCTCAGCACCCGACGCCTGCAGCGCAGCGGCCAGCTCCCTGGCCAACGGGTGTGCCGCCGGCTTGTGGCGCGTGCTGGTCACGACCGCCTTGCGCAGCTGGGTCGCCGGGATCGTGAAGCGTCTCGTGCCGGCGAGCGCGTCGCTGTGCGAGGGCCCGGGGCGGCTCAAGCTCGCGTCACGACGTCGCCCGGCGCGCGGCCGCCGGTGACGCGTTGGTAGACGAAGTCGACGACGTCCTGCAGGCTCAGCGGCCCGGTGTCCAGGTGGATCGCGTCCGACGCCGGCACCGACTGCCTGGCATCGCGCTCGTCGCGCAGCCTGAGGCGGCGCGCCACGGCCTCGATGTCGGTGGCACGCTCACCGACCCTGCGC
This sequence comes from uncultured bacterium, assembly GCA_964596625.1. GTDB lineage: Bacteria > Deinococcota > Deinococci > Deinococcales > Trueperaceae > DASRWD01. The sequence continues at coordinate 22,679 of CAZQVC010000024.1, read as the reverse complement.
CTCGCCCTGATCTCCGCCGGGGCGGTCAGGTAGAACTTCCAGCGCGCGTCGGGGAACACGACGGTGCCCATGTCGCGGCCGTCGATCACGAAGGTGCCGTCGAGCTCCTTCAGCTTGCCGTTCACCCACGCGCGCACGCCGGGGAGCTTGGCGACGGCCGACACGCTCTCGTCGACGGCGTCGGTGTGAAGCGCGTCGCTGACGTCCTCACCGTCGATGGTGACCTTGTCGCGGGCCACGTCCGGCACGAGCTCGACCTCGTGGCGCGCCAGCAGCCCGAGCACCGCAGGCTCGTCGGAGGGCTCGACGCCCGACAGCAGCGCGAGCCGCGTGACGGCGCGGTAGAGCAGGCCGCTCGAGACGTAGGCGATGCCCAGCTTGGCGGCGACGGCCTTCGCCGCGCTCGACTTGCCGGAGGCCGCGGGTCCGTCGAGGGTGATGACCGGCCTGCGCGCCTGGGGCTCCTCGCTCACGCCAGTCGTCCCTCGAGCAGGTCCAAGAAGTCCGTGAAGAACTCCGGGTAGGTCTTCCCCACGCAGCGGGGGTCCTTGATGACCACGTTCGGCAACCGCGCCCCGGCGACGGCCAACGCCATCGCCATCCGGTGATCCCCGTAGGTCTCGATCTCCACCGTGTGCTCCGGCGGCTGCTCGAGCGGCCAGACGGTGAGCTCGTCGTCGCCCTCGTGGACCCTCGCGCCGAGGCGCCGCAGCTCGGTAGCCATGGCGCTCAGGCGATCGGTCTCCTTCACCCTGAGGTTGGCGACGTTCGCGATGTGGACGGGCGCGTCGGCGAAGAGGCCCACGACCGCCAGGGTCTGGGCCTGGTCCGGCATGTCGTTGAGGTCGAAGCTGCCGCCGGACAGCCGGCCGTGGCGCGGCCCGCTCAGCTGCATCATGTCCTCGCCCCACTCGACGGTGCAGCCCATCCGCTCGAGCACCGCCGCCAACCTGGCGTCACCCTGCCTGGTGCGCGAGCCGAGGTTGCAGATGCGCACGCTGCCGCCGCTCACCGCCGCCGCCGCCCAGAAGTAGCCGGCGGCCATGGCGTCGCCCTCGACGCGGTAGTGACGGCCTCGGTAGAGCCCGGGCTCGACGTTGAAGCTCGCGTAGCCGTCGCGGCTCGCGGTCACACCGAAATCGGCCATCAGGTCGAGGGTCATGTCGATGAAGGGCTTCGACTGCAGCTCCCCGCTCACCGCGAGCGTGACCGGGCCGCCAGCGTACGGCGCCGCCATCAGCAGGGCCGAGAGGAACTGCGAGCTCACGTCCCCCGCCACGGTCGCCCTCCCGCCTGCGAGGCCGGCGGCGTTGACGACCACCGGCGGGCAGCCGTTGCCGGCCAGGCTGCGCGCCTCCGCCCCGAGCTCCTCGAGGGCGCTGAGCAGCGGCGCGATGGGACGCTCGCGCATGCGCTCGTTGCCGTCGAGCGTGAAGCGACCACGGCCGAGGGCGAGCGCCGCAGTCAGGAACCGGATCGAGGTGCCGGACAGACGCAGGTCGAGCTCGGCCTCGCTCGCCGGGAACGGACCGCCCGCGCCCGCCACGACGACGGTGCTCTTCGAGACCTCCACGCCGACACCGAGAGCCTGAAGGGCCTGGATCATCACCCTGGAGTCCTCGGCCATGAGGGCTCCTTGCACCGTTGACTCTCCCTCTGCCAACGCCGCGAGCAGCAGCGCGCGGTTGGTGATGCTCTTCGAACCCGGCACCGACAGACTGCCCTTGACCTCTGCTTGGGGACCGACGCGAACCTTGGTAGGCAACCTCATCGGTTGGTCAGGATACACCGGGTCCGCGCACGGCCGAGAACGCGCCGACGGCTCGTCCGACCGCAGAAGGAGACTTTCGCAGCCCGTGAACCACGGCTCGCTGGCGCACCGCGTTAGGCTGTGATGGTGAGCCAGCAGCACGACTACCCAGCCAGTCTCAGCAAGGTGATCGACGAGTTCAACACGGCCCCGCAGTCGCTGAGGTTGGCACTCCTGCTCGACTACGCCAAGAAGCTGCCGCCGCTGCCGGACGGCATGGCCGGTACTCTGGAGCGCGTTCACGAGTGCCAGACCCCGCTCTTCCTCAAGGCCGAGGTCGCCGAGGACGGCACCGCCGAGCTGCAGTTCGAGGCTCCAGAAGAGGCCCCGACCACGCGCGGCTTCGCGTCGGTGATCGCCCACGGCCTGGGCGGTCAACCCGTCGAAGAGGTGATGGCCGTGCCCGACGACTTCTACCGCGACCTCGGGCTCTCCGACGTGATCTCGCCGCTGCGGCTCAGGGGGATGGGCGCGATCGTCTCGCGGGTCAAACGTCAGCTGGCCGCCGTCGGGCGACAAAGCAGCTGAACTGGGCTCACCGTGCTAACATCTTGCGGGCATCGGCGGGCCGAACCCTCACCACGAGGCCGGTCGGCTCGCAAACTCATGACCAGTGAACCACTCACGCGGCCGAGCGCCGCTGCCAAGGAGCGAAGATGAAAGAAGGCATTCACCCCAAGATGGTCGCGACCAAGGTTATCTGTGAAGGCGAAGTCGTCATGGAGACCTACAGCACCAAGCCCGAGATTCACGTCGACGTCTGGTCGGGCAACCACCCGTTCTTCACCGGCGAGCAGCGCTTCATCGACACCGAAGGCCGCGTCGAGAAGTTCCAGAAGCGCTTCGGCGACAGCTACAGGCGCGCGAAGAAGAGCTGAGTACCTCTCGCGGAGCGGCGCTTAAGCGCCACTTCGCCCAGGTGAGAGTCGCGCGGCCGTGCCGGGGATCAACCCGGCACGGCCGCGAACAGTTTGGTGCCGCCGCCCGGCCGTGAGTCCAGCTCCAGCCGGCCACCCCTCGCCTGGACCCGCTCGCGCATCTGCCTCAGGCCGAGGCCGCCAGCGGTCGACACCCGGTCGTCGACGTCGCTCGGTTCGAAGCCGACCCCGTCGTCGCTGACCTCGACGAAGGCCATGCCGTCGGCCGCGGTGCCGAGACGCACCGCGACGTGGCTGGCACGTGCGTGCTTGGCGACGTTGTGCATGGCCTCCTGGAAGATCCGGAACAGGACAGCCTCCGACTTGATCGAGAGCTGCGGCAGCTCGCCGGACTCGAGCGTGACCTTGACGTCGTTCTGCTGCCCGAAGTCGACGACGTAGCGTCGCACGGTCTCGCCGAAGCCGTGCCTCTCGAGGTCGACGGGCCGCAGGGCGAAGATCGAGCGCCTGATCTCCCTGATCGACTCGCGCACGGTCTCCTTCGCCCGGTCGAGCTCGGCCACCGCCTTCTCGCGGTCGCGTTCGAGCAGGCGACCCACGAGGTCGAGCTTCATCGCCGTGAACGCGAGCATCTGGGCGACGCCGTCGTGGATCTCGCGAGCGATGCGGGTGCGCTCCTCGGCGATGGCCAGCTCCTCGGACTGCAGGTAGGCGCTGGCGTTGCTGATGGCCAACGACACCTGACCGGCGGCCAGCGCGAGGAACGGGAGCATGCCGCGGTCGAAGTGCTCCTCCACGGGGTGCGCCAGCACCAGCACGCCCTGCAGGTTGCCCTCCGCCACCAGGGGGACGGCGACCGCGCTGCCGGCCCCCTCTAGCAGCGGACCGAGGCCGTCGGCCGGAGCCGACGAGACCGACGAGAGGATGCGCGGCTCACGCTCGGCCGCCACCTGGCCGACGAAGCCCTCCCCCACCCGCCAGCTGACCGTGCGCCCGTCGCTCTTCAGCCCGACGTTTGAGCGCAGGCCGAGCAGCCCTTCGTCGTCGGCCAGGAAGATCCCGCCGACCGGCGCGGAGACGAAGGTCAGCATCTGGCTCAGCACGGTGTGAAGGAGCCGGTCGAGGTTGCCCTCGGCCCGTATCGAGCGGTCGACCTCGACCAACGTCATCAGGTCGCGGGTCCGGAAGCGCGTGGCCTCCGTCGCGGCCGAGAACTGCGCCGCGAGGATGCTGAACGACTCCACGACCCGCTCGTCCGGCTCGTCAGCGTAGTAGGCGATCATCGAGCCTTCCGGCTTGCCGCCCCAGACGACCGGCGTCGACAGGGCGTAGCGCACGTCGCCGGCACCGTTGTTCAAGCGGTCGAGCGACACCTCGACGCCGCTCTTGCCTGCCGTCTCACGGGCCCTCCTGTCACGCTCGAGCGCGTCGGCCTCGAGCGATGCGTCGAGGTTCACGCCGCGCGTCACGCCGAGCTCGTGGGCGCCCACCAACAGGGCGACAGCCCCTGCGCCCGTCACCTCGATGAGGCCGTCGCTCGCCGCGGCCAGCGTCGCCTCCAGGTCGCGCGCGGCAGCGAAGCTCGCGGTGACGTCCTGGATGCGTCCGAGGAGCTCATGCGACTCCTGCAGCTCGCGGTAGAGCGTCGCCAGCTCGTCCTGCGCTCGCTCCTTCAGGCGCGCTTCGTCGGCGATCCAGTTGAGCGTGATGAAGGTGGCGGCCGGGCCGAGGATCGCGTAGAACAGCAGCTGGGCCCAGAACTGGTAGCTGGGCGGCCCCAACGGCACGATCAGCAGTTGGTGGACGAGCACGACGCCGACGATCGCCAGCGGCAGCCAGAGGCGCGCAAGGCGCACCTGGTGGTAGAGGCTGCGTGGACTATCCGCTGCCTGCCGTGCCACCTCAGGGCGCGGCGGCGGCGACCCAGCGCCGGCGCTCACGAGGGAAGAGCCGTACCGAACGGTTCATGCCTGGATTGTAAAGTTACACTCCCTGCATGACCCCGCCTGAGGCCAAGGACCTCGAGCCGCAACCCGTCGAGCAGCCCACCGGAGGGGAGGCGAGCGTCCTGCAGCCAGCGGCGCAGCCGCCGGTCGTCGAGCAGCCGACCGTTGAGCTGGTCGTCGACGGCGTGAGCATCACCCTGCTTGGCACGGCGCACGTCTCGCGCACCTCGGCGCAGACCGTAGCGGAGATGATCGCCAGCCGCGACTACGACAGCGTCGCCATCGAGCTCGACGCCGGTCGCCTGGCCGCTATCACCGACACCGACGCCTACGCCAAGACCGACCTGATGCAGGTGCTGCGCTCCGGCCGGGCGGGCGTGTTGGCCGTGAACCTCGCGCTCGGGGCGTTCCAGCAGCGCCTGGCCGACCAGTTCGGCATCGAGCCCGGCGCCGAGATGCGAGCCGCGGTGACGGGCGCCAAGGAGCAGGGCTTGCCGCTCGTCCTCATCGATCGCGACATCGGCGTGACGTTGCGTCGGCTGTACGCCAGCGTCGGCTGGTGGCAGCGCATGGTCCTGCTCTCCGGCCTGCTCGCCTCGACCTTCACCAACGAGAAGATCGACGAGGAGGAGATCGAGAAGCTCAAGGAGGGCGACATCCTCGAGGCGACCTTCAGCGAGTTCGCCGAGCGCTCCGAGAGCCTCTACCGCCCGCTCATCGCCGAACGCGACCAGTACATGGCCATCAAGCTGCGGCAGCACGCCAGGACCTCACCCGACGGCCACCGCGTGCTGGCGATCGTCGGGGC
>CAZQVC010000024.1:1939-17137 GCA_964596625.1 uncultured bacterium | reverse complement strand
GCCAGCGAGCCGGGACCAGCCGCGCCGGGCAGTGACGCGCTCGAGTCGGCGCCTGTCGAGCCGGCCGAAGCTCGAGGCAGCACCGCCGAGCCGGCCGCCCTACGCGCCCAGCTAAGCGAACTCGAGACGACACCGCCGCCGAGCCGCTGGACCAAGGCGATCCCCTGGCTGATCTTGGTGCTGGTCCTTGCGGGGTTCGCGGTCGGCTTCTGGCGCAGTCCGGAGACGGGCCTGCAGCTGCTCACCGACTGGACGCTCATCACCGCGGGGCTCGCTGGCCTCGGCACCCTCATCGCGCTGGCTCACCCCGTGACGATCCTCGCGACGATGGTCGCCGCGCCGTTCACCACGCTCAACCCCGTGCTCGGCGCCGGGTTCGTGGCAGCCGGCGTCGAGCTCTGGCTGCGCAAGCCGAACGTGGGCGACTTCGAGCGCCTGCGCAAGGACGTCACGACCTGGCGAGGCTGGTGGACCAACCGCGCCGCCCGGGTACTGCTGGTCTTCGTGCTGTCGACGATCGGCGCCTCGAGCGGCACCTTCCTGGCCAGCGCGCGCATCTTCGGCCGGCTGTTCGGCTAGTACCCGCGAGTCTCAGCTACCGCTGTGGGCCCGGGGCTCCGTCTATCGCCCACTGGGCGTAGGCGTCGACGAACGCGAAGCGGACGTCGCGGGAGTCGCTGCCGAGTACGTACTCGAGGAAGTCGGCGATGTCCTCCTTCGTGCTGGTGGTGAACAGCTCGCCGCCGCTCAAGCCCTCGAAGCGGCCGCTGGTGATCTCGGGCAGGGCCTCCTCGGCGGCCGTGGCGGACGCAGCAAGCTCGGCCAGCAGGATGTCGGGGAGGTCGCCGGGCGCTTCGAGGTCACGCGCGGAGTAGAGCGCACCGCCGTGCTGGAAGGAGGTCATCACCAGCCCGCGGCCGATGAGCCGGCGCAGCGCCTGCGGCTCCCCCTGGACGCTCAAGGTGGTGCTCAACTCGACGCGCTGCTCCTCACCGCCGTCAGCCACGACCTCGAGGCGGTAGTCGCCGCTCGCTAGGTCTAGCGGCAGGTTCAGCTCCAGCTCGTTGACGACGTAGCCGACCGCGCCCGATGGAATCTCGACCGTGACCGAGGACTCGGCGAGGGGTTCGCTGGGCGCTGCGGCCGCGCTCGCGGGCTCGCCTCCCCCAGGCAGGAGCGTGGCGGTGACGTCGACGCTGGCGGGCAGCTCCTCACCGCTGGTGTAGAGCTCGAAGGTGGGGTGAAGGGGGTCACCGGGGTGGAACGGTTCCGCCTCCGGACCGCGCGCACCGAGGTTGAGCGTCAGCTCGCCGCTGACCTCGAGCGGTGGCAGCGGCGCCTCGAGCGCGGCGAGGCGCTCCTCGGCGCGCTCGACCAGGCGGGCCGGCGCGTCCTCTCCGGCCAACCTCAGGTAGCGGCGGAACGCCGCGCGCGCGTCGGAGCGGCGCCCCTCGGCCTCGTAGAGGACGGCCAGGGCGTAGTCGACCCCGGGCTGCCCGGGGTAGAGCTGCCTGGCGTTCTCCAGGTCGACGACGGCCTCGTCGTTGACCTCAGGGTCGACCCTCAGCGCCTGCTCGTAGGCCGTCATCGCCTCCTCGAGCCGCCCGGTGACAGCCAACACCAGGCCGAGGTTGTAGGCGGCCACCGACTGCGTGCCGTCGAGCGCGAGCCCCTCGCGCGAGGCGGCCTCGCTCTGCTCCAGCGCGCCCAGCAGGTAACGCGCCCAGCCCAGGTTGGTCCAGTAGAGGCTCGAGTCGGGAGCGAGGTCGGTGGCGACGGTCAGCACCTCGGCCGCGGAGCGCGCGTCGTCCCGGTCGAAGTAGAGGTACGAGAGCTGCTCGAGTGGGTAGGTGAGGAACGGCGACGCGCGGCTCAGGGCCAGCAGCGCTGCCTCCTCCTTCGCGTCGTCACCGGCGAGGTTGGCCACCACCGACGCACCGAGCAGCGCGGCGCTCCCGGACTCGGCGCCGGCAGCGATCAGGTCGGCCATGCCGAGGTCGTCCGAAGCGTCGCCACGCGAGCGCAGGAAGGAGGCGTAGACGACCTCGCCGTAGGCGTAGCCTTCGGCCGCTCGGCTGAGGGCTTCGAGCGCCCCCGCGCGGTCGTTGACGCTCGCGGCGAGCGCGCCGCGCCAGGCGTCGGCGACGGGCAAGGCGGTCGCCTCACCGAAGGCCCGGAACAGCTCTGCGCCGTACGCGGCCTCGAGGTCGGGAGCCGAGACCGCCAGGATCGCCCGGCGAGCGAGCCTGGCCGGCTCGAGCTCGGCCGGCTCAAGCCCGGCCGGCTCGGCCGGCTGCTCGAGGATGCTGAGCAGGTCCTCCCTGAGCGCAGCGGCTCGCGGTGGCGCGCCCTCGGCGCCCTCTATCTCCTTCAGCTCGAGCAGGGCGTCCTCCAGCAACCCGGCGCCCACGAGCGCGACGGCCCTGACGTAGGCGCCGTACGCGTCCTCGAAGCTGCCGGTGAGGCTGGGCGGCTCGTAAGGCGTCGGCTCGCCCGGCGGCGCCCCCGGCACCTGACGGTCGATGACGCCGTCGACCAGGGCTCCCGCCAGGACCGCGAGGCGCTCCGGCCGGTCGGTCGGGGCCTCGAACTCGGCGGTCCTCAAGCCGCCTGGGTGGGCGATCGCGAGCAGCAGCGTGTAGCCGCTGTCGCGCTGTTCGACGCTGCCGGTGATCGCGATGTCGACGCCGACACCGCCGCGCAGCATGTCCGCGCCTACCGCCCCGCTGAACTCCTGGGCGCCGATGATCCGGCTGAGGCTTATGAAGCCGCCCTCGGCGATGAGCGGTGGGATGGCACCTGGCGCCACGTCCGGACCGAGGACCGTGGCGCGGTCGTGAAGCGAGTTGGCGACCTCGTCCGCCAGCGCCACGCCGAGGAGCACGTCCTGGCTGTCGAACGGGTGCACCACGACGGTCACGTCGCCCGGCGCCGCTGCGGCGCCGGAGAGGAACAAGAGGGCGCCCAGCAGCAGCGCAAGACGGTACCCGAGCGCCCGGAACGGTTCGGTACGTGGGCTCTGATGGGCGCTGGCGCGGGCCGTCGGTGCGGGTTCGGCGAGAGGTTTCGTGGACCTCGAAAGCATGCGTTCCTCCAGGATGTGCCCGAGGCTAGCACGGCCCCGGATGAGGGTCAGGTCGCCTTGGGCCCGCTCTCTTGCAGGCCACGCCGACGGCCAGTCGGCCCTCAGTCCAGGAGCTGCTCGAGCTCGCTCAGCAGCGTCGTGGCCTGCCGCGCCGAGCGCGCGACGACCAGGATGGTGTCCTGACCGGCAAGGGTGCCGACGATCTCATCGCGGTCGAGCTTGTCGAGCACGAAGGCGATACCGGAGGCGTGGCCCTCGTCGGTGTGGATGACGATCACGTTCTCGCCGACGTCGAGGTCGCGCACGAACAGCTTGAAGCGCTGCTTGAGCTCCCCCTCGACGTCTTCCTGGGCGCTCAAGGGCGTCGAGCGGTAGCGGTGTTGGCCCTTGCCGGCAGGCACGCGCACCAACCGCAGCTCGGTCACGTCGCGGCTGATGGTGGCCTGGGTCACCTTGATCCCACGCTCCGCCAGGCGCTCGGCGATCTCGGCCTGGGTGGAGATGAACTCGTTCTCCACGAGTTCTGCGATGAGGCGTTGCCTGTACTCCTTACTCGGCATACTTATGCAGTATACCGCCGCCGTCCTCGGCTCACGCGGCGGGTCGAGACGGCGCGCGCCCGGCGACATCGTCGTCACCGGGCGCGGGCGACCGCACACCGGACATGCGGCTGCGGACCGAGAATCAGGTCAGAGCTTACAGGTCGTCGTCGTCGTCGGGAGCGGCGGCGAACGTGGCCGGCGCCTCGACCCTGACCGGCTCGACAGCCCTGCGCAGGACGTCGAGTGAGGGCAGGTCGTCGCCCCAGACGATCTGGTCGCTCAGCTCGAGCTCCTTCATGGCCAACGTGACGGTGTTCTCGTTGCGCGGCAGTTGATCGACCTCGAGCACGGTCGGGATGCCGCTCTTCAACTGAGCGGCGCGGCGGGCGGTGATCATCGACAGGCGGTAGCGCGAGTCGGTCAGCGCCAGCAGGGTGTCGTAGCCTTCTTGTGCCATCTAGGGGGTCCTCCTCGTCAAACCCGAAGATTGTACACGCTAAGCCCGGGCTTCTTGGTCCTCCGTGAGGAACGCCGCGATGTCGGCATCCCGGAGGCGGTGAGCCCTGGCGCGCTCGGCGCGGATGATGCTGCTGAAATCCTCGACCGCTCCGTAGAGGTCGTCGTTGACCACGACGAAGTCGAACTCGCGCATGGCCCTTATCTCCTCGCGAGCGCGGGCCAGGCGCTTCTGGATCTTCTCCTCCGTGTCGGTGCCGCGACCGCGTAGCCGCCGCTCGAGCTCGCTGAGCGTCGGCGGCGCTATGAACACCATGACGGCGTCCTCGTGCTTGCGCTTCACCTGCCTCGCCCCCACCAGCTCGAGCTCGAGCAGGACGTCGCGGCCAGCCTCGAGCGCCTCCTCGACCGGCGCGGTCGGCGTGCCGTAGTAGTCCCCGACGTAGTCGGCGTACTCCAGCAGCCCGTCGTTGGCGATCAGCGACTCGAACTCGTCGTGGCTCACGAAGTAGTACTGCGCGCCGTGCTCCTCACCAGGGCGCTTCTCCCTGGTGGTGGCCGAGACCGAGAAGTAGATGTCGCCGAGCTGCGGCAGCGCGACCCGCCTGATGGAGTCCTTGCCTACCCCCGAGGCGCCCGTCATCACGAACAGGATCCCCCGTCGCCCTGTGGCGTCCTGCTGCTTGCTCGCTTCGTCTAGCTCCGACACTGGTGGTGGGGTTTCTTCCCGGGGTCGCGCGGGCGGCTGCTCATCGGGGTTGGACTTTACCACGCACCGTGAGCGCGCCCCTGCGCGGCGCAGGGCCGGCCTGCGCGGCCCACTGCCAACTCCGGCGGCCACCCGAGCCGCCCGCGTCGCGACGCTCGGAACCCGCTGCGGCGCGACGCGGGGGACGCGGGCCGGTGGTGCTACCATCTAGTCCCGGGAAGGTGGCACCCATGCAGCGCAAGTACATCTTCATCACGGGTGGGGTCGTTTCGAGCCTCGGGAAGGGCATCTCGACCTCGAGCATCGGTGCGTTGCTGCGTGCCAGAGGCTTCTCGGTGACCGCCGTCAAGATCGACCCCTACATCAACGTCGACGCCGGCACCATGCGCCCCTACGAGCACGGCGAGGTGTTCGTCACCAACGACGGCGCCGAGACCGACCTCGACATCGGCACCTACGAGCGCTTCCTCGACGTCGACCTGGGCCGCGGCAACAACGTCACGACCGGTCAGGTCTACCTGAGCGTGATCGAGAAGGAGCGCAAGGGGGCCTACCTGTCGCAGACGGTGCAGGTGATCCCGCACGTCACCGACGAGATCAAGAGCCGCATCACCGAGGCCGGCGAGGCCGCCGACGCGGAGATCGTCCTGGTCGAGGTGGGCGGCACGGTCGGCGACATCGAGTCCCTGCCGTTCCTGGAAGCCATACGCCAGGTGCGCTTCGAGGCCGGCCGCGAGAACACGCTCTACCTGCACGTCACGTTGGTGCCGTTCCTGGGCGCCAGCGAGGAGTTCAAGACCAAGCCGACGCAGCACTCGGTGGCCACGCTGCGCGGCGTCGGGATCCAACCGGACGGGCTCATCCTGCGCTCGAAGTCGAAGCTCCCGGAAGAGAACCGCAAGAAGATCGCTTTGTTCTCCAACGTCGAGGTCGACGCCGTGTTCAACGCGTACGACGCCGACGTCGTCTACGCGGTGCCCGAGATGCTCGAGCAGCAGGGCATCGGCCGCTACGTCGAGCGCATGCTGGGGCTCGAGCACGTCACGCCCGAACTGCGCGTCTGGCAGGAGGCGGTGCGGGTGCTACGGCGCCCGGACCGCGTGGTGCGCATCGCCATCGTCGGGAAGTACGTCGCCATGCCCGACGCCTACCTCAGCCTCATGGAGGCCCTCAAGCACGCCGGCATCGCCAACCGCGCGGTCGTCGACATCCACTGGATCAACGCCGAGGAGCTGGTCGAGGCCGACCACCGAGAGCTGCTCGCATACGACGGCATCCTCGTGCCGGGTGGGTTCGGCGTGCGGGGCATCGAGGGGAAGGTGGCCGCTGCTCGCACCGCGCGCGCGCACGACGTGCCGTACCTCGGCATCTGCCTCGGCATGCAGGTAGCGGTGATCGAGTTCGCCCGCAACGTAGCGGGCCTAGAGGGCGCCAACTCCACCGAGTTCGACCCGTACACCCCGCACCCGGTCATAGACCTGATGCCCGAGCAGCTGGAGGTCGAAGGCCTTGGCGGCACCATGCGCCTCGGCAGCTGGCCCATGAAGGTCCTGCCTGACACGCTGCTCGAGAGGCTCTACCGGCCGCCGGCCAGCGCCGACGGCACCGTGTACGAGCGGCACCGCCACCGCTACGAGGTCAACCCCGAGCACGTCGAGGCGCTCAAGGAGGCCGGGCTGGTCGTCTCGGGCGTAACGCCGGGCATGAAGGGCCGCGGTGAGGGCCTGGTCGAGGCCATCGAGCTCCCCGGTCACCCGTTCTACCTGGGCCTGCAGTCGCACCCCGAGTTCATGTCACGCCTGATGCGGCCAAGCCCGCCCTTCACCGGCTTCATCGAAGCGGCGGTCGCACGCGCCGCTCGCGCCGAGAGCAGTGAGGCGAAGCTCACCAGCCTGGCATGAGTGAAGGGCAGCCACTGGTGATCGGCATCGCCGGCGGCACGGGCAGCGGCAAGTCGACGATCGCCGACGCCATGGTCGCGGCGACCGAACCCGGCCTGGTGCGCGTGCTGCCCCAGGACGTCTACTACAAGCGCAGCGACGACCCGGTGTTCCACAGCGGCGCCGTGGTGAACTACGACGAGCCGCTGGCGTTCGACACCGCCCTGCTCCTCGAGCAGGTCGACAGGCTGATCGCCGGCGAGAAGGTCGAGCGGCCCATCTACGACTTCGAGGCCTCCGACCGCTCGTCGAGCACGGTGACCGTCGAGCCGGCCCCGGTGCTGGTGATCGAAGGGATCCTGGTGTTGCACGAGAGCGACCTGCGCGAGCGCATAGGCCTGAAGGTGTTCGTCGACGCGCCACCCGACGAGCGCTTCATCCGGCGCCTGGAGCGAGACATCAGCGAGCGCGGGCGTAGCGCGCAGAGCGTGATAAGTCAGTACCGGACCACCGTCAAGCCGATGCACGACCTCTACGTCGAGCCGACCAAGCAGCACGCCGACCTCATCGTGCCCGAGGGCGGCAACAACAGCGTCGCGATCGAGGTCCTGGCCAATCACGTGAGGGCGTTCGTCGCCTCCCGGGGTGCGAGGTGAGGCGCGCCACGCTGACCCTGGCCGTGGTGCTGGTCGCGGTCGCGCTGGTGCCGGCTGCCGTCCTCGCGCTGCGCCGCGTGGGTTCGGAGGGCCGGCACGTGTCGGTCGCGATGGTCATGGACGAGCAGGCCCTGGCCGACCAGGCCGCCTTGGTGGGCCTGACCAGCCTCGAACTGGGGTTGCGTTACCAGCGCTCCGGCTTAAGCGGCGTCGCGTTGTACGAGGACACCATCGAGACCCTGGTCGAGAAGGGTTACGCGGCCGCTTTGCTTGGCAGCGAGCTGCAGTCACAGGCCGTGGCGAGAGGCGAGCCGCCGCTGCCCGTGCCGGGCGACTCGACGCTGGTCACCGCGCTGGTGCCGGGCGCCCTCGACGGGTTGTTGGCGAAGAACGTTCCGCGTGCGAGGCCCTTCGAGTACCTCGGCCGCACCTGGTACGCCTGGCCCGGCGACGTGCGCACCACGCTGCCGGCCGGACCCGACCGTGCCGCGTTGGAGCGTTGGTCGGCCGCCGGCTTCGACATCGCCTACCGTCCACGCAACGCCCCCTACCTGCTGCCGGAGCCTGGGAACGACTTCCCTGAGGAGGCCTCCTACCTGGTGTACGCCGGCACCCAGGTGGCTGGCCACCCGTTCAGCGCCGAGGGCGACGACGGGGTCGACGGCGCTGAGCGGCTCGAGGGGCTGATCGCGCGCTCGCAGGGCTACCTCACGGCGATCATCGAGGGCACGCCGCAAGACGGCATGAACCGCGTGGCCTCGCGCGTCCCGACGGTCCGGCTGCTCAGCTTCAACCAGGACTACGTCGACCGCCGGCTGCGCCCCGCCGACCTCGTCGACAAGTACCTGCTCGCCGTCTCCGAGCGCAACGTCAGGCTGCTCTACCTGAGGCCATACACCACCACCGAGCTCGGCGACCCGATCGCCAACACCGAGCGCATGATCGGCTCGCTGAGCGCCGCCCTGGCGAGCGAGGGCTACGTGGTGGAGCCGCTCGCCTCCCTCGAGACCAGTTACGCGACCTCAGCCCTGCTGCGCTTCGGCGCCGCGCTGGGCGTCCTCGGCGGGCTGGTGCTGCTCGCTTTCAGGTTCCCCGCGCCGTGGGGCGCGTTGAGCGTCGCCGCGTTGGCGCTGCTGTCCCTGGCGGTCGCCGGCGCGTCCTGGGACGCCATCGCGCTGCTGGCCGCGCTCACGTTCCCCGTCGTCGGCTTCCTCTACTTCCCCCGGGGGGTGCTCAGCATCGTGCCGGCGACGGTCATCAGCCTCCTCGGGGCCCTCTTCCTGGTCGCGGTCGGCAGCGAGCGCGAGACGCTGCTGGCGATCCGTCCGTTCGCCGGGGTCGGGGCCACGCTGGTGATACCTCCTGCGCTGTTCCTGGCGGCCGTGGCGCTGCGAAGGCGACCCCTTGCCCAGTGGGTGAAGCTCGTCTGGAACGCCGAGATCAGGCTGTGGCACGTCGCGATCGCCGGCGTGGCGGCTGTGGCGGTAGGCATCGTGCTGCTGCGGCGTGGCAACGACCCGGTGATCGGCGTCAGCCAGGTCGAGCTGGGCCTGCGCCAGCTGCTCGGCGAGTTCTTCGCCAGGCCGCGCTTCAAGGAGCTCATCGGTCACCCGGCGGCGGTGCTCGGCCTCGGCATGGTGGCCTGGCCCGGCTGGCTGCGCGCGCTGCTCCTGACGGGCGGGGTCATCGCTCAGGCCAGCGTGCTGAACTCGTTCAGCCACTACCACACGCCGCTGGCGATCTCGCTCGAGCGCACCTTGGCTGCGCTGCTTATCGGCGTCGTCGTGGGGCTCGTGCTGCTGCTGCTCGCCCGCCTGCTCACCCGCTGGCTCGAGCGGTGGCTGGCCTCCGCTGACGGGGGATCGTCCGAGCGGACGAGCCAGCGCAACGTCGCCGGGGCGGTCGAGCCAGCGCCCGACGCGCCGGGCACCAGCCCCTGACCGCAGGACGCGAGAGTCCGGCGATGCGGGTCCTGCTCAGCGGCTACTACGGCTTCGGGAACCTCGGCGACGAGGCCATCCTGGCTGGCCTGGCCGGCGCGCTCAAGCAGCGCGGTCACGAGCCGGTGGTCCTCTCCAGCGACCCCGACGCGACCACGGCGACCCACGAAGTAGAGGCGCGGCACCGGACCCGCGGGCTGCTCGGCGCGCTCGCCTCGGTCGACGCCGTGGTCTCAGGCGGCGGGGGGCTGCTGCAGGACAAGACCAGCACCCGCAGCCTCTCCTACTACCTCTGGGTGATCCGGCTCGCTCGCCTGCTGGGACGGCGAACAGCGGTCTACGGGCAGTCGCTCGGTCCCCTCACCGCCGGCGGTCGCGCGCGCCTCGCCCGGGACCTGCGCGGCGTGCCGCTGTTCCTGCGCGACCGCCCCTCGCTAGAGCTCGCCGCCGAACTGCGCCTGGAGGCGACGCTCGTGGGCGACGCCGCGCTGCTGCTCGCCGCTCCGCCTTCGCGCGCCGAGACCTCAGCGCACGACATCTCGCGGGCGCCGGACGCCACGGCGGCGCCGAACAACTCGGCAGGGCCGGACGCCTTTGCGGCGCCGGACGCCACGGCGGCGCCACAGGCGTCGGGCCGGCTCTCGGACGCGGCGCCGATCGTGCTCGTGCCGCGCGGCGGCTACGACCCTTACAACGCCGCGCTCGAACGACTCGCTGCTGCCCTCACGGCCGAGGGTCGCGACGTCGCGGTACTGGCGTTCCATCCCGTCGAGGACCTCGCGCCAGCCGAGCGCGTACTGGCCGCGGCTCCCGGCAGCCGTAGCTGGCAGGCGCCGAGCGTCGACAGCGCGCTGTCCCAGTTGGCAGGCGCCGCCTACGTTGTCTCCGCGCGCCTGCACGGCTGCATCCTCGCGGCCGTCGCCGGCGTCGGCTTCGCCGGACTGTCGTACGACCCGAAGGTTGCGGGCTTCCTGGAGCAGGCAGCGGCGCCGTGCTTCGAAGCGCCGGTGGACGCCGGGGCGTTGCTGGCGACCGCACTCGCTGCGCGTCCGCACGACGCCGTCGCGGTCGGCCGGCTGCGAGCAGCGGCGCACGCCGGCATCGACTCCTTGCTGGAGGCGCTGCGGTAGGCTCAACGTCGTGAAGCGGGCGGTCTTGGCGTCGAAGTCGTGTTGCGGGGGTCGTGTCCTTCAGGGCTGGTCGCCTCGCCGGCTGGCGTTGGCGCTGGCCATCGTCGCCTTCGGGTCACTGGCTGCCGCGCAGGACCAGGCGTTCGCGCAGATGAACGACCTCCTGGAGAAGGGCTACTACAACTCCGCTGCAAGGCTCAACGGACCGGACCTGGTCGCGACCTACCCGGACGACCCGCAGGCCCACTTCCTCTACGCCCGCGCCCTGTACCTCACGGGCGACCTGGACGGCGCCAGGCGCGAGCTCGACGCGGCCATCGACCTGGCGGGCGAGGAAGGACCGGCGTTCGCTCACCTCGGCGCGCTCCTGCAGGCCGCAGGCGGGGATCCGACTGGAGCGCTGCGAGCCCTGGAGAACGCCTTCCTGCGCACCCGCGATTACCATTACGCCATGGACTGGGGCCGCGTGGCCTGGCAGGCCGCGGCCTACGGCGAGGCGATCGCTGCGTTCCGGGCCGCCTCTCAGACCGAGGAGGGCTCACGCGAGCTGTGGCCGCTCTTGAACATGGGCCGCGTGCTCATGCTCGAAGGCCGGTTGGAGGAGGCCATAGCCGCCTTCAACGACGCCATCGACGTCTTCGAGCGGATCGACAGGGGCGAAGCGGGTCCGGGCACGCCGGCGTACGTCGAGGCCTACTTCAGGCTCGGCGAGGTCCACGAACAGCTCGGGGACATCGAGCAGGCCGAGACGAACTACCGCGCCGCGCGCACCGCCGACCCGAACTACACCCCAGCCATCGTCGCCCTCGACCGGCTTTCCCGCAGCTTCGACTGAGCGGCGTGGGTCCGGTGCCCCGACCGGGCAACTCAGCGCCGCGCCTCATCCCGACACAGTAGGGCCCGATGCTCGCCTCGGAGCATCGGGCCGCGCAACCGGTGGGGCGGTCGGGACGCTACCGGTCGCCGATCGCGTAGCTGACCTGCACGGTCACCGTTATGGCGAGCTGTCCGGTGGCCACCGAGGAGCTCTCGGCCGCCATCACCGCGGTCTGGCGGTACGAGGCGAACGGCATCGGGCTGTGCTCGCTTATCGCGACGGGCGCGCCAAGCTCGACACCGGCTCCGGCCGCAAGGCTCTCGGCCCTGGCCCTGGCGTCCTGTAACGCCAGCGTCCGGGCCTCCTCGGCCAACGCCGCCGGATCGGAGAGCGTGAACGTGATCCCACCGACCTCGTTGGCGCCGGCCTCGACCGCGGCAGCGAGCACGTCACCGACGCTGTCGATGTCGCGGACCGTGAGTTGGTAGGTGTGCCTCACCTGGAAGCGCGTTGCGGTGGGGTTGCCGTCGCGGTCGGTGCGTTCGTCCCGCCAGACGTGCAGACCCGTCGTGACGATGTCCTCGGCAGCGACGCCGGCCGCCTGCACCGCTTCGCGCACGGCGTTCATGACCTCGTCGGCCTGGGCCATCGCCGTCTTGACGTCGTCGGCGACCGTGCTCACGCCGAGGTCGAGCACGGCTGTGTCCGGCTCGCCGTAGGCGACGCCAGTTCCGCTGACGTGGATGCCCGGGTCCTGCTCGGCCTGCGCGCGCGCCAGCCCTGAAGCCAGGAAGATGAGCACGGCAACGGTCACCAGCGCCAGGGCCCTTAGGCGGGCCGGCGCTGCGGTCAGCGCTATCGTTCGTACCTCGGTTCGTTCGTGCATGTGCAGCCTCCTAAGAGGCATCTTCGAACACGGCGATTTGACCAAGGTTCGGCAGCCCGCCGGCCGCGTTAACCGACGTTTCACATCGTGCGAGGCTTGAGTCTCCGCTCAGTTGACCATCTTGGTGCGCCGCGCTTGGAAGTCCTGCAGGACGTAGCGGCCGATGGTGTGGGGTGTCGTGAAGTAGGCCTTGCCGCGGGTCATCGCGCTCACCCGCTGCACGAAGGCGATCAGCTCGGGATCGCGGGCGAGCATGAACGTGTTGATCTGGATGCCGTTGCGCCGGCAGCTGCCGACCTCCTTGAGGGTCTGACCGAGCACCAGCGGGTCGAGGCCGTAGGCGTTGCGGTAGACCCGCCCGTCGGGCAGGGTGATGGCGGACGGCTTGCCGTCGGTGATCATCACGATCTGCTTCATGTCCTTGTTCTGCCGCTTGAGGATCTTCTGCGCCAGGCGCAGACCTTCGGCCGTGTTGGTGTGGTACGGCCCCACCTGAGCGCTGGCGAGGCGCTGCAAGGGGATCTGCTCGGCGCCGTTGTGGAACAGCACGTAGTCGATCGAGTCGCCGCGGTACTGCGTGCCGATGAGGTGGGCCAAGGCCAACGCGACGCGCTTCGCCGGCGTGAAGCGGTCCTCGCCGTAGAGGATCATCGAGTGGCTGCAGTCGAGCATGACGACGGTCGCAGCCGATGACCGGTAGTCCGACTGCATGATGTACAGGTCGTCCTCCTCGAGGCGCAGCTTGCCGTCCTGCAGGCCGTGCCTGGCGGCGTGCTTGAGGCTCTCGGAGACGTCGAGGTTGAGGCTGTCACCGAACTCGTAGCGCTTCGGCTCGCTCACGGCCTCCACGCCGGAGGAGCTGAAGTGTGTGTCGTGGCTCCCGACGCTCGACTTGCCTGCGGCTCCGAGAAGATCGCGCAGGGTGCGGTAGCCGAGGAAGTCGATCGCCTTGTCGGTCAGCTGGAACGTGGAGCGTTCGGGCGACTCGCCGCCGCCCATGCCTTCGCCCTGCTGCTCGCCGTCACCCGGCTGGACGCCTTGGGGCCGGATGTAGCCCTCATCGGCCAGCCGCTGGGCCAGGCCCTTGACGGTGCGCCCCAGCTCTGAGTCGAGCCACTGCTCGGCCTCGTACGCGCTCTGCAGCAGCTCCTCGCTGATCAGGTCGTTGTCGAGCAGCGCTTCGGTGATCGCCTCGTAGAGGTCCTGCATGCTCGGCTGGTAGTCGGGGTCGGGATCGAACGGGTCGCGGTCGAAGCCCGACTGCAACAGCCGGTCCTGAAGCATGCGCATCAGGTCGGCCATGTCGAGGTCGTCGAGGGTGCCCTCGTACTTCGAGTAACGAGTGGTCGCCATCTAACCTTCGCTCCTGTCGCGACCGGCTGAGTCGGCCATGACCCAGGGTACGCCCAAGGTCAGTTCCAGCTGGTCCGCGGCCCGACGCCCGGCTCGAGCTCGGCCGACGAGTAGCCGCGCTCCTCGCTCCGCGAGATGAGCTTGCGGGCGTGCAGCCCTTCCAGCACGAACTCAGCCGCGGCCGCCACCTCGTCTGGCGCGGAGCTCTCGGCCAGCTTCGAGGCGGCGTCGAGCAGGCCGGGGACCTCGCCGAGCACGGCCACCAGCTCGGCCGTCTTGACCTCGTCGGGGAGACGCAGCTGGTTGTCCGCTTCGAAGTAGGCGACGACGTCGTCGGTGTCGACCTCGTGCGCGTAGCGGCCGAAGGTCTGGCCCACTGCGCGGCGCACGATGTCACGGGCGACGGCTTCGGCGCCCTTCAGCTCACCCTCGTACTCGAGCTCGAGCTTGCCCGTCACCGCCGGCAGCGCTGCGAAGAGGTCGCTGATGCGAGCTACCGGACGATCCTCGCCGCGCAGCAACGCTCGCCGTTCGGCGTTGCTCATGACGTTCTCGAGGAGGCTGATCGGCAGGCGCTGCGAGACGCCCGAGTGCTTGTCGACGCGCGAGTCGTCGCGCGCTTGGAACGCGACCTCCTCCACCGCCTCGGCGACGAAGCGAGGCACCAGCTGCCGCTCCTGACGCTCGAACCACGCCTCTTGCCGCGTGATGGCCATGCCTTCCTCGATGGCCTGGGGATAGTGGGTGCGGATCTCGCTGCCGATGCGGTCCTTGAGCGGCGTGATTATCTTGCCGCGCGCGGTGTAGTCCTCGGGGTTGGCGCTGAACACCATCAGGACGTCGAGGGGGAGGCGCACCGGATAGCCCTTGATCTGTATGTCGCCCTCTTGCATGACGTTGAACAGGGCGACCTGCACCTTGCCGGCCAGGTCCGGCAGCTCGTTCATGGCGAAGATCCCCCGGTTGGCGCGCGGCAGCAGCCCGTAGTGCACGGAGCGCTCGTCGCCGAGGCGGGTGCCGAGCCGGGCGGCCTTGATCGGGTCGATGTCGCCCACGATGTCTGCGACCGTGGCGTCTGGCGTTGCCAGCTTCTCGAGGTAGCGCTCGGAGCGCGACAGCCAGCCGATCGGGGTGGTGTCGCCGCACTCCTCGACGATGCTTCGGCCCTCGACGCTCACCGGTTCGAACGGATCGTCGTGCAGCTCGGTGCCCTTCACGTAGGGAATGACCTCGTCGAGGAGGCCCACCAGCTCGCGCAGGATGCGCGTCTTGGCCTGCCCCCGCAGGCCGAGGAGGATGAAGTTGTGGCGGCTGAGGATGGCGTTGACGACGGCCGGGGTGACGGTCTCGTCGTAGCCCAGTACCCCGGGGAACAGGGTCTCACCGGCGCGGAGCTTCTCGATGAGGTTGGCGCGCAGCTCGTCCTTCACGCTGCGCCCAGCCGTGGCCTCCCAAGGGGTGCCGCGAAGCTCTCCCAGTACGGTCGGCAGCTTGCCGGCCCCGCTCGCGGAACGCCTCTTCCCCACGTGCTCATCGGTGGCGTTGCCCATAACGGTCATGGCCGAATGCTAGCACCGGGTCTTGACAGCCCGGTGAGCGGTCTAGGCAGCGGCCAACGTGGCCAGAAGGATGACCCTGCACGAGGCGTCAACCGGGCGCAGGGTCGAGGACCCGACCGGAACTGGGTGGATGCCGTTAACAAAAGAGGATGACCCTGCACGAGGCGTCGACCGGGCGCAGGGTC
>CAZQVC010000024.1:0-1839 GCA_964596625.1 uncultured bacterium | reverse complement strand
CCAAAAGAGGATGACCCTGCGTGGGGGGCGCAGGGTCAAGTGAGGAGATGATGGAGGGCCTGTAGCCCTCAACAGACGCTACGGGAGCGCCCATCTCGGTCCCGGGGGTGGGGACCGAGCAGATGTTACTACACAAAGGCGCCCTGGTGTGCGGTTGCCGCCACACGCCCCGCACCCGCACGGGCAGCGCCTTCGGGCTCGTGCGACAGGCGGATGCCGGCGCGCTGCGAAGTTGTTGTTATCCTCGTCCATGCCGCTGGATAACGCCGAACTGTTAAGCGTCGGGACCGAGCTCTTGCTCGGTGAGATCGTCGATACGAACAGCGCGTTCTTAGCCGGCGACCTGGCGTCGCGCGGGGTCGACGTGCTGTGGTCAGCCAGGGTCGGCGACAACCGCGAGCGCATCGGCCTGCTCATCGCGCAGGCCTTGGAGCGCAGCGACCTGGTGATCCTCGGCGGGGGCCTCGGCCCGACCGACGACGACCTCACGCGGGACGCGGTCGCCGACGTGGTGGGCGAGGAGCAGTACCGCGACGAGGAGCTGGTGGCCTGGCTGCGCGAGCGCTTCGCCTCGCGCGGTCGCAGCATGCCGGAGCGCAACCTCCAGCAGGCCGACGTGATCCCATCGGCCACCGTGCTGCCCAACCCGATCGGCACCGCGCCCGGCTGGCTGGTCAGGACCCGCCGCGCCGGCCGCGAGCGGGTGATCGTCACGCTCCCCGGGCCGCCGCGCGAGCTGCAGCGCATGTGGCGTGAACAGGCCGTGCCGAGGCTGGAGTTCCCCACCAGCAAGCTGTTCGTCAAGACGTTCAAGACCGCGGGCGTTGGCGAGTCGCAGGTGGCGGAGCTGCTCGGCGGGCTCACCGACGCCGCCAACCCCAGCGTGGCGACCTACGCCAAGCGCGACGGCGTTCACGTCCGCGTGGCGGCGAAGGCCGGGGACGAGCGCGCCGCGCGCTCGTTGGCCGAGCCCACCATGGCGGCTGTCGAGCGCGCGCTGGGCGGCGCGATATGGGGCGTGGACAACGAGGAGCTGGCTCACGCTGCGCTGGCCGCGCTGGCCCGCACCGGTCGCCGCCTGGCCGTCGCCGAGGGGCTGAGCGGCGGTCTCCTCACCGAGCTGCTGGCGGAGGCGCAGGACGCGCTCACGCCCGACCTGGCGACGACGGGGGCGGCCGCGGCCGCCCCGGGCGGGGCGGACCTGCTGGGAAGGACGCTGGCCGGCAGCGTGATAGCATGGCAGCCGGATAGTATGCGAAGCCTACGACCCGCTCTCGAGTTGCTCAAGCGGCTTCCTGCCGGGCTCCCGGCGGGCGCTGCCGAGGTGGTCGCCGCCGTGGCGGCCGCGGTCCGCGGGATCTTCGCTGCAGACGTAGGACTCGCCGTCGGATATCCGGTCGAGGCGCCGCTTGGCGTTGCGCCTGCTCGGCCCCAGCCCGGCACCCCCGACGGCGACGCACGGACGAACGAGGAAGCAACGCCACGCGAAGCGCGGTCCGGACCAGCAAGAACGTCCGCCACGCACTTAGTCATCGCGATTTCGGACGCAGACGGCACGACTACCAAGACCATGGACCTCCCCGCTCTGGGTAGGGCATGGTTGCGTGAGAGGTCCGCCTTCGCCAGTCTGAACCTCCTCCTCGAGTCCGCGCAGCGCTGAGCCGTAGCCGCCTCATGGGCGGCCGCGGCGAAGCGCGAACGACGGCCGGTCCGCCAACGACCGGTGTCGTCACGGATGGAGGTCTTTGCCGCCATGGACGACTCGAGAAAGAGGGCGCTCGACACGGCTGTTTCGCAGATCGAGCGGCAGTTTGGTAAGGGCGCGATCATGCGTTTGGG
>CAZQVC010000023.1:0-32954 GCA_964596625.1 uncultured bacterium | reverse complement strand
GAGGTCGCGCGCTCCCGCCGGGCCGGCTCGCCTTGGCCCTCGCCCCGTAGCGCCCTGACGGCGACTCGCGAGGCTTCCCACAGCTTGGGGTCGTCGCCGTCGCGCGGGCGCGGCAGGAGGTCGGCCACGGCGTACTGCTTGACGATCCGCCCCGGCCCCGGGCTCATCACGGCGATGCGGTCGGCGAGGAAGGTCGCCTCCATCGGGTTGTGGGTGACGAACACCACGGTGCAGCGCAGCTCCTCCCAGAGCTCGAGGAGCTCCTCGCGCATCTTCGTCGCGGTCAGCTCGTCGAGGGAGGAGAACGGCTCGTCCATGAACAGCACGTCGGGATCGATGATCAAGGCCCTGGCGACCGCCACCCGCTGCCGTTGGCCGATCGAGAGCTGGCGCGGGTAGTCGGCTCCGCGCCCGGCCAGGCCGACGCGGTCGAGCCAGTAGGAGGTCCGCTCCGCGGCCTCGGCAGCGTCGTCCAGGACGAAGCGCAGGTTCTGCTCCACGCTCTGCCACGGCAGCAGCCGCGGCTCCTGGAAGACGTAGCTGGTGATCGGGTCCTCGCCGTTCCTGCCCCTGACGCGCACAACGCCGGAGTCGGCGTGGTCGAGGCCGGCGAGGATGTTGAGCAGGGTGGTCTTGCCGCAACCGGAGGGACCCAGCAGGCAGAGGAACTCGCCCTCCTCGACGCGGAGGTCGATGCCTTCGAGCGCGAGTCGCTCGCCGCCGCCGGCCAACGGGTAGGCCTTGGATACCCCTTCAACCTCGATGGTCGCCATCGCCAGCTAGTTTCGCATCAACCGACCGAGCTGACCTTGATGGGCGCGCGCCAACGGAACGCTCGGCGCTGCAGGCCGCCCATCACGCCAAGGTCGATGACCGCCAGCAGGACCATCATCGTCACGCCGTACGCCAGGATGCCGGTCATGTTGAAGAACTGGAAGTAGAACGAGATCTGGTACCCGACGCCGCTGGTGCGCCCGAGCAGCTCGCCCAGCACGACCATCTTCCAGGAGAGGGCCAGCGAGCCGCGGGCGGTGCCGACGACGAACGGGGTCAGTTGCGGGAAGATCACCTGGCGCCAGATGGCGGGGCGCGACCGCCGGAAGGCCGTGGCCATCTCGACCAGGGAGGAGTCGACGGCCCGCGTGCCCTCCCGTATCGCGACGACGATGGTCGGCACGACGGTGACGATGAGGGCGATCACCAGGGCCGTGTCGGAGAGGCCGACGGTGAGGTAGGCGACCACGAACAGCAGGATGCGGGGGATGGTGAGCGCCACGACCAGCCAGCCCTGGAGGAGGTCGTCGATGCGCTTCGACAGACCCATGGCCGCCCCCGCGACCACCCCGATGACCATCGCGGCGAGGAACGATATCAAGACCCGCTGGGTCGTTATCCACAGATGGGAGAGGAGCGTCCCGCGCTCGAGCTCCCTGCCGATGAACCGGAGTGTCTCGAGCGGGCCGGGGAGGATCGAGCCGAGCAGCTGCGACCCGACGATCCACAGCAGCAGCAGCGAGCCGTACGAGGCCAGCTGGAGGGCGGAGCTGATGCCGCCCTCCAGGCGTTCGCGTCTGGCCCGTTCGGCGGCGCGCTCGAGAGCGGCCGCGCTGCGCGCGCCGTTCAGCGGGGTAGGTACTCGATGCTGTAGGCCTCGGGATCGACGGCTTCGACGCCGACCACCTCGGCCCCGGCGAGGTCGACCAGGCGGTCGACCATCGACACCAGCCCATCTACCTGCGCTTGCGTCCAGTTGTCGGTGGTGCCGATCTTCCAGCGCTCGACGACCTGCGGGAACTGGCTGGGGTCGGGCAGCGAGTAGAGGCCCTGGTCGAGGATCGTCTGCCAGAACGGGTCGTCGGCCGGCGTCTCGAGCATGACGTCGACGGTGTCCTGCAGGGTCGCGATGAACGCGGTCTTGAGCTCGTCCGGCATGTCGTCGCGGGCCACGATCACGAGGTTGGGCAGGTCGGAGGGGAGGCCGAGCTCGCCGAGCATGTCGGCGACGGTCATGATCTCACGGCCCACGCCGGCGGCCTCCATGCGAGCGACCCAGTGCCACAGCGGCAGTGACGCGTCGACCTCGCCAGAAGCCGTCAGCTCCATCATCAGCGGCGGCGCCGCCGAGACGACTTCGCCGTCTTCCTGCGGGTCGAAGCCGTACTCGGAGATGGTCAGCGCGCGCAGGATCAGCAGGCTCTTGTCGCGCAGGCTGCCCGCTGCGATGGTCTTGCCCTCGAGGTCGGCCACGCCTTGGATGTCGGAGTCGACCGGCACCACGAGGCCGCCGATCGCGGTCGCGTACGGGTAGATGCCGCTGGCCGCGATGCCGGCGTCGCGCAGGAGTATGGGCGCGAGGAAGTCGTCGACCTTGACGTCGGCCTCACCGGAGCGCAGGGCGATCTCGGTGGCCTGCTTCGAGGCGTACGGGGTGCCGACGACGGTGATGCCGTTGGCCTCGGCCGTACCGAAGTAGTCCATGGCGTGCACGACCCACGAGAAGGTGCCGACGGCCTCCATGGCGGCCTGAACCGTGCGCTCCTCGCTCTGTGCGTCTTGCGCGTGCGCGGCGCCGGCGGCGAGTAGAGCGGCGACCAGTAGCCATGGGCGGAACATCCTCTTCATCCTTGGCACGTCCTTCCTTTCGACTTCGGCTCGACGCCGGTAGCTTGGACCCCGGCGACCTTATGAACGGTACTCGGTCGATGATATATCTTCCTCCGGCCGCTGCACCCCCACTTCTGAACCGTACGACGTGTCGCCAGGTGCCGCGCGCAAGGGACCAATGTCCCGGCTCGCTCTCGAGGTCCCCGGGCCGTTTGCTGGATAGACTCAGGCGATCTTCCATGACGATGGCGACAACTCCTTCCCCCAGAATGCCGGTATCGAGATGCGTTTCCTGAGGGGACTCGTGGTCCTCGTGATCCTGCTCGCGGCGGCCTACGCGGTGCTGGCGCTGCTCGCCGAGCCGCGTGCCGCGCACGCCTACGACCGGCTCCTGCCGCAGGCTGAGGTGGCCGTGCTGGCGCACGCCGGCGGGGCGCTGCTGTGGCCGGACAACACCATGACGGCGTTCACCGCCGCCAACGAGTTGGGTGTCGACGTCCTCGAACTCGACGTGCACGAGAGCGCCAGCGGGGAGTTCGTGGTCATCCACGACGACACCGTCGACCGCACCACGAACGGTAGCGGAAGGGTCGCAGACCTCGCCCTGCAGGAGCTGCGCGGGCTTGACGCCGGCTACCGCTGGACGGTCGACGGTCCGCGTGCAGAGGCCGACGACGCCGCGTACGCCTACCGGGGCGCCGGCGTCACGCTGCCCACCTTGAGCGAGGTGCTGGGGGCGTTCCCCGAGACTGCAGTGAACGTCGAGCTCAAACAGGACGACAGCGGCGCCGCTGCGCGTCTCTGCGAGGTCCTGCGCGCCGCCGGCGCGAGCGAGCGTGTGATGGTCGGCTCGTTCCACGGCGGGCCGCTGGCCGCGTTCCGCGACGCCTGCCCGGAGGTCGCGACCTCCGCCTCGCAGAACGAGGTCATCCTCTTCCTGGCGCTGGAGAAGCTCCGCTTGAGCGCGGTGCTGACGCCGCCGTACGAGGCGCTCCAGGTGCCGGTGAGCCGCTCCGGCATCAGAATCGTCACGCCGCACTTCGTCGAGGCCGCGCACGCTCGCGGCGTCGACGTGCACGTCTGGACCATCAACGACGAGGCCACCATGCGCGAGCTCGTCGAGCTGGGGGTCGACGGCCTGATCACCGACCGACCGGACAGGGCGCTGCGCGTGCTCGGCCGCGACTACGACGAAGGGGTCGTGCCGGACTTCGTCGAGCGCTGAGCGGCCGCGCCGCTGCGGACATCCGGCCAGGTCGCGGAGATCGCCGTCGCGGTTGCGTGACTAGGCCGCGGCGACCGCCGCCTTCTGCGTCCGGTGCCGGTAGAAGTTGATAAGGATCATGGTGGTCATGATCGCCATGCCGATCAGCTCGTAGGTGAAGGTCGGAGCGAAGATGAGCACGAGCCCTATCCCGGCGAGGAGCCTCGAGTACCAGGCCATCTTGGTGAAGAGGTAGCCCTCCAGAGCGGCAGCGAAGGCGAGCAGCGACACGAAGGCGATGACCACCGTCCAGGCCACGTACCACGGCTCGCCCCCGGTGATCAGCTCGGGGTTGTAGACCATGAACAGCGGGATCAGGTAGAGGCCCTTGGCCAGCTTCCAAGCCTGGAATGCCGTGCGCATGGGGTTCGCCTGGGCTATGCCGGCACCGGCGAAGGCGGCGAGCGCCACCGGCGGCGTGACGTTGGAGTCCTGGGAGTACCAGAAGATCACGAGGTGTGCGATCACCAGGGGGATGCCGAACTCGTTCTGCAACAGCGGCGCGGCGAGCACGGCCAGCACGATGTAGCTCGCCGTGACGGGCAGGCCCATGCCGAGCACCAGGCTGGCGAGGATGAGCAGCACCAGCGCGAGCAGCAGGTTCCCGCCCGAGAAGGCGAGCATCAGGGCGGAGAACTTCAGGCCGAGGCCCGTGAGCGTGATGATGCCGACCACGATCCCCGCGACCGCGCAGGCGACGCTCACCGGCACGGCGTTCAGAGCCCCCACGCGGAACGCGTCGATGAAGCCGCGCACGCCTGACACGGTGTCCTGCGCCACCGACTGCCGGGCCGGCTGCGTTTCGTCGGCGACGGGCTTGAGCAGCCAGCGTCTGATGGCCCAGCGAAGCGCCGAGACGGCGAGGATCGCGACGATCGCGATGAACCCCACGCGGTTCGGGGAGACGCTGATGAGCAGGAAGTAGACCAGGATCCCCAGGGGCACCAGGTAGTACCAGCCCTCGCGCAGGACGTCGCGCACCCGCGGTAGCTGCGAGCGCGGCATGCCGACCATGTTGCGCTTGAGCGCGATCAGGTCGACGAAGAGGTAGACCGTTGAGAAGTACAAGATGGCGGGCAGGATCGAGAGGCGCACGATGTCGGCGTACGGCACGCCCGTGTACTCCGCCATGAGGAACGCACCGGCGCCCATGACAGGGGGGAGGATCTGACCACCGGTGGACGCGGCGGCCTCAACGCCACCGGATTCTTCTGGGCTGTAGCCGAGCTGCTTCATCAGGGGGATCGAGAACGCCCCGGTGGTGACGACGTTGGCGATGGCGCTACCCGACACCGAGCCCATGAAGCCGGACGCGACGACCGCGGCCTTCGCGGGTCCGCCGCGTTGGCGGCCAGCGACCGCGTAGGCCATGTCGATGAAGGACTTGCCGGCGCCCGTCGACTCCAGGAACGCCCCGAAGAGGATGAAGGTGAACACCACTGTCGCCGCGACGCCCAGCGGGAGGCCGAAGATGCCTTCCTGGCCCAAGTAGAGGTGGCCGATGATGCGGTCGAAGCTGTAGCCGCGGTGCGACAGGATCCCCGGCATGTAATCGGCGAGCCATGGAAGGGCCCCGCGGGGGCCGGCCATGGAGTAGAGGAGGGCGACGACGGCGACGAGGCTGATGGTGATGCCGATAACCCGCCGTGAGGCCTCGAGCACGACGATGACCGCGATGATGCCGGCGACGATGTCCCGCTGCAGGAAGAAGCCTGAACGCCTGATGATGCCGTCGAGGTCCACCAGCAGGTAGCCGCCGATGTACAGCGAAGCGGCGATCCACGCGCCGTCGACGAGCCAGCCGACGACGCCGCGCTTGCGGCCCCTGAAGGGGAACGCCAGGAAGGCGATGACGAGGATCACCATGAGGTGGAAGCCGCGTTGATAGAAGAGGTTCAGGGGCCGCCAACCGGCGGTGTAGAGCTGGAACACGCCGAGGACGATCGCCAGCACGGTCACCACGCCGACGATCACCGGAGCCATGGGCACCTTGGGCCCGTCGGGGTTGAGGTCGATCTGCGCCGTGGGCTGGTCGGTCATCCCTTCACCTCAGCTGAGTCACCATGCCGCGTCACCTCTGCTCGACGGTGATGCGCGCGTGCGTCGCCGGATGCGTTTCGCTCAACGCGACACGGCGACTGCCTACGATCAGCACCGACGGTGCCCTGACGCTACCGATGATCAGGGAGTGGACGTTGCCGTGCAGCGGGAAATCGATGTCTGCCAAGTGATAGCCGCCGGACGGGAGCTCGATCAGCTTCCCACGCCCGGCGAAGGCGCCGAGCCCAGCGATGTCCAGATAGGGCGTGTACTGGTCGGTGACGTACATCGTCCCGTCCCGCCAGGCGAAGACGTCGACGACCTTGACCTGAGCCACGGAGTGGGTCCACTCGAGGCTCCAGGTGCGTTCCGCTGTCAGCGGAAGCTGGGCCAAGAGCTCGCCGTCCGCGGTTCTTACCGTCAGATAGGGGGCGCCGGCGGCCCCGGGTCGCGCGGCGACGTCGCCAGCAGCCATCACTGGCGAGATCAGTACGCCAGCGAGCAGTATCGCGCCGAGTGCCGGCGCGCGGTGTCGGAGGCGGACTACGGCCGGCCTCCTGGGCGGTTGACGGACCTCACGACGTGCGTCCGGTCCGCCAGGGGGCCGGCGAGGGACCGGCCGAAGCCGTCCCTCGCCACGTGCACCCCTTCATGTTCCTCAAGTGTGAACTTCCGGCCTAACAACGAGTGAGCATCCCGAGCCGCGAGCTGCTCAGTCGACGCGTAGGTTGGCCGGCACGCTCAGGCCGATCTCCTCGAGGTACCTGATGGCCCCTACGTGCAGCGGCACGGGCGAGTTGAGTGCAGCCTCCGGTACGGTCTCGTTGGCCGAAGGGTGGATGTTGCGCACGATGTCGATGTGCTCGAAGAGCGCCTTGGTGAACTCGTATGCGAGGTCCTCGCTCATCTCGGAGGAGACCACGATGAGGTTGGGCGTGCCGATCGACGGCGTCTCGGAGATGCCGTTGTACGCGCCCTCCGGGTAGACGAACCGGATCAGCGTCGGGTCTGCCGCGTTGATCTTCGCGAACTCCTCGTCGCTGATCGGCACGAGCGCGATGTCGTGGGTCTCCGCGAGGCTCATCACGGCGCCCGTCGGCAGGCCACCAGACCAGAAGCCGGCGTCGATAGCGCCGTCGCGCAGGGCGTCGGCGGTCTCGTTCGCGCCGAGCCGCTGGACCTGCATCTGGTCGTAGGTGATGCCGACCGCTTCCAGGATGGTGTTGGCGGAGACTTCCGTTCCCGAGCCGGGCGCGCCTACCGAGACGCGCTTGCCCACCAGGTCGGAGAGGCTCTCGATGCCGGAGTCGGCTAGCGTGATGATGTGCACGGCGTTCGTGTAGGCGACCGTGATCACGCGCAGGTTGTCGAGCTGCGGCAGGTTGCCGCCCTCGCCGAAGTCCCCGGTGCCTTCGTAGGCAGCGAGGACGGTGTCAGCGAGCGCGAGCGCGATGTCGGAGTCGCCGCGGGAGATGAAGGCGACGTTGTCGACAGAAGCGTTGGTGGCTTCCACGGTCGCGGTGTAGCCGTCGACGTACTCGTCGATGATCTGGGCGTAGCCGCCACCGGACGGGTAGTAGACGCCGCCGGTGCCGCCCGTCGCTATGGACAGGGCGACCTGGGCTGAAACGACACTCAACGATAGTGCCAAGAGCACGGCGAGCGACCAGCGAAGTTTCCGCATGGAGGGCCTCCTCAGGCAGGATTTTGGTGCTGACACCGAAGGTAGCACGTATCGCCTCGCGGTCGGCAAGCCGGCCTTAACGATGTCTACACGTGGGCCCCGAGAGTCGGGGCCTCAGCGACCCGGCGTTAGACTCGGGAGCATGCTCAGCGATCTGTTGGTCCTCGACCTCAGCCGCGTCCTCGCCGGCCCTTACTGCACGCAGATGCTGGCCGATCTGGGGGCCAGGGTCATCAAGGTGGAGTCGCCAGCGGGCGACGACACGCGCCAGTGGGGTCCTCCTTACCTTGAGGGCGAGAGCGGCTACTACCTCTCGGTCAACCGGGGCAAGGAGAGCCTGGCGGTCGACCTCAAGGACGAGCGCGGAGCGGAGCTGGTGAGGCGCTTGGCCGAGCGCGCCGACGTCGTGATCGAGAACTTCAAGCTCGGCGACCTCGCCCGCTACGGCCTCGACTACTTGAGCGTCGCCGAGGCCAACCCGACCGTGGTCTACCTCTCGATCACGGGCTTCGGCCAGACCGGGCCGCGCGCCGCGCAGCCCGGCTACGACGGCGCCATGCAGGCGCAGTCCGGCCTGCTGGCGATGACCGGCGAGCCGGACGGCAACCCGGTGAAGACCCCGGTCGCGTTCATCGACGTGCTCACCGGCCTGCACGCCGGGGTGGCCGTGTTGGCCGCGCTGAGGAGGAGGGAGCGTGAGGGCGTCGGCAGCCGCATCGACCTCTCGCTCTTCGACGTCGCCCTGGCCAGCATGGTCAACCAGACGCAGAGCGCCCTGCTGACCGGCGAGGCGCCGCGCCGCCTCGGCAGCGCCCACCCGAACATCGTGCCCTACCAGGCGTTCCCCGCCGCCGACGGCGGCGTTGTCCTGGCGGTCGGCAACGACGGGCAGTTCCGGCGCCTCTGCGAGGTGCTCGGCGTGAGCGAGCTCGGCGCGGACGAGCGCTTCGCGACGAACAGCGCAAGGGTGGCCAACCGCGAGACGCTTGTGCCGCGGCTCGCCGAGCTGACGCGGCAGCGCTCGCGCGACGAGCTGCTGGCAGCCTGCTCCGCGGCCGGCGTGCCGGCCACGCCCGTGCTGACGCTGCCCGAGGCCCTGGCCGACCCCCAGGCGGAGGCGCGTGGGGCCGTCGTCGAAGGCAGACACCCGAAGCTGTCGGCGGTCCCCATGGTCGCCAGCCCGTTGTGGCACGTCTACGCTGCTGGCGAGGAGGACTCGCTCCGACCCGACACGCTCAACGCGGCCCCGCTGCTTGGTCAGCACAGCCGCGCGGTGCTCGAGTCCGACCTCGGGCTCGCGGCCGCAGACGTCGATCGGCTGGTGGCCGACGGCGTTGTCGTGGTGCCGGGCTAGTTCCCTCGGCGAGGAGCGCCGAGCTAGTTGGGTTGCAGCAGCGCCTCTGCCACGGCGCCGCGCAGCAAGCCGCGGTACACGCCGTCGACGGTCACGCGTTCGGCCTCGACCTCGACGGTGGGGTATTCGGGGTTGTGCGGCCGCAGCACGAACGCCTCGGGGCTCAGGCGGTCGAGGTACTTGATCGTGACGTCTTCCTCGTCGACCCGCACGGCGCAGATCTCGCCGCTGCGGCTGGGGGGTTGGTGAGCGAGGAGGACGATGTCGCCGGGTTGCATGAGGTCGGCCATGGAGTCGCCTCGGACCCTCAGCGCGAAGCTCTGGCGAGCCGCGCCAGAAAGCTGTGTCAGGGGCAGGTAGGCCTCGGCGTGTGCGGCGGCCGCGTCGAACGGGCCGGCGGGGATCTCGCCGAGCACCGGCACGCCGGTTGCCTCGGCCGGCAAGGCTAGGTAGGGCGAGCGGCCGCGGCCGCGGCTCTCGAACTCGAGATGGCCCTTGCGCTTGAGCGCCTCCAGATGCTGGCGCAGGGAGACGTAGTGGATGCCCAGCGAGCGGGCCAGCTCGGAGAGCTCCGGCAGGCTGCCGGTGCGCGCGTGGTGATCGACCAGGCGCTGGTAGACACGGCTCTGCGTGGGGGTGAGGCCTCTGGTCCGCTCGGCGTCCGACATGCCTTAAATGGTAAGGTGCGCGGCCAGATGTGTCAATTGTGAGAGCGATTAACTTTGGGCTGCCGGCCGCTCTTGGATCGAACTGCGATGCCGGGCGAGAAGTAGCGTCAGGGACGCCCTCATCGTAGGTTCACTCTCGGCCAGCACTATGGACACAAGTAGGCGAGGGTGCTATAGTTTATGTAGTCCCCCCGCCGGGCGAGAGAGCGCGGCGAAGGGAGTCACCTAGCGATCGTCCCCTTCCGAACGGACTAGCAGCAGCGCCAGCAATCCCGCTGGCGTGCGATAGCTACCTCCCGACAGAGTTCGATCTCTTGAGAAAGGACACAAACATGCTCGACACGTTCGACGCACTCGAGACGCCGAGCAGTTGCGAGAACCCCGGCATCGTGCCAACTGGCTTGGCGCTGCCGACGCGCACGCTCGAACCTGGTCAGACTCTATACGAGGCCGACCGCGATGCCAGTAGCCTGTACGTCGTGAACCACGGCGTGCTCAAGGCGGTCGTGCCGACCAGCCTGGGTCGCGACCGGATCGCCGACCTCTACGGCCCCGGCGACGTCCTGGGCCTCAGCGCCCTCGACGGCGGTCGCCACGCCGAGACGGTGGTGGCGGTGCACGACGCCTGCCTCACCCCGATCGACCCGCAGCAGGCGATGAACGACCGCGGCCTGCGCGACTACGTGCTGCGTAGCCTGGCGCGCCAGCTGCGCCGCTCCCGCGAGATGCTCGACGAGGCCGAGATGCCGGTCGGCGCACGCGTCACGCGCGCCTTCCTGCGCCTGGCCAAGCAGTTCGGCCTGCCCTCCGACGACCTCGGCGGCGGCATCAAGCTGCCCTTGGCCCTCACCCACGAGGACCTCGCCGACCTCACCGGCTCGAGCCGCGTGACGATCACGCGGATCCTCGGCGAGCTGCGCAACGAGGGCGCCCTCTCCGGCACCCGCGGCGTCTACGTCGCCGACCTCGACGGTCTCGAGCGCGCCACCGACCAGTACGTCATGCAGGTCCTCTAGGCCTCAAGCACACAGCCGGTTAAAGCATCCGCCGCGACCTTGGCGCCGCCTTACGTACGAGGCAGCGCCAAGGTCGCGGCCATTTCGTTAATAATGTCGACTAATATGCTTACCTTTACCGACATCGCCAAGCAGCGCGTGCTCAAGTTCATCCAGGCGCAGTCCGGCCAAGGCGTCGGCGCCCTGCGGATCGCGGGCACACGGGCGGAGCAGCGCCTCTGGCTGGTCAAGCCCTCCGACAAGCAGGCCAACGACAAGGTCCAGGACGAGGGCTCCTTCGAGGTCTACCTCGATCCCCTCAGCGCGGGCCAGCTCGACGGCGCTGTGGTCGACTTCGTGGAAGGCGTCATGCAGTCCGGCTTCCGCGTCTTCTTCGAGTCAACCAAGTGGGACGACCCGCTCGCCCAGAAGGTCCAGGACGTCCTCGACCGCCACATCAACCCCGGCGTGGCCAGCCACGGGGGCAACGTCTCGCTCGACGGCGTCGAGAAGGGCGTAGCCTACATCCGCTTCGGCGGCGGCTGCCAGGGTTGCGGAGCCGCCGACGTCACGCTCAAGCAGGGCGTCGACCGCATCCTGCGCGAGCAGGTGCCCGAGCTCACCGCCGTGAAGGACGCCACCGACCACGACGCCGGGGAGAACCCGTTCTACGCGCGCTCCTCCGACAAGGCGAGCTCACCGCTGGCGGGCTAACCTGAAGGCGCCTTGACCCAGCGGCGCCTTCCCACCAGACCTACGGCAGAGGAGACCAGCCACGCCGTCGCGGTAGCGGCCGGCAGGGCTCAAGGCTCGCTGCTGCTGCGCGGCGGCCGGGTCGTGAACGTCTTCAGCAACGAGGTGCTGGCGGCCGACGTGCTACTGGCCGGAAGGCTGGTGGCCGCGGTAGGCCCCGACCTCGGGGCCGAAGCCGATGCGGTCGTCGACTTGGACGGCGCGTATGTCACCCCTGGCCTCATCGACGGCCACCTACACCTCGAGTCCTCGCTGGTGACCCCCGAGCAGTACGCGGCGACCGTCCTGCCGCGCGGCGTGACCGCGGTGGTCTGCGATCCGCACGAGATCGCCAACGTCGCCGGCGAGGCGGGGGTGAGCTGGCTGCTCGACGCCACCGCCGACCTGCACCTCGACGTGTGGGTGACGGTGCCGTCCTGCGTGCCGAGCACGAGCCTCGAGACGGCGGGAGCCGACTTCGACCTGGCCGCCATGAGCCGGCTCATCGCCCACGAGCGGGTGGTCGGCGTGGCGGAGATCATGAGCTTCCCCGACGTCGTGGCCGGTTCGGAGCAGGTCCTCGCCAAGGCAGCCCTGGCCGAGGAGCACGGGCTGGTGGCCGAGGGGCACGCCCCCGGCCTGCGGGGCCGCGGGCTGCAGGCCTACGTCGCTGCCGGCATCGGTTCCGAGCACGAGTCGACCGCCGCGGACGAGGGCCTGGAGAAGCTTCGTGCCGGCCTGTTCCTGATGATCAGGGAGGGGTCGGTCACCCGCGACCTCGCCGCCCATCTCCAGCTGGTCGAGCCGCGTCACGGCGAGCGGATCGGCTTCGTCACCGACGACCGCCTGCCGGACGACCTGCTCACCGAGGGCGGCGTCGACCACCTGGTGCGCGAGGCGGTGCGTGGCGGCGCTGACCCCGCATACGCGGTGCGCTGCGCCTCTCACAACAACGCCCTGCACTACCGCCTGCCGCGGCGCGGCGCCGTCGCCGCCGGCTACTTCGCCGACCTCGCCGTGGTTCCCGACCTTGCGGCGTTCCGCCCCACACTGGTCTACAAGGACGGGGCGCTGGTCGCCCGCGACGGCCGGCCGGTGGCGCGCGCCCAGCAGCTGTTCGGGGCAGACGACGCGGTCGTCCGCGACACCGTGCGCCTGCCCGCCGACCTGAGCGCCTCCTCGTTCGCCGTCCCTGTGCCGGCCGGCGCCGGCGCCACGCGCTGCGTGGTGGCGCTGCCCAACCAGATCGTCACCGGCTCCGAGTTGGTCGAGCCGCCGCTCGAGGGCGGCTTGGCGCTGGCCGACCCCGACAACGACCTCGCCAAGCTCGCCTGCGTCGAGCGACACGGGAGGACCGGCGGGGTCGCCACCTGCTTCGTCAAGGGCTTCGGCCTCAAGCGCGGAGCGCTGGCGACCAGCGTCGGCCACGACCACCACAACCTGCTGGTGGTGGGCGTCGACGACGACGACATGCTCGCCGCCTGCCGGCGGCTCGCCGAGCTCGGCGGCGGCTTCGTGGCCGTGAACGGCGGCGAGGTGCTGGCCGAACTGCCGTTGCCGCTGGCCGGGCTCGTCACCAACGCCCCGCTGCCTCAGGTCGCCGCGCAGCTCGCGACCCTCGACGAGGTCGCAGCCGGCCTCGGTGTCACCCTGCCTGCGCCGTTCATGGCCCTGAGCTTCCTCGGCCTAGCGGTGATCCCTGAGCTGAAGCTCACCGACCTCGGCCTGGTGGACGCCGCCGCCGGCGAGCTGGTCGCGCTCTGGCGCTGAGCCGCGCCGCCGGGGGGTCGGAGCCCCAACGACGCTGCGGCCCGACCGCCCGGGACCCGAGCAGCCGCGCCGCGAAGTCGTCAGAGCCCGAACGACGCAGCCGCCTGATCGACGAGGTGCTCGCCGATGGCGAGGCTGGCCGTGGCGGCCGGTGACGGCGCGTTGATCAGGTGCAGGCTCCGTGGGCTCTCGCGGATGACGAAGTCGTCGAGCAGCTGACCGTCGCTGCCCAGCGCTTGGGCCCGCACGCCGGCGCCGCCGCGGGTGACGTCGTCCATCCCGATCGCCGGCACCAGGCGCTGCAGCGCCTTGACGAAGGCGGCCTTGGAGAACGAGCGGTAGAGCTCGTAACCGCCGATCTTCCAGAACCGCGAGGCCATGCGCCAGAGGCCGGGGAACGAAACCGAGTCTGCGAGGTCGGCGAGGCGCACGTCGAACTGCTGGTAGCCCTCGCGTGAGAGCGCGAACACCGCGTTCGGCCCCGCCTCGACCTCGCCCGTCACGGTGCGAGTGAGGTGCACGCCGAGGAAGGGCAACGCCGGGTCGGGCACGGGGTAGATCAGGCCCTTCACCAGGTCGCGACGCTCCTCGCGCAGCATGTAGTACTCGCCGCGGAACGGCACGATGCGCACGTCGCGCACGTCGGCGCCGGCCATGCGGGCGATCCTGTCGGCGTTGAGGCCGCCGCAGGAGATCACGTGGCCCACCTCGAGCGGGCCCTGGCTGGTGGAGAGCGTGACCGCTCCTCCGGTTGCCCTTATGCCCTCGACGGCGGTGGCGAGGCGCACCTCTCCACCGGCCTCCTCGAAGTCGCGCTTGAGGCTCTGTGCCACGCCGGGAAAGTCGACGATGGCCGTGTGCGGCGAGTGGATGGCCTTCAGGCCGGCCGCGTGCGGCTCGATCTCGCGCAGCTCGTCGGGGTCGATGAGCCGCAGGTCCTTGACGCCGTTGGCCTGGCCGCGCTCGAACAGCACGTCGAGCCGCGCCAGCTCTTCCGGCTCGGTCGCCACGATGACCTTGCCGACCCCGTCGTAGGCGACGTCGTGCTCCTCGCAGTACGCCTTCATCAGCGCGACGCCCGCGACGCAGAGCCTGGCGCGCAGGGTGCCGGGACGGTAGTAGATGCCGGAGTGGACCACGCCGGAGTTGTGGCTGGTCTGGTGTTGGGCCACGGCCCGCTCCTTCTCCAGCACCACGACCTTCAACTCGGGCCGGCGCCGGAGCAACGCCCTGGCCGTTGCCAGGCCGACGATGCCGGCGCCGATGATCGCGACGTCCGGGTGGCCGGCGGACGCTCCGCCGACGCTCGCGCTGCTAACTGGGGTTCTCACGGCGCGGTCGCGCCGGTCGTCGTGCGCCGGCGGTGGTTGCTGTTCAGTTGACTGTGCTCAGGCGTGGTCATCGACCTTCCTCCAGTTTCCCCAACGATACCCCCTGAACTTTCCTCGCCTCGGCTCGCCCGTTGTCGTAGACTTCGCCAACCCCTGGGCCCTTCGTCGTCTCGGTCGCCGTGTGCGACGCGTGCGCGGGCTTCAGCTCGTGGGGAGAGCGGCCAGAAGGAAGCCGCTTGGGAGGAGACGGATGACAGTGATCGGTTCCAACCTGAGACGAATCGTCCTGCTGGCCATGGCCGGACTGCTGTTGGCCACCAGCGCGGCCGCGCAGGGGACCTTGGACTACCCCATGGCGGCCGACCCGGAGCACCTCGACCCGTGGCGCTCGACGACCACCGCCACGAGGCGGATCTTGGTCAACGTCTACGAAGGCCTCACCACGCTCGACGGCGAGACCGCCGAGGTCATCCCGGCGCTCGCGACCTCGTGGGACGTCAGCGACGACGGCCTCACCTACACCTTCCACCTGCGCCAAGGCGTGCTGTTCCAGGAGGCCGAAGGCGTCACCTACGACGACCGCGAGATGAAGGCGAGCGACGTCGAGTGGTCGTTCCTGCGCTACCTGACCGAGGACACCAGCATCTCGCAGCATCCCGAGTACCTCATCGCGCTGCAGGGCGCAGAGGAGTACCTGGCCGGTGAGGCCGACGGCGTCAGCGGGCTGCGCGTGGTCGACGACTACACCATCGAGATGACGCTCAAGGAGCCGAGCCACCGCTTCCTGATCGACCTCATCAACGCGTACGTCGTGCCGCAGGAGGCTCTCGAGGCGCTGGGCCCCGACCTCAGCAACGCGCCCGTCGGCACCGGACCGTTCCTCTTCGACCACTGGAACCGCGACGACGAGCTGGTGCTCACCGCGAACCCCGACTACTGGGAAGAGGGCTACCCGCTCCTCGACAGCGTGAGGTTCGTCAACGTGCCCGAGGCCACCACCGGCCTGCTGATGTACCGCGAGGGCGATCTCGACCTGCTGCTCGACTTCCCGACCGGCCAGCTCAACTCGATCAAGTCCGAGTTCGCCGACCAGTACTACGAGCAAGAGGGTCTCAACGTCCGCTACTGGGGCTTCAAGATGGACGAGCCGCCGTTCGCCGACAACCCGGCCCTGCGGCAGGCCTTCAACCACGCCGTCGACCGCGAGCTGATCTGGGACGTGCTGATGGAGGGCGCGCGCATCCCGGCCACCCTGGGCGTGCTGCCGCCCGACATCCCCGGTGCCGACGTCGAGGGCTACGCCTACGACCCAGAGCGCGCCAAGGAGCTGCTGGCCGAGGCCGGCTACCCGGGCGGCGAAGGGCTCGAGCCGATCACGCTCTACTACTTCGCGACGGCCGACGACGCGCCCAACGTCGCCTTCCAGGACATGCTGGCGCAGATCGGCGTGACCATCGAGCTGCAGAGCGAGGACACCAGCACCTACTGGACCCACATCGGCGAGCCAGACGTGAAGCTCTTCCTCTCCGGCTGGAGCGCCGACCTGGCCGACGCCAGCGAGGTGTTCGACTACCTGTTCGCGCACGGCCGCGACGACACCCACTACGACAACCCCGAGGTCAACGCCCTGCTCGACCAGGCGCGCGCGACCGCGGACCCCGACGAGCGCAACGCGATCTACCGCGACGTGCACGAGATCATCATGGCCGACGCGCCCTGGATCCCTTCCGGCTACTCGAAGATCTCCTACCTGCTGCAGCCGGGCATCGAGGACTTCCAGGTCTCCGCGGCCGGCACCTACCGCACCCCGCTCAAGTACGTCCGCCTCCCGTAAGGCTTGAGCAGTAGCTGACTAGCAGCTCCACACTCGCGATCGACCGGCGCGCGCGTTGCCGCCGGTCGATCGCGACCGGCTTGAGGGCCCGATATCTTGTTCCAGTTCGTCTTCCGGCGAGTCCTGTGGGCGATCCCCACCCTGCTCGGGGTCTTCACCCTGATCTTCCTGCTCACCTATCTGATGCCCGGCGACCCGGTACGGGCCGTCCTGGGCGAACAGTTCCAACGCGCCGACCCCGCCACCATCGAGCGCATCCGCGTCGACCTCGGGCTCAACGACCCCTGGTACACGCAGTACGGCAGGTTCCTCGTGCGCTCCGTGTCCGGCGACTTCGGGCGGAGCTTCGTGCTCGACGAGTCGGTGCGCAGCGTCATCGGCTACCGCTTCCCGCGGACCCTGCAGCTGATGGCCGCCGCGCTGTTCGTGGCGATCGTCATCGGCATCCCGGCCGGCATACTGGCGGCCAAGTACCAGTACACCTGGATCGACCACACCCTGATGATCGTGGCCCTGCTCGGCGTGGCCATGCCCGTCTTCTGGCAGGCGATCCTGGCCAAGATCTTCCTCACGCAGGACACCTACGGCATCGCCCTGTTCCCGGTGGCCGGCTACGGCGGGGGCAACCCCTACTACATGGTCCTGCCGGCCATGGTGCTCGGCACGCACCTCTCCGCGACGATCGCCAGGGTCATGCGCTCGTCGCTGCTCGAGGAGCGCCGTAAGGACTACTCGCGCACCGCGCGCTCGAAGGGGCTCAGCAGCAACCGCGTGATCTTCAGGCACCAGCTGCGCAACTCGCTGATCCCCGTGGTCACCGTCATCGGCCTCGACGTCGGCTACCTGCTTGGCGGCTCGGTCGTGACCGAGACGGTCTTCAACTGGCCGGGCCTCGGCCGGGCGGTCATCAACGCGATCTCCCGCCGGGACACGCCCATCATCATCGGCACCCTGCTGTTCGGCGCGATGCTGTTCGTGGTCGTCAACATCGTCATCGACGTCGTCTACGCCTTCCTCAACCCGCAGATCAGGTACGACTGATGGGCCGCTTCGTGCGCAGCCTGATGGCCTCCCGCCGTGTGCGGGCCTTCGCCCGGCACCGGCTCGGCCTGCTCGGCCTGTTCATCGTGCTCACCTTCACCTTCGTCGCGATCTTCGCCCCGCAGATCGCGCCGCACGACCCGACGACCCAGCGCATCGCGACGGCTCGCCTCGTGCCGCCGAGCGCGGAGTTCCTGATGGGCACCGACGAGCTCGGTCGCGACCTGTTCTCGCGCATCGTGCATGGGGCGCGCATCAGCATGCGCATCGGGCTGATCGCCGAGGGCATCGCGTTGACCATCGGCATCATCCTCGGGGCCATGGCCGGGTTCTTCGGCGGCGCCGTCGACAACCTCATCATGCGCATCACCGACGTGTTCTTCGCGATCCCGGGGCTGCTCTTCCTGATCGTGGTGGTCGCGATTTTCGGCTCGGGCGCCACCACCATCTTCCTGGCGCTGGGGCTGATCAGTTGGCCGAGCGAGGCGCGGGTCATGCGCTCCGAGGTCCTGCGGATACGGGAGCGGGAGTACGTCACGGCCGCCAGGGCGCTCGGCCTGCGGGACGTCGGCATCATCGCCAGGCACATCCTGCCCAACTCGCTGGCCTCGATGATCGTCATCGGCTCGCTCGGCGTGGCCGGCGCGATCCTCTCGGAGGCGACGCTGTCGTTCCTCGGCCTCGGCATCCAGGAGCCGCTGGCCAGCTGGGGCACGATGATCAACCGCGGCCAGCAGTACATCTTCTCCGCCTGGTGGTACAGCGTGTTCCCGGGCGCGGTGATCATGCTGGTCGTGCTCGGCTTCAACTTCCTGGGTGACGCCGTGCGTGACGCCTTGGCCGTGGAGGACTGAGGGTGAAGCCTTCCGCGCTACCGGGCGGAGCCCGACGTGAAGCCTCGGCCTGGCTGCGAGAGTTCGACGAGTTCGCGAGCGCCAAGCTCGCCGGCCGGCGGGTGCCGGGCGCCGCCGTCGCCATCGTCGAGCACGGCCAGGTCGTCTACCGGCGCGGCTTCGGCTGGCGCGACCGCGAGGCCCGGCTGCCGGCGACCGCGGCGACGGTCTTCGGGCTCGCCTCCCTCTCGAAGTCGGTCACCGCGCTGACCGCGCTGGTGTTGGCGGCGCGCGGCGTGCTCGACCTCGAGGGCCGCGTGGCCGATCTGCTGCCCGGGTTCGACTACCCGGGCCTCGCGCTGGCCGCCGACGGCCGACACGACGTGCGCCTGTGGCACATGCTCAGCCACACCAGCGGGGTGCCGCCGCTGAGGGCGCTCGACTACGCCCTGAAGAGCAACCAGGCGGGCGATCCCGCCGACGTGTTCAGCGAGCGCGACTACCGGGGCGCGCCGAGCGTCGCCGACTACGACGAGCTGCTCGCCTACCTGCGGCGCGGGGAGCGGCCGGCCCTCGCCCCGCCCGGCGAGGTCGCCAGCTACTCCAACGAGGGCGTCGCGCTGGTCGGCGCGGTGATCGAGCGGGTCACCGGCCGGCCGTTCCCCGAGGTCGTGAGGGAGGCGGTGCTGGAGCCGCTCGGCATGCGCACCGCGACCTACTCGACGGCGGCCGCCAAGGCCACCGGCAACGTCGCGACGCTCTACACCAACGGCCCCGGCGGCGCCGTGCTGCGCTCGCCGGTCTGGAACGAGGCCCCCGCCTACCTCGGCACCGGCTTCCTCAAGGCCAGCGTCGACGACCTCGCCCGCTACCTCGCCTTCCTCCTGGCGGGCGACGGCGCCGCGCTGGGCGTCGACGGGGCGCTAATGGCGGAGCTCACGCGGCCTCGCGCATGGTCGGCGCCGGGGGCCGGTTACGCGCTTGGCTGGAGCGTGAGGCGCGAGGGCGAGCTCAGCGTCGTGCGGCACGGCGGGAGCCTCAAGGGCGTCGCCTCCTCACTGGGCTTCGTGCCGGAGTTGGGCCTGGGCATCGCGGTGCTCACCAACCTCGACGAGGCGCCCGCGCTGCGCGTCTGGCAGGCGGCCCTCAACCTCGCCCTCGGCGAGGAGCCGACCAGGGCGCCGTACGACGGCTGGCCGCATCGCCTGCTCCGGTCGGTGGGCCGCAGCAGCGACGAGATCGAGCGGTTGGCCGGCGTGTACGCGTCGGGCGAGCCGTGGGGCCGCCTCGAGCTCGAGCCGGAGCGCGTGCGGGAGGGCTCGCGCGACGTCGTCTACCTGCGGGCGTTCGCCGGGGAGGACCGCGAGGCGGTCGGCAGGGTGGCCATGCTGCGCGACGGCGAGTTCGTGCTGGTCAGCGAGGAGGAGGGCCGCGCCGCCGCGTGGGACGGAGGGCGCTTCCACTACGACGATCAGGGGCGCCCCGTGGCGGTCCAGCACGGCCTGCGGTGGTACGACAGGCAGACGCCTTCCTGACCCGCTGGAAGGCCGCCCGCCAGCGACGACAAACTTGATACGACCAGACTCACATCTGTTGACAACACACGCCTAGAACGCCTATACTACGGGGTAGGTGACGAGCCTGCGCTCGCTGCGCTTAGGTTTCATGCTAGTCGGAATCGGCATGAGAGTATCACGCGGCTAGGTTGCGTCGGGTTACGTCAGACCGCTTGAGAGAATCCCACCGTTCGAGGAGTCGAAGATGGCAAAAGCCGTAGGCATTGACCTAGGAACTACAAACAGCGTGATCGCCGTCATGGAAGGCGGCGAGCCCGTGGTGCTCGTCAACTCCGAGGGCAACCGCACGACGCCCTCGGTCGTCGCGTTCAAGGACGACCAACGCCTGGTAGGCCAGGTGGCCAAGCGCCAGGCCGTGCTGAACCCCAAGGGCACCCTATTCGAGATCAAGCGCTTCATCGGCCGCACCTGGGAAGAGGTGGAGCACGAGGCCGAGCGCGCCCCGTACGAGGTCGTGCGCGGCGCCGACGGCGGCGTGCGCTTCAAGATCGAGGACAAGCAGTACACGCCGGAGGAGATCTCGGCCATGGTGCTGCGCAAGATGGTCGACGACGCCAGTGAGCGTCTGGGCGAGAAGGTGACCCAGGCGGTCATCACGGTGCCCGCGTACTTCAACAACTCGCAGCGTGAGGCCACCCAGAACGCCGGCAAGATCGCCGGGCTCGAGGTGCTGCGCATCGTCAACGAGCCGACCGCGGCCGCCCTGGCCTACGGGCTGGAGAAGAAGGGCAACGAGACCGTCCTGGTCTTCGACCTGGGCGGCGGCACCTTCGACGTCTCGGTGCTCGAGGTCGGCGACGGCGTCTTCGAGGTCCGCTCGACCGCCGGCGACACCCACCTCGGCGGCTCCGACATGGACTACGCGATCGTCGACTGGCTGGCCGACGAGTTCAAGGCGGAGTACAACGTCGACCTGCGCAAGGACAAGCAGGCGCTCCAGCGCCTCATCGAGGCGGCGGAGAAGGCGAAGATCGAGCTCTCCGGTCTCCCCGAGACCACCATCAGCCTGCCGTTCATCGCCATGGACCCGGGCTCCAACGCCCCTCTCTACCTCGAGAAGAAGCTCACCCGCAGCAAGTTCGAGGAGCTCGTCGGCCCGCTGCTGGCCCGCATCAAGGGGCCGGTCGAGCAGGCGCTCAAGGACGCCAAGATCGACAAGGGCGCCATCGACGAGGTGATCCTCGTGGGCGGCGCGACGCGCGTGCCCGCGGTCAAGAAGATCGTCAAGGACCTGCTCGGCAAGGACCCCAACCAGA
Organism: uncultured bacterium; assembly: GCA_964596625.1. GTDB lineage: Bacteria > Deinococcota > Deinococci > Deinococcales > Trueperaceae > DASRWD01. The sequence continues at coordinate 11,971 of CAZQVC010000023.1, read as the reverse complement.
GCGTCAACCCCGACGAGGTCGTGGCCCTCGGCGCCGCGGTGCAGGCCGGCGTGCTGACCGGCACGGTGGACGACATCGTGCTGCTCGACGTCACCCCGCTGAGCCTCGGCATCGAGACCAAGGGCGGCGTGTTCACCAAGCTGATCGACCGCAACACCACGGTCCCGGTCCGCAAGTCCGAGACCTTCTCGACGGCCGACCACAATCAGACGACCGCGCCCATCCACGTCCTGCAGGGCGAGCGCAGCATGGCGGCCGACAACAAGTCGCTGGGTCGCTTCGAGCTGAGCGGCATCCCGCCGATGCCCGCCGGCGTCCCGCAGATCGAGGTCACCTACGACATGGACGCCAACGGCATCCTGCACGTGACGGCCAAGGAGAAGTCGACCGGCAAGGAAGCCAGCATCACCATCCAGAACACGACCACCCTCAGCGAGGACGAGGTCGAGCGCATGGTGGCCGACGCTCAGGCGCACGCCGAGGAGGACCGCAAGGTCCGCGAGCTGGCCGAGGCCAAGAACCAGCTCGACGGCTTGCGGATGCAGGCCCAGAAGACCGTCGATGAGGCGGAAGGCGCCAGCGACGAGCAGAAGCAGCCCGTCCTCGACGCGATCGCTGCGGCCCAGCAGGCCGTCGAGACGAGCAGCGACAAGGACGACCTCGAGGCCAAGAGCCGCGACCTCGCCGAGAAGCTCCAGGCGTTCAGCCAGGCCGTCGGGGCCAGCGCCCAAGCCGAGCAGGGCGAGCAGCCCGCCGCCCAGGACGCCGGCGACCAGGGCGACGACGAAGAGGTCATCGACGCCGACTTCAAGCCGGCGGGTTGAGGCCTAGACCATGAGCGACGAGTTCGAGCGCGAGAGACAACGCGAGCGTGGCCAAGATCGCGCGGGGGCTGCAGAAGCCCCCGCCGACGACGGCCAGCGGGCCGCGGCCGAGGGCTTCACCGAGGCCGACATCCTGCGCGATGAACTGGCCGCAGCCCGGGAGGATCTCAGCCGCCTGTCGGAGGAGCTGGCCGAGGCCAAGGACCGTCACCTGCGCTCGCGCGCGGAGTTCGACACCTTCCGCCGTCGGATGGCGGGCGAGGTCGAGCTGGCCAAGGAGGCCGGCGCCGACAGCGTGATCCTGCCCATCCTCAAGGTCTTCGACGACCTCGAGCGCGCGCTGGCGGCGGCCGCTGCCACCGACGACCCCTCGACCATCGTGCCCGGCGTCCGCGCCGTGCGCGACGGCCTGCTGCGCGACCTCGGCAGCCTCGGCATCACCCACGTGGGCAGCGTCGGGGACGCGTTCGACCCCGAGCTCCACGAGGCGCTCACGGTGGTCCCGCCCACCGAGGAGGTGGCCGAGGGCAACATCGCGCAGGTCTTCGAGACCGGGTTCAAGAAGGGCGAGCGCCTCATCCGTCCGGCCAAGGTCGTGGTGGCCAAGTCGGGAACGGGCAACTGAAGCCCGATGCCTCGGGCTGCGGTGCAGCCGAAGTGAGGCGGCCGTGGCCCGCGGAGCACGGAGCGTGAGCGGTGGCTGAATTCAAGGACTACTACAAGGTGCTGGGCGTGAGCGAGAGCGCCTCGCAGGACGAGGTCCGCCGCGCCTTCCGCAGCCTTGCGGCCAAGCACCACCCCGACCGCAACCCCGGCGACGAGGGCGCCGAGGAGCGCTTCAAGGAGATCAACGAGGCCTACACGGTCCTCTCCGACCCCGAGAAGCGCAAGCTCTACGACACCTACGGCAGCACGGGCGGCGTCCCGCAGTACGCGCAGGGCAGCCCGTTCGGCGGAGCCGGTGGGGGCGGCGTCTACACCAACGTCTCGCCCGAGGAGTTCGCCGGCTTCTCCGACTTCTTCCAGAGCATGTTCGGCGGGTTCGCCGGCGGCTCGGCCGGACGGGGCGGCAGCTCCGACCCGTTCGCGAGCTTCGGCCGCAGCGCCAGCCGGCCGGCGCCGCGACCGGCGAGCGCCGAGGCGCGCCTCGACGTCGGGCTGCTCGACGCCTACCGCGGCGGCCCCACCACGATCAGCGTCGAGGGCAAGCAGCTCGAGCTGACGTTGCCGGCCGGCGTGAGGGACGGCGCCAAGCTGCGCCTGCGGGGCCAGGCGCCAAGCGGCGGCGACCTCATCCTGCAGGTGCGGCACCTCCCACACCCCGTGCTCAAGCTCGACGGCGACAACATCAGGGTCACCGTCAGGGTCCCCGACCACGTGGCCGCCCTCGGCGGGAACGCGACCGTGCAGACGCTCGACGGCGACGTCGAGCTGAGCGTGCCGAGCGGCAGCTCGAGCGGCCGGGTGCTGCGCCTGCGGGGGCAGGGCTGGCCCAAGAGGGACGGCGGCCGCGGCGATCTCCTGGCCGAGATCAGGGTCAGCGTGCCCGACAAGCTGAACGACGAGCAGCGGCGCCTCTACACCCAGCTGGCCGCAGCCGCGCGGCCCCGCACCGCGAGCGGCGCGGCGGGTGGCGACCGCGGGAGCACGGCTACCGCCGACTGAGCCCGAGCCCGCAAGGCCGTCCTCGCAGAAACCACCACCCACCGCCTGGCTGCCGCCGGCCAGGGTGCTAGCCTTGGCCCATGCATCCAACCACCCCGGCCCCGGCCTCCGGAGGCCCCTCAGCCCGCCCTCGCTCCACGACGCGCAAGCCCTACGGCGCCCGAGCCTCGAAGCTCGCGGCGTCGCTGATCGTCCTGGCCATGCTGCCGCTGGTAGCCACGGCGCAAGCGCCGCAGGCCGAAGCGGAGCTTCCCGCCCCGGCGGCCGACAGCGACCCTGTGGTGGTGCAGCTCGGCGCGATGCTCGAGCGTCTCAGCGACATCGAGTGGCGCTTCGAGGTCGGCCTGCGCAGCTACGCCGCCAGTCAGGGGATGAGCTACACGCCGGAGATCGCGGCCCAGATGAGGCCGCTGCTGCCCGTCTACCTCGAGCAGCGCGGCACCGAGCTGGTCCTGCTGCGCGAGGCCGACAAGCGGGGGCTCGAGGTCAACCAGGAGAACGTCGACGTCTCGCTCGAGCGCATCCGTAGCAGCGTGCCCGAGGGCGAGGACTACGAGGTCGTGCTCGCCGAGGCCGGCTTCGACTCGGAGGCGCGCGTGGTCACGCTCATCTCCGAAGGCGACCTCATCACCCAGGTCATCGAGGCCCTCAACGAGGAGTCGCAGCCCAGCGAGGACGAGGTGAGGGTGCGCTACCTCGCCGACATCGCCTGGTACACCGAGCCGGAGTCGTACTGCGCCCGCCACATCCTGGTGGCCGACGAAGAGCTGGCCGACGACATCGTCGCGCGCGTCCGAGGCGGGGAGGAGTTCGAGGACCTGGCCGCCGAGTTCGGCACCGACGGCACCGCAACGGCCGGCGGCGACCTCGGCTGCTTCGGTCGGGGCGCGATGGTGCCCGACTTCGAGAACGCCGTGCTCGAAGCCGAGATCGGCGAGGTCGCCGGACCGGTGCAGACCCAGTTCGGTTACCACGCGCTGCTGGTCTACGACCACCACGAGGCCTCGGTGAGACCGTACGAAGAGGTGCGCGAGCAGGTCAGGGCCAACCTGGCAGCCACCACCGCCGACGCCAAGATCGCCGGCCTGCTGCGCTGGTCGGGCGTCGTCACCTACCCCGAACGGGTGCCCGGCCTGTAGTTCGCTGGTCGCGCTCCTCGAGTAAGGAACCCGTAAGTGCGCTGGTCATAACCTGAGCCCCAGCGCTGGAAGACCTGCAGCTTCCTCACCCCGCGTCTTCTCGCCCCAGCACTCCAGCGCTCCATCACGGCGCCGAGCCACGACCTGAGTCGGGCTCGGCGCCGTTGACGTCGCTCGGCCGGTGCGTGTCGTGGTGCCGCACCCGGGCCGAGCGACCAGCGGTTAGGTTGGCCACATGGCCAACCGACTGGCAGGGTCGCTCAGCCCCTACCTCCTGCAGCACGCGGACAACCCCGTCGACTGGTACCCGTGGGGGGACGACGCGTTCGCGGCCGCCCGCGAGCGGGACGTGCCCGTGCTGTTGTCGGTCGGCTACGCGGCTTGCCACTGGTGCCACGTGATGGCTCACGAGTCGTTCGAGGACCCCGCCATAGCCGCGCAGATGAACGACGGCTTCGTCAACGTCAAGGTCGACCGCGAGGAGCGACCGGACGTCGACGCGATCTACATGAGCGCGGTGCAGCTGATGACGGGCAGCGGCGGCTGGCCGATGACGGTCTTCCTCACCCCCGATGGCGAGCCGTTCTACGGCGGCACCTACTTCCCGCCCGCCGACCGGCCCGGCATGCCGGGCTTCCCGCGCGTGCTCGCGGCCGTGCAGGAGGCCTGGCGCGAGCGCCGGGAGCAGCTCCTTCACTCCGCGGCGGAGCTCACCGCGCAGCTCAAGCTGATGTCCTCGCCGTTCGGCGCCGGGCAGGGCGCGCAAGGCGGGGCCGGTGCCTCGGCCGTGGCCGTTGCCACCCCGCCGGCCGGGGCAGCCGCGGCGCTGATCGAACGGGCGATCGCCGGGCTGGCCGAGCAGGAGGACGAGGCCAACGGCGGCTTCGGACCCGCCCCGAAGTTCCCACCGCACGCTGCGCTCCAGTTCCTGCTGAGCGTCGAGGACGAACGCGCCACGCCACTGGCCGAGCGCACGCTCGATGCGATGGCGCGCGGCGGGCTGGTCGACCACCTCGGCGGCGGCTTCTTCCGCTACAGCGTCGACGCGCGCTGGCACGTCCCCCACTTCGAGAAGATGCTCTACGACAACGCCCAGCTCCTGCGCGCCTACGCCAGGGCCTACGCCGTGACCGGTGAGGAGCGCCACCGGGAGGTGGCCTACCGGGTGCTGGGCTGGCTCGAGCGCGAGATGAGGGTGTCGACGGGTCCCGGCGAGGCCGCCTACATCAGCGCCCTCGACGCCGACTCCGAGGGCGAGGAGGGCAAGTTCTACGCCTGGACGCACGACGACTTCGCGGCCGCCCTCCAGTCGGCCGGCGCCGACGTGACGCTGGCCGCGGCGCGCTTCGGCGTCACGCCGGTCGGGGACTTCGAGGGCGGCAACGTCCTGCGCCTGGCGCGCTCGTTGGAGGAGCTGGCGGGCGAGCGGGACGCGGAGGTCGAGTCGGTGGCCGCGGAGCTGGAGCGCGCCGTGAGCGCGCTCGACGAGGCTCGCTCGCAGCGGGTGAGGCCGGCCAGCGACGACAAGGTGCTCACCTCGTGGAACGGCCTGCTGCTGAGCGCACTGGCCGAGGCGGCCGCCGCCTTCAGCGACCCGCGCCTGGCCACCATGGCCGCTGAGGTCGCGGCCTTCGTCAGGCGCCACCTGTGGCGCGACGGAGCGCTGCTGCACGTCTGGCGCGACGGCCGCGCCGAGGTCGGCGGCCTGCTCGAGGACCACGCGTTCCTCGGGCTCGGCCTCATCGCCTACTACCGCGTCAGCCTCGAGCCGTTCGCGCTCCAGTGGGCGCTCGAGCTGGCCGACATCGTCGAGCGCGACTTCCGCGACGAGGACGGCGGCGGTTACTTCAACACCGCCAGCGGCAAGGGCGGGCTCCTGCTCCGCCCGAAGGGCTTCGTCGACGGGGCCACGCCGAGCGAGAACTCCGCAGCCGCCGAGCTGGCCTGGTGGGCCGCCCGCTACCGCTCGGACCGGGCGGCTGCCGACGCGGCCCTCGGCTCGCTGCAGGGCGTCGAGCGCGGGGCGGAGGCGGCGCCGCAGGCCTTCGGCTCTGCGCTGCGCCTCCTGGCCATGGAGGCGGCCGGCGAGCGCGAGGTCGTCCTCGTCGCTGCCAGCGACTCCCCGGCGCTCGAGGCCGCGATGAGCGAGGTGCGGCGCCTGGCGCGTCCCAGCGACGTCGTGTTGCAGCTCGACGACGCCGGCCACCCCCTGGCCGGCCTGCCGTTGGCGGAAGGACGGGTCGGCGACTCGCCGCCCGCGGGCCTCGGCGCCTACGTCTGCCATGCTGGCGTGTGCCGCCTGCCGGTGGCCGAGCCGGCCGAACTCGCGTCGCTGCTCAGCGACCGCTAGCGGCGCTCCGGCACCGCGCCCGCAACGCCGCCCAGTGCTCCTGTGGAGGCCAGCGGCGGCGGGAACGGATATCGTGCGGCGGATCGGAGGATCACATGTACACGGGAATCTTGGACCTGCACAACCTCGTGCGTTGGGCGGTCGTGGTGCTGGGGCTCATCGCGATCGTCGCGGCCCTCACCGGCACTCGCTGGACACCGCTCCAGGCGTCGCTGGGACGCTGGTTCACCATCGCCCTCGACGTGCAGGTGCTCATCGGCATCGTGCTGTACATCGTCAGCCCGCTGGTCCGGGGCGCCCTGCAGAACTTCGGTGACGCGATGGGCGTGCCGGAGCTGCGCTTCTTCGCCCTGGAGCACGGCCTGATCATGGTGGTGGCGGCCGCGTTGGTGCACATCGGGGTGAGCCGCGGACGCAAGACCGACAACCCGCGACAGGCGCTGATCTTCTACCTGCTTGGCGCGGCGGCCATCGCCTACGCCATACCCTGGAACCGCTCGCTCATACCCGGCATGTGATCACGTAAGTCGCGTTCCAGACGGCATAAAATGAGCATGTGAGGTTGTCGATACGGCTCGGTCCGCCCGCTTCTGGGCGGACCGCTGCCATGGTCGAGATCGCCAAGGACGCCTGTCTCGCCGGCCGCCGGGTCTGGTGGATCGGCCTGCCCGCGCAGCGCGCCGGCATCTTCCGGCGCGTCACCGAAGGCGGCTTCACCGCGTTGGGACTCGAGGTGATGAGCTCCCAGCAGGCTTATTACCGGCTGCTGGCCGGTCCTGTCTTCGTGGAGCTCAAGCCGCTGGTGGTCGGCACGGCCCGGCTGGTGCGCGTGGCCGAGGCCCTCGCCGAGTGCGCCGGCAGCCTGCCGGCCCCGGGCGAGGCGAAGCTCTTCGCCGCCGCGATAGCCGAGGCCAAGCGCTTCGGCCTGGCGCCCGACGACGTCGCCTCGGTGGCTGGCAGCGACGTCGAGATCGCCCGCCTCGCCGAGGTCTTCGCCGCCTACCAGGGCGCCATGACCGGGCGATGGGACTACGACGACGTCAGGGCGCAGTCCTTGGCGCTGGTCGAGAGCCCGCAGTTCGCGTCGTTCATGGCCGACCCGGGGGAGCGCGCCAGGGCCGGCCTGCCCGACCTGGTCATCGTCGACGGCCTGCGCGAGCTCGGGCCCCTCGACCTGCGCGCGCTTCAGGCGCTCGGCCGCCACGTCGAGACGCACCTCACGCTCCCCGAGCTGCCCAGCGGCCTCTCGCCCGACGACGCCGACGTCGTCACGATCGCCCCGGAACCGGCGGCACAACGCGCCACCGTGCGGAGCTACCTGGCGCCGAACCCCGTGGCCGAGGCGCGCTGGACGCTGCGCAGCCTCAAGCGGGACCTGGCCTCTGGCCGTGACCCGCTCGACCTGGCCGTCATCGCCCCGCCCGGCACCGCCAGTGCGGTGCTGGCGCTGGCCGACGAGTACGGCGTGCCGCTGATGGACGAGACGCCGCGCGCGCTGGCCGACGAGCCGCAGGGCGGCACGCTGCTCGACCTGCTGGAGCTGGCCGAGGTGCCGACGGCCTCGCGGTTGCTGGCCGTGCCGGAGCTCGCGCCGCTGGCCGCCGAGGCCTTGCGTGTGGGGGTGGCCGGCGCGGACGCCCTCGGCGTGCTGGCTCACGAGCTCGGCTTGGAGGAGAGCTGGCGCCGCTGGCTCAGGAGGCTGCGCGTGAGCGGCGATCCCGTCGCCTGGACCAGGGACCTGCTGAGCGAGGTGCTGCCCCTGACCCACGAGGTCTCCCCGAAGTTCGCCGAGCGCGTCCTGACCCTGGCGCAGGAGGCCGCCACGCTGGCGGCCGGGCCAGACTTCGCGGTGTGGCTGGCCGCGCTGCTGCGCGACGCGCGCTCCAACCCCCACGGGCCGGGCGGCATCGCGCTCCTCGACGCGAAGCTCGCCTCGGGCCGGCGCTTCGAGAAGGTCTACGTGCTCGGTGCACTGGAGGGCGCGTACCGGGCCGGCGAGCGCGAGGACTACTTCATCAGCGAGGACCTGCGCGGTCTGGGCGGCGCCGTCGGCGCGCCGCGGGCGCTCGAGGCGCTCGACGCCCTGCTGCCTATCTCCACGCGCCTGCCGCGGCGCTTCCAGGGACGCTCCGACGACGTCGCCGCAGAGCTCCGCAGCCGCGGCCGCGAGACCGTCGTGCTGGCGCCCGCCGCAGGCGGCGGCGAGCGGATGGCGCCCGACAAGCGGCTCCTCGGCGAGGACCCGCAGCCTCTGCCGCCGGTCGAGGCAGGCAGCGTGTTCGAGCTGGGCGGCGCAGCCCCTTACGTGCCCGCCTTCGACGCTGTGTCGCTTGACGGCGCCTTCGCTCCGACCCCCGAGCGCCTCAGGCGCTACGACCAGTGCGCCTTCAGGGCCTGGGGTGAGCGGCTGTTGCACGGAGATGCGGCTTCGGACGAGTCCGAGGACAGCGGCTCCGAGGAGTGGCACCAGCTCGTCACGGCGCTCACCGCCCGCGACCGTCACACCCCAGACAGCCTGGCCGAGCTCGGCCGCCGCTTCCCCGACTTCAGCGGCTGGCTAAAGGAGCACGAGGCCCGCCTCACGAGCCTCGTGTGGGGTGCGGAGCTGAACCACGGCGCCAGCGGGATGAGGGTCTGGGTGCACGCCGGCAGCCGCGAGCAGCTCGGCAACAGCGGCCGCTACAAGAGCGTGATCTACCGCTTCGTCGCCCCTGCCGGCGAGACCGACTGGTCCTGGGGCAGCGAGCTGCAGCGCCACCGCTGGACGGAGTACCTGGCGGCCGGCGCCCTGTTGGCGCACCGCACCCAGGCGCCCGCCTACGTCGAGGTCGTGCTCTGGCCGCTGCTGGGCGAGCCGTTGCGGGTCGACCGGAGCGACAATCGCTTCGTCTCGCGGCGCATCGAGCGCACCGGCCTCGAAGCCAAGGAGGCGCTGGAACGCCTCCAGGCTGGCGACGTGAGCCCGACCCCGGGCTACCACTGCCGCTTCTGCCGGGTCTTCGAGGTGTGCCGGGTGGGGCGGCGCTCGTGAGGCTGCTCGTGAGGCCGCTGGGGAGGCACGGATGAGGGTACGCGTAGCGTCGGCGGGCACGGGCAAGACCACCAGCCTGGTCAAGCGCTACCTCGAGCTGATCGAGGAGGGCGTGCCGCTGCGCCGCGTGGCCGGCGTGACCTTCACACGCGCTGCGGCGGCCGAGCTGCGCCAGCGTGTGGCCGACGGCCTTCGCCAGGTGCTCGAGAGCGGCAGTTACCTGGCCGGCCTCCACACGCCAGGGCCCGCGGGGCTGGCGCCGTACCAGGCGGCCGCGAGGGAGCTGGACGGCGCCGTGATCACCACCATCCACGGCTTCATGCGCGCCGGACTGAAGCTCAACGCGCCCCTGCTCGGCCTCGACCCCAACTTCGCGATGCTCGCTGAGTGGGAGGCGGCCGAGCTGTTCGAGGAGGAGCTCGCCTCGGTCCGCCTGCTGGCCGCCGACCCCGACCACGAGCTGCACCACGCGCTGCTCGTCGCGGGCGAGGACGCCGTTGCGCTCGCGCTCGAGCTCTTCGAGCAGCGCTCGCTGGCCGAGGACCTGGCGTTCCCCGACGACCCGCTCTCGACCGCGCTCGGACTGCTCTACCAGGAGGCCTATCAGCGCCTGACCAGGCGCCTCGGTGGCGGCGCCATGGGGCCGGGAGAGGTCGAGCGGGCCGCCCTGCGGCTGTTCACCTCCCCGACCAGTCGCAAGCGGCTGGCTGAGCGCTTCCCCGTGGTGCTCGTCGACGAGTACCAGGACGTCAACCCGCTGCAGGGCCGGTTCTTCGAACGGCTCGCGGAGGCCGGCTCGCGGCTCGAGGTCGTGGGCGACCCGAAGCAGTCGATCTACGGCTTCCGCAGCGCCGACGTCGGCGTGTTCCGCCGAGCCCTCGACGCCGCCGAGGCCAGCGGGGAGCTGCTCGAGCCGCTCAGCGAGTCGCGGCGTCACTCGCGGGCCGTCACCTGGTTCCTCAACCGCCTTACGACGCACCTGAGCGCCGCAGGGCTCGGCTTCGAGCCGCGCGAGGCGCCGGCCGTGACGCCGGCCGGCGACCAGGCCGACGTGGCCGGCTCCGTGCGGCTGCTCGTCGCGCACGGCGACGTCAACTTCAGCGCCATGCGCGACTTCGAGGCCGCCATGCTGGCAGAGGCCCTCGAGCGCCAGCACCGCGAGCACGGCGTGTCGTACGACGACATGGCTGTGGTCGCACGCGCCAACTGGCACCTGGCGCTGGTGGAGCGGGCCCTGAGGCAACGGGGCGTGCCCAGCCTCGTGCTGCGCGACAAGGGGCTTTTCGACCGCTTCGAGATCCGCGACGTGAGGCACGCGCTGCAGGTCGGGGTGGAGCCCGCCGGGCCGAGCCTGGCCCCGTTCCTGCGCGGCCCGTACGCCGGGCTCAGCCTCGTAGACCTCGAGGCCGTCTTCCAGGCCGATGACCCGATCCACGAGCTCGCTGCCCGCCGGCCGGACGTCGCCGCGACGGTTGAGGGGCTCATCAGGGCGGCGCGGCTGGCGCCGCTCGAGGCGCTCAAGGCGGCGACGCGCTCACCGCTGCTGAACGGCCGCCGCTACGTCGACCTGCTCGACGACCCGGCGCGCGCCAACCTCGACGCGATGCTGTTCGAGCTGGCGCAGCGACCGCCGGCCGACCTCGAGCTCCTGCTCGAGCGGCTCGACGACCTCGCCAGGCGCTCCGAGACGGCTCCCGTGCCCGAGAGCGGCGACGGCGTGAAGCTCTCGACCGTCCACGCCTCGAAGGGCCTCGAGTACCGGGTCGTCGCCCTGTTCGACGCGGGAGCCAACGATCCGTCCCGCCCGAAGGCTGTGCTCGTCGACCCGGCCACCGGCGTCGTGGCGCTGCGCGCTGCCGGCACCGACGGCGAGGCGCAGCGCCAGCGCAGCGAGCGCGATCGCCACGAGTCGTTCCGTCTGCTCTACGTGGCGGCCAGCCGGGCGCGCGACACGCTGCTGATCAGCGGCAGCGTGAGCCGCGCTCGGCCGCGCGGCTGGCTCGAGCAGCTCCTGGCCCTCGGCCTCGAAGAGACCTCCGAGACGCGCGGCAACCTCGACGTCGAGGTGGTCAGCCGCGCCTGGCAGCCGGTGTCGACCGGTGCCGACGAGCCGCCCGCTCCCAGCGTCGGCCTGCCGCCGTCCGAGTGGGTCGAGCGAAGGTTCGAACACCACCGCCACTCGCCGCTTTCGAGCCCCTCACGGCTCGTGGGGCTGTTAGAGGAACTGGCCGCCGGCGAGGCTGCTGCGGGAGGGGAGCGAGGAGCAGGGCCGGCAGTGGGACCAGACGACGTAGACGAAGAGCCCCTGACGCCCTGGGAGAGCATCGCGCCAGGAGACGACGCCGGGGCTGGCCTGGGCGCGGTGACCGCCGACGGTCATGACGACGGGCTCGAGGACGGCGCCTACGCAGCTGGTGTGACGATCACTGATGAGCTGCCGGGTCGGGGAAGGGTGCTCGGCACGCTCGTCCACTTCGCGATCAGCCGGGACTGGTCGCCTAGCGACCGCGGCAGCCTCGAGGACCTGCGCACCCAGGAGGTCATGTTCCCCTACAGCCACGAGCAGCAGGACGAGCTCCTCGCCGAGGTGGGTCAGCTGCTGGGGTCGTACCAGGAGATGGTCGGTCGGGAGCTGCCGGCGCTCGACGAGCGGCTCGACGACCGCGCCGAGATACCGCTCGCCCACCGCGGCGGCCACACCGTGTGGGAAGGCGTCATCGACCGCCTCTACCGCACCGCGGACGGCTGGTTCATCGACGACTACAAGACCGACAGGGTGGTGCGGCCGGAGCGATACCACGTCCAGCTCGGCCTCTACCTCCACGCTGTGCGCCGGGCGCTGGGCCACACGCCGCGCGCCCGGCTGGTCTACCTGCGCTCGAAGACGGTGGTCGAGCCGGACCCCGCCGACCTCGAGGCCGCGCTGGCACGCTCCGGCATCGTGTCGGACCCCGGCGCGGCG
>CAZQVC010000022.1:30770-32963 GCA_964596625.1 uncultured bacterium | reverse complement strand
GGAGAGTGCGCGGCCGGTGCTGGTAGCATCCTGCCCATGGCGCGACTGACCGTACCAGCAGCTGAAGCCCTGCTCGACGTGCCGGTGCCGGTGCTCGATCACGGCTTCGTCCGCCTCGTCGACTACCTCGGCGGCGACGATCGCATCGTGCAGGCCGCGCGGGTCTCGTACGGGGACGGCACCAAGAGCGTGCGGGAGGATCGCGCGCTCATCGACTACCTGCTGAGGCACCAGCACACCAGCCCCTTCGAGCAGGTGATCTTCACGTTCCACCTGAAGATGCCGATCTTCGTGGCCCGCCAGTGGATCAGGCACCGCACCGCGCGCCTCAACGAGATCAGCGGCCGCTACAGCGTCATGCGCGACGAGTTCTACCTACCGCGCGAGCACGAGGTGCGCTACCAGAGCCGCAGCAACAAGCAGGGTTCCGACGAGCGCGAGGTGCCGGCCGAGCTGCGCCTCAGGGTGCTCGAGCTGCTCGGCAGCTCGCAGGCCAGGGCCTACCAGGAGTACGAGGAGCTGCTGGCCGACGACGTCGCGCGCGAGCTGGCCCGCATCAACCTGCCGCTGAGCCTCTACACCGAGATGTACTGGCAGATCGACCTCAACAACCTCTTCCACTTCCTCCGCCTGCGTCTCGACTGGCACGCGCAGTACGAGATCAGGGCCTACGGCGACGCGGTCGCGGCGGCGGTCAGGGCAGTCTGTCCCGGCGCCTACGCCGCCTTCGAGGAGCACATCCTGCACGGGCGCTCGTTCTCGCGTAGCGAGCTCGAGCTGTTGCGCGCCGCGCTCGACGACGACGCGCTGAGCGCCGCCATCGAGCGGAGCGGGATGCGCAAGTCGCGCGTTGCCGAGTTCCGCCGCAAGCTCGCGGCGCCGCCCCAGGAGCCGGTGGCCGCAGACGCCGAACCGGGCTGAGAGACGTGCGCTACCGCGTGGTGGCCGTCGGCAAGCTCAAGCGCGGCTTCCTCCAAGAGGGCTGCGCGCGTTACGAGAAGCTGCTCTCGTCACTCAGCCAGGTCGAGGTCGTCGAGGTCCGCGACCACTCCGCCGCCGGCCCCGCCGAGGCCAGGCGGAGGCACGCCGAGGCGTCGCTCGCCGCCGCCGACGGGCACGTGGTCCTGCTCGACGAGGCCGGCACCGCCCACACCACAGCGAGCCTGGCCTCGTACGTCAGCGCGCTCGAAGGCCGCGGCGTCAGCCGGCTTTCGCTGTTGATCGGCGGCCCTGACGGTCACGGCTCCGAGGCTCGTGAGGCGGCGGACGACAGCCTCTCGCTCTCTCCCCTGACCTTCCCCCACGAGCTGGCGCGCCTGGTGCTCCTCGAGCAGCTCTACCGCGTCGAGTCCCTGCGCGCAGGGCACCCGTACCACCGCGGCTGAAGGCGTCACCGGCGAGCGGTCCCCCGGCCGGCGGTGAACGGCGAGCCGTCGGGCCCGCGCCGGGCGCCGCGCTCAGCCGCTGGCGGCGTCGTGGGTCGAGGCGGCGAGCAGGGCGGCGTAGAGGCTCATCATGTCGGCCGTCAGGTCGGTGAGGCGCTCGAAGTCGACCGGCTCTAGCTCCTCGAGCGTGAGCAGCACGTCCCGCGTGCCAACCACCACGACGGGCGGCGCGGCGGCCCTGGTTACGGTGTCGGGGATCTCGTCCTCCGGCTCCTCGTCTTCCGCGTCGCCCAACAGCCGCAGCAAGACTTCCCTTGCCGGGGCGCTCAGCAGCCGCCTGGCGCCGTCCTCGTCGCGCGTGTAGACGGCCACCACCTCGTCGAACCGGCCGCCGACGCCGGTCGCCAGGCGGCTGCTGCCGGTGCGCGAGGCCTCAATCGCCTCCAGCACCGGGTTGAGGCGCCGCGTGATCCGCATCGAGACGAACTCGACGGCGCCGCGGGCGCGCAGCAGCACGCCGGAGCGCAGGGAGCTGACGCTGCCGGCCGGGCCGGTCCGCTCACGCTGTTGGTCGAAGAGGATCAGCTGGGGTTGGCCCGGCCTGCTGAGCACGTAGAGCGGGGCGATCTCCCCCGGGCCGAGGTCGAGATGCTCCCGCAGCCGAGCCTCGAGCTCGCTGCCGTCCTGGAGTTCGAGCTCGTTCGCGAACGCCTGCCAGTCCTTGGCACGAGAGCTGCCCTGCCGGCGAGACCAGAAGCGCATGCGTAATTCAACCACTTGCCGCGGCTCGGCGTCGCGTGGACCACGC
>CAZQVC010000022.1:13395-30670 GCA_964596625.1 uncultured bacterium | reverse complement strand
GCGGCTCGGCGTCGCGTGGACCACGCGCCAGCTCCGGCGGCCGATCGGCCCCGCCGGCGGGCGACTGCGGCTGTCGGGCTCGGCCCCGCTAGATGTTGAAGCCGAACATCCTCATCTGCTTCTTGCCGTCCTCGGTCATCTTCTGGGGGCTCCAGGGCGGCGACCAGACGAAGTCCACCGTGACGGCGTTGACGCCCTCGACGTTCATGACGGCCAACTCCGCGTCGGTCTGGATGAGGTCCTGCACGGGGCAGCCCATGCTCGTGAGGGTCATCTCGACGCCCACCTGGCCCTTGTCGTCGATCTGCACGTCGTAGATGAGGCCGAGGTCGACCACGTTGACCGGGATCTCCGGGTCCTTGACGACCTTGAGAGCCTCCAAGACCTTGTTGCGCATCTCCTCGTTGTTCGCCCCCGCGCTGGCGGCGGCCGGTTCGGTCGTAGCCAGGCCCTGGGCGTTGTCGGCATCGCTCATGCCCTCACGCTAGCAGAAGCCTCGCGGGCAGCTTCGCCGGTCTGTTACCTACGGGTGCCTTCGGCTGCGCTCACCAGTCGGCGTAGCGATCGCGGTGCACGACGAAGGCCACGGTCAACGCCAAGAGCGTCGAGACCAGGCTGGTGCCGCCGTACGACACCATGGGCAGGGTGATGCCGGTGACCGGCGCCATGCCGAGCGTGACCCCGATGTTGATCACCACCTGGAAGCCGATCAGCACCAGCACGCCCATGATGATCAGCTGGTCGCGGTCGTACGGGCACTCCGAGGCCATCGCCACCAGCCGCCAGAAGAGCAGACCGAAGAGCAACAGCAGCAGCACCGACGCGACGAACCCGCCCTCCTCGGCCAGCACCGGGAAGATGAAGTCGGTCTGGCGGTAGGGGACGAAGCCCAGCTGCGCCTGAGTGCCCTCCCTGTAGCCCTTGCCGAGCAGGCCGCCGGAGCCCACAGCGATGGTCGACTGGATCACCTGGTAGCCGGCGCCCTGGGGGTCGGCGGCGGGGTTGAGGAACGAGACCAACCGGGCCCGCTGGTGCTCCTCGAGGTTCGGCAGCACCACCGTGGGGATCGCGACCGCGATCGCGATGACGATGAGCACGAGGTGCCGCACCGGCACGCCGCGGATCAGCACCATGCCGGCGGCGATCGCGGCCAGCACCAGCGCCGAGCCGAGGTCGGGCTCCAACACCACCAGGCCTACCGGCACCAGCGCCAGGACGCCGACCCTCAGGTAGTCGAGGATGCCCCGTATGGGCCGCTCGTGCATGACGGTGGCCAGCGCCAGTATCAGGGCCAGCTTGGCCAGCTCGGAAGGCTGGAAGGCCGGCAGCGGACCGAGCTGCAGCCACGACTTCGCGCCGTTCACCTCGCTGCCGATGACCCTCGTCACCAGCAGCAGGGCGACGCTCAGCACGTAGAGGTACGGCGTCACCCTGAGGATGCGCTTCTTGCCGAGCCACACCAACCCGCCGCAGATGACCAGCCCGCCCACGAGGAACGCCGCCTGGCGCACGAACTCGGTACCGGGAGCCGCCGAGCTGAGCGTGACAAGGCCCATGGCCAGCACCAGGGCCACGACCAGGGGGAGGCTGAGGTCGACGCGCGCCACGGGGGCAAGTCTAACTGGCGACCCGGCCGACCCGACGAGCGGGCCGGCACAGTTCTCACCACCCCGCGCCAGGGCGTCGGACGCCGGTCAACCCCACTGGGGCAGCCGAGTGACGCGGCCGCCAGATAGCGATCAAGGCCTAGGTCGGGGTTCGCGGCCGCCGGCAGTCCCTCAGGTCGAGGCCGTGGTGCGCTGCCGCCAGCGGCGGGAAAGGCCGTCGAACAGGCCGGCGTAGAGGGCCCACTCGACGAGCAGGGCGAGCAGCGCGACGCACAGCAGGACCAGCCCGACGGCGGTCTGTCCCCCGCCCGCCGGCACGCGAGGCCCGGCCGGGGCTGCGCCCTCCGCCTCGGCCTGCGCTGCGCCGCTCACGCCTTCCGGCGCATCGACCGTCACGCCGCCGGTCGTGGCGGGCGAGGACGACGGCGCCGGTCCGGAGGCGGCCGAGCCCATCAACTCGCCGCTGCGCGGCAGACGCGACTCGCCCGCCGAGAGCAGGGAGGCCAGGACCAGGCCGGACGCACCGCCGTCGCCGGCGCCCTCCGGCGCGCCGTCCGTCGTCGACCCCAGCGGGACCAGTGCGCCGGAGGCATCCGGCGCGTAGGCGCCGGGCGCCAGCAGCCGGCCGGCGCCCTCTCTGCTGGCGGCCCCTGGCGGCGCCGCGCCGAGGCGCACCCGCGAGGTCGTGCGGATGCGCTCGACGACGTTCGCCATCAACGCGGGGAACGCCGGCCTCAGGACGATGTCGGACTGGCTCGGGTGGAAGGCGAGTTGGAGCTCGAAGACCGAGCCGTCGTCGCGCACCCGCATCACCGGCGTGAGGTCGGCGGTGCGCGCCAGCACCCGCCAGGCCGGGTCGGGCTCCCAGGGAGAGCCTTCGCCCGCCAGGCCCACCACCAGCTCGCTGAGGTCGACGAAGCGCAGCAGCGGGTGAGCCCTGTCCCAGTCACTGACCAGCGCGTAGCGCGGCTCGGCCGCCGGGGGCGGCACGATCAGGTAGTTGCCCGGTTCGGAGCCGCCGACGTCGCCGCGCGTGAGGACCTTCAGGTCGGCCTGCAGGAAGCGGGCGCCGTTGCTGTACCTCACCTCGGTGTTCGGCACGGCCGCCACCGCCCTGGTCAGCGCGCCGTGTCCGTCGTCGGTGACCACGGTGACGGCCCTGCTGCCGGCGTACGCGACGTCGTCGAGGGCCAGCCCGTCGCCGGCCGGGACCTGCAGCCTCGCCTCGATCACGCCGGTGAGGTCGGGCAGCGGGAAGGTGATGCTGCCGGAGCCGTTGGCCGGCACCAGCACGTTGCCGCTCGCCAGCTGCTCGCCGTCGCGGTAGAGCGCGACCGGCACCTCTACCGGAGCGTCGCCGCTCGCGACGACGCCGACGAAGACCTGCCCGATGCCGATGTCGAGCGCGCTGATCCCGACGTTCGGCACGCTCTCGCCGACCACGTGGACCGTGGCCTGACCGACCTCGAGCTCCTGGTCGCTGATCAGGTGGACCTCGGCGGCCGGTAGGAGGTCGGCCGCCAGCGCCAGCGCACGGCTCATATCGGCGCCCGCGTCGCCGGCGCGCAGGGCGCCCAGGGCCGCTGCCCGCTCCTCGTCGGAGGCTTCGAGCGGCGCGAGCAGCGCGGCGTCGAGGCCGGCTCGGATCAGCGCGAGACGGCCGCTGCCGGCGCTCAGCTCGCCGGCGAGCTCCGTGGCGAGCTCGAGCCTGCTCGGGGCGTCCTCCGCGACGCCCGCGCGCGCCGCCATGCTGGCTGAGGCGTCGACGATCACCACGCGGTCGGGCTCTGCGCCGCTGACCAACGCCGGCCTGGCCATGACCAGGGCGGCGAGCGCCGTGAACAGCAGCTGCGCGGCCAGCAGCCAGGTCGGCGAGAAGCGGCGCCGCTTGGCCACCACTTGGCGCGCGCGCTCCCAGAGGAAGAGGGCGGAGACGTCGTGGCGCACGCGACGCGAACGCAGGAAGTGCAGCGCCACCACGACCGGCAGCGCGGCCAGCAGCCAGAGGAACTGAGGGCTGAGGAAGGTCAGCGCCATGTGGCCGCCACTCTACCGAGCGGTTCGGCGGCAGGGCCGTTCAGACCTGGAACACCCCGAGCCTGAACTCGTCGGGCACCGGAGCCGTCGCGCAGGCGTCCAGCGCCCTTATCAGGCGCTGGCGCAGCTCGGACGGGGCGACGATCTCGTCGATCCACAGCCGCGCGGCGGCGTAGCGGATGTCGAGCGCCTCGTCGTAGCCGGCCTTGATCTTCTGGTGCAGCTCCGCCAACGTCTCGTCGTCCGGCTCGACGCCGCTGCGCCTGAGCTGGGCCGCCTGGATGTCGAGCACGGTCTTGGCGGCCTGCTGGCCCCCCATCACGCTGAAGCGGGCGCTCGGCAGGGCGAAGAGGAAGCGCGGCGCGAACGCCTTGCCGCTCATCGCGTAGTGCCCCGCGCCGTACGAGCCGCCGAGGATCACGCTGAGGCGCGGCACCACGCTGTTGCTGACGGCGTTGACGAGCTTGGCGCCGCGACGGATGATGCCGTCGCTCTCGCTCTCGCGGCCGACCATGAACCCGTTGACGTCGTGCAGGAAGACGATCGGGATGCCCGCCTGGTTGCAGTTGAGCACGAAGCGAGCGGCCTTGTCGGCAGCCTCGGCGTAGATCACGCCGCCGATCTCGATGCGTCCCTGATGCTTGATCACGCGCTTCTGGTTGGCGACGATCCCCACGGTGTAGCCGCCGATGCGCCCGGTGCCGCAGACGATCGTCTGGCCGTACTCGGCCTTGTACTCGTCGAAGTTCACGTCAGCCTCGTCGCTCGGCCCGTCGAGCAGGTGCGCCAGCACGTCGCGCGTCTCGTACGGCCTGGCGCCGCCTTCCGGCGGCAGCAGCCGCTCGAGCCCGCCGGCCTCGGCGCTGGGCTCCAAGACCTCGGTTCGCGCCTCGGCCCACGGCGCGCGCCGCGCCGGGGCGTAGGTGGCGGCCAGCCGACGCAGTCGCTCGATCGCCGACCGGTCGTCCGGCTCGCGGAAGTCGACGGTCCCCGAGATCGCCGCGTGCATCGCCGCGCCTCCCAGCTCCTCGGAGTCGACCTCCTGACCGATGGCGGCCTTGACCAGCGCCGGCCCCGCCAGGTACAGCCCGGAGCCGTCGGTCATCACCAGCGTGTCGCACATGACCGGCAGGTAGGCGCCGCCGGCTACGCAGTTGCCCATGATCGCGGCCAGCTGCGGGATGCCGAGCGCGCTCATCCTCGCGTTGAGGTAAAAGACCCGGCCGAAGTCGTCCTGGTCGGGGAAGATCTCGTCCTGCATGGGCAGGTAGACGCCGGCGGAGTCGACCAGGTAGATCGTCGGCAGGCGGTTCTCCAGCGCGATCGTCTGGGCCCTTATCACCTTCTTGGCGGTGATCGGGAAGAAGGCCCCGGCCTTGACCGTGGCGTCGTTGGCTATCAGCATCCAGTCGCGTCCCGCTACCTGGCCGATGCCCGTCACCACGCCGCCTGACGGCGCCCCGCCCTCCTCCTCGTAGAGACCCCAACCGGCGAAGGTCATCAGCTCGTCGAAACCTAGAGCGCCCTCGTCGAGGAGGGCGGCTACCCGCTCCCTCGCGGTCATGCGCCCCTTGGCGTGCTGCCGCTCCGCCGCCTTTGGCCCCCCGCCCTGGCCGATCTGCTCGCGGTCTCGCGCCAGTCGGGCGACGAGCTCCGGCCAGTCGCCCGCCTTCACCTGGCGGCGGTCGCCAACACCACGAGGAGGCCGCCACCCGCGTTCTCGATGGCGTGCTGCTCACCAGCGAGGACGCTTGTCAGCTTCCCCTTGCCGACGCGCACGCGCTCGGCAGCCGTGCGCAGCAGCGCCTCGCCCTCGAGCACCTGGTAGACGACTGTGCCGGGGGCGCCCAGCCCGGCGAGCGACTGGCCGGCCTCGAAGCACAGCAGTTCGACGCTCAGGTCGGGGTGGCTGCCGAGGTCGCTGCGCTGAACCTGGTCGAGAGAGAAGCGTCGGGCGTCGGCGATCGTCACGGTCTTCATGGCTCTCCTCCACTTCGTGTTGCTCGGCCGGGCATCGTCAAGGATAAGTGCTCGAAGGCTCGCGCCTTGAGTGTGGTCGTGACGGCTGTGGAACTCAAGCGTACATCCTTCGCGACACCCGTCTCGCCCGCTGGCGACGGCCAAAAGGCCACTTGTGGAGATCCCGCAAGTCGTTGTGGATAACTGAGTCTATTGACAGGCGGCCGCCGCCTCTGGTAATACGCCGCTGCTGCCGTACGGGCCCTAGAAACGCCGTCCAGGACGGGTCAAATCGATTTGGTCCGTCAGAGCCGCAACTCCTGCGGCCGTCCACGAGGTTGTCCACATGGCTGGGGATAACTCGGGATATTTGTGGATAACTACCCGAACTGCCCGGCCCTTCCGAGCCGGTCACGCCCGGTCGCCGGCGCCCTGGGGGCCGGCACCTGCCGCGCCGAGCTCCGCCGACCTCACCTGCTGCACGAACCGGCGGACCGCGCCCTTGTCCTTCACCCCGGGCGAGCTCTCCACGCCGCTGGCGACGTCGACAGCGTAGGGTCGCAAGGCGGCCACCGCGGCAGCGACGTTGGCCGGATCGAGTCCGCCCGCCACCACCAGCCGGGGATGACCGCGCCAGGCGGCCACCGCTTCCCAGTCGTAGCGCTGGCCCGACCCCGGCTTCGGCCCGTCGATCAGGTAGGCGTCGGCCGGCAAGGCGGTGACGCTGCCAGGAGACGCCGCCGCGGTGTACGGCAGCGCCAGCAGCACCTTCACCCTGCGTCGCACCGCGGCCAGGTACTCCCCGTCGCTCACGCCGTGGAGCTGCGCCACGTCGAGGCGCAGGCTCTCGGCGATCTCGATGACCTCGTGCGCCGGCGCGCCGCTGAACACGCCGACCGTCGTGACCAGCGGCCCCGTTGCCGCGACGATCTCCGCCGCCCGTGCGCGGTCGACGCGCCTCTTCGAGGCCGCGAAGATCAGGCCGATCGCGTCGGCGCCGGCCTCCTCGGCGTACGCGGCGTCCTCGGGGCTGGTGATGCCGCAGATCTTCACCCTCACGCGCCCACTTGCCGCAGCGTTCACGCGATGTCCTGCAGGTGTTCCAGGCGGTGGCTGACGCGGTCGCCGACGACCAGCACGGCGTCGAACCGCACGGCGGCGTCTGGGCGCCTCAGCGCGTAGGTGAGGTAATGGCTGGCAGTACGCCGCAGGCGGGCCAGCTTGCGGTAATCCACGGCGGCGGCCGCGCCACCGAACGCGTCGCTGCCGCGCTGCTTGACCTCGATCACGACGACGGTGCCGCCGCCATCCTCGCAGACCAGGTCGAGCTCGCCACCGCGCAAGCGGTAGTTGCGCGCCAGCACCCGCCAGCCGCTGCGTTCGAGGTGCTCGGCGACCAGCTGCTCGGCCCAGTGGGGCTCAGCGGCGGGGCCGGCACTCAGCGCGGCGTGACCTCTACCCTGTCGGCGTCCGCCCACAGACCCTCCAGGTCGTAGAAGTCTCTGGCTTCCGGGCTCATCAGGTGAGCGACCACGTACCCGTAGTCGAGCAGCACCCAGCGGTTCGACGGCCCCTCGATCCCCTTCGGCTGGTAGCCGGCGTTCTTGAGCGTCTCGCGAGCGGCGTCCTCCATGGCCTTCAGCTGAAGGCTGGACTCGCCGGAGGCGATGATGAACCAATCGAGAGTGTCCGAGGTCTCGCGGAGGTCGAGCACCGCGATGTCGACAGCGCGCTTGTCGTCGAGCGCGTCGACCAGCAGCTGGACCTCTTCAGGGATGCCGGCTTCGGCTTCAACCCGGTTGCTCTCGGTCTCGGCGATGTTCTTCAAACGATCCTCCTGCCGGTCTTGGGCCTCACGGTACAGCGGCTTCCACCAGGGCGACCGCTACGTGGTCGACCCGGGAGGCCGCGTCGGCGCCGAGCACCAGCTCGAGCTGCGTGGCTCGGCCGTCGTGGGCGGTAAGGCGTGCGACCTGCTGCTTGCCGGCGTGGAGCAGGTCGGCGTAGTAGTCGGCTTGTGACCAGGCCTCGAGCGTGGCGTAGAGCCGGGTGGGGCCGGGTTCGATGTCGTCCTCGGTGCGCAGGGCCAGCAGCTCGTCGGGGATGCCGTGGCGCACGAGGGTCTCGCGGTACCACTGGCCGAGCCCCGGCTGGCCGCTGCGGTCGGTGATGACGAGCCGCACCTCGGGGGGCTGGCTGAAGTCGCGGGCCACGCCGCCGAACGTCTCCGCCATGAACGCGTTGACGACCGTCGGGTCGTGCGCCACGACCTGGGCGCCGGACGACGTGACGATCTCCTCCACCGGCAGGGTGGCGGTGCTCGTCAGGCGCAGGTTGGGGATGCGCGTGGCCAGCTGCCTCACCAGCGTGGGGCTGGCGTTGGTCTCGACGTCTTCGAGGTAGGTGTCGAGCAGGCTCGGCACCAGCGTCACGGCCCTGATGTTGAGCTCCTTGAGCCGCTGGAGCATGGCGTAGGCCAACCGCTTGACGTTGTCTATGCGGTCGATGTCGCCGCGCAGGGTCTGGCGATAGCGGATGAACAGGCTGGCGTCCAGCCCGTCCATGTGGCGCGGGCCCTCGTCGAAGTGGATGTGGACGTTGCCCACGTTGTCGTCGTAGTGCATGGGGTACGGCACGTCGATCTCGACGCCGCCCAGCGCGTCGACCAGGTCCTGGAAGATGTCGAGCTTGATGACGGCGTAGTAGTCGACGGGCACGCCGAGCACGGCCTCCACCCGCCGCCTGAGGCCCTCGGCGCCGCCGCGGTGGTAGACGCCGTTGACGCGGTAGCCGAGGTCCTCGAGCCACAGGTCGCGGGGGATGGCGATGAGCGTGATGTCGTCGCCGTTGATGTCGACGTAGAGGATCGTGTCGGTGTTGGTGCCCTCGGTGCTGACGTAGCCGTTGATCGGCCGCCAGCCGATGATGGTGCCGTCCTGGCGGTAGATCGGCAGCGCGCCGTCGTTGCCGTATGTGATGTCGCGCCCGGCCACCACGAAGCTGGCGTGGAACTCGTCGTCGTCGAGGTTGATCAGCGCCCGTTGGTCGGTGGAGAGGGTGGCGCGCTCGACGTCGCGCGAGAGCCAGTAACCCACGAGGCCGGCCAGCGCTACGAGCACGCCGGCCAGCGAGACGAGACGGGCCCTACGCCGCGTCATCGCCCACGCCGGGAGCCGGCTGCGCTGCCATCAAAGAGTCGTACGCCCGCATCGTGGAGGGGTGGATCGCCTTGCCGTTGGCCTTGAGGTACGCGACCTTGCAGCCGACGGCCTCGCGGTAGGCCGCTGCCAGGTCGCGCAGGGCCAGCTCGCGCAGCTCGGCGTTCACGCCGCGCCCGGGCTCGCTGACGTCGGCGACGTAGACGGCCATGCCCACCCGGTCGTCCGCCGGGACCCCGAACACGTGACCCTCCACGGCGCCCAGCACCGCCTCGTCCGTGACGCCCCACTCCTCGGCCAGCTCGCGTGAGGCGCGGCCGTGGAGGACGAGCGGGTGCTGCCTTTCGACCTCGTTGCTCGGCGTGACGAGGGCGAGCAGCCGCTCGTCGGAGAGGTCTCGCGCCGCGTCGTGCAGCAGCGCCGCGAGCCGCACTCGCTCCACGTCGACCTCGCTGAAGCCGTTGGCCCTCGCGATCGCCTCCGCCAACTCCGCTACCCGCTCGATGTGCTCGAAGCGCTCCTCGCTCACCAACGCCCCGACCCGCTCACGGAGTCGCCCCATATCTGCTTGCGAGAGGTGTGATCCGCGGTTCTCTGACACGATGTCGCCGCCCGCCATCTTCCTGCGAAGGTATCACGTGCAGATGAGGCTTCAAGAGTCGTCCGCGGCACTGCTCGCGTCGTCCTCGGCGGGCGCGAAGGAGTCGTCGGCCTCTGCCTCCTCGACCGCCGACTCGACCTCGTCGGTCGATACCGGCTCGTCCTCCGCCAGGTAGTCGAACGTGGCCTCTCCGATGGTCACCTCGTCGCCGGTCCTGGCCCCCGCGCGCCGCAGCAGCCGGTCGATGCCCAGCGACTTGAAGTGATGCTGCAGGTACGCGACCGCGTCCCGGTTCGTGGGGTCGAAGCGGGCGACGACGGCTTCGATGTCGGTGCCGCTCACCACCCAGCCAAGGCCGCTGAGGTCGCGCCTGACGCTCGGCGCCTCGCTGGCCTCACGGCGCGCTCGCGGGGCCTCGACCGGCGCGGGCCGGGGCGGCAGCAGGGCGAAGAGGCTCTCGACCAGCTCTTCGAGGCCGTCACCGGTTACGGCCGAGACGAACAACAGGGGCAGGCCGGCGCGGCTGAGCTCGTCCTGCAGTTCGGCCACCTGGTCCTGGTCGATGAGGTCGACCTTGTTCACGACCAGCATGGCCGGACGCTCGAGCATCTCGGGGTCGTACTCACCGACCTCGTGCCGCAACGAGGCCAAAGTGGCGACGGGGTCGGTGGAACCGTCGAGCACGAACACCAGCAGGCGCGTGCGGGAGATGTGGCGGAGGAACTCGAGGCCGAGGCCCTTGCCGAGGTGAGCGTCCTCGATGATGCCGGGAATGTCGGCCATGGTCAGGCGCTCGTGACCCAGCGACACGACGCCGAGGTTGGGACTGAGGGTCGTGAACGGGTAGTCGGCGATCATCGGCTTCGAGTTGGAGAGCGCCGCCAGCAGGCTCGACTTGCCGGCGTTCGGGTAGCCGACGAGCCCGACGTCGGCGATCGTCATCAGCTCCAGCCGCAGCCGCCGCCGCTCGCCCTGGGTGCCCCTCTCGGCGAAGCGCGGGGTGCGCCTGGTGGAGGTGGCGAACGAGGAGTTGCCGCGGCCGCCGAGGCCGCCGGCAGCCACCTTGGCCACCTGCCCCACCGTCACCAGGTCGGCCACCAGCTCGCCGGTGTCGCGGTCGGTGGCCTTGGTGCCGACGGGCACGTCGATGTAGAGGTCAGCGCCGGAGCGGCCGGCGCGGTTGCGACCCTCGCCCTGCCCCCCGACCGGCGCCTTGAACTGCGTGCGGCCGACCAGCTTGTCGAGGGAGGTGACGTCGTCGACGGCCCGTAGGTACACCGAGCCGCCGTCCCCCCCGTGGCCGCCGTCCGGGCCGCCCTTCGGCACGTACTTCAGGCGCAGGAAGGAGAGGCCGCCGTCGCCCCCCTTGCCGCCTTGCACGCTGATATCGAGAACGTCCCTGAAGGTCATCAACCCGCTCCATGAGAAGCGCGGCGCCGCGGGGTGGGTGCCGCGCGGCGAATTTCGACATGCCGGGCGGCGCCGGGGCCGCCCCGATTACCAAGGTTCGCCGGGTCAGGAGGCGGCCGCAGCGGCTGCCGCTGCCGACTCGCTCGCCGCGCTCTCGGCGACGCTGACGAAACGGCCCTTGGCGCCCTTGTTGTGGAACTTCACGACGCCGTCCCGCAGGGCGAAGAGGGTGAAGTCGTTGCCGAGGCCGACGTTCTGGCCGGGCTTGAACTTCGTGCCGCGCTGGCGAACCAGGATGTTGCCGGCGAGGACCTCTTGGCCGTCGAACCGCTTCACGCCGAGGCGCTTGGAGTGGCTGTCGCGCCCGTTCTTGGAGCTACCGACGCCTTTCTTGTGTGCCATGTGCCGTTCTCCTAGCCTTGGACCGAAGTGATGCGCACCTCGGTGAACTGCTGCCGGTGCCCGATGTGGCGCCGGTAGTTGGTCTTGGCCTTGAACTTGTAGACGTCGATCTTGTCGCCGCGGCCGTGGCCGATGACCTCGGCCTTGACGGTCGCGCCCTCGACGTTGGGAGCGCCGACCTTGACGGCGTCGTCACCGCTGAACAGAAGGACGGGGAGCTCGACCTCGGAGCCGGCCTCGGCCTCGAGCTTCTCGAGCCGCAGCACGTCACCCTCGGCAACGCGGTACTGCTTACCGCCAGATTCCACGATTGCGAACATCTTCTAACCTCCGGCGGCCGAACCGGACGATGCCGCTCCTCCGCTACCGACCAAGAAGTATAGCGGAAGAAGGCGCCTTTGGGCAAGCGCGCTTACGACGTCGGCGCGGCGCGTGCGGCGCGGGTCGTACGGGCTCAGAGGGGGTAGAGCAGGACGATGACGAGGAGCGAGACGACAGCGACGATCAGCTGGAGGAGGCCGCCGACCTTGAGGAAGTCGCTGAAGCGGTAGTGACCCGGCCCGAGCACGACGGCGTTCACCGGCGACGACACGGGGCTGATGAACGAGCTGGACGCGCCTATCGCCACCGCGACGAGGAACGCCACCGGCGACGCCCCGGCTGTGTCTGCGACCTGATAGGCGATCGGCGCGAGCAGCACGGCGGCCGTGGTGTTGGAGAGGAACGCCGTGGCGAGCACGGTGACGAGGTAGACGGCGACGAGCAGCAACCCCGGCCCGTAGCCTCCCAGCGCGTCGTTGAGCCAGCGCGCGATGAGCGTGGCGCCGCCGCTGTCCTCGAAGGCCTTGGCCAACGGCAGCAGGCCGGCGATGACCACGACGGTCGACCAGCGCACGCTGTCGTAGGCCTCTTCCGGCCCGATGCAGCCGGTCACCACGAGGGCCAGCACGGCGAGCAGCGTAACTACTACCAGGGGCAGCGGGCTGGCGACCATCAACGCCACCATCGCCAGCAGGATGGCGACGGCGATCGGCGCCTTGTCGGCCGCCGGCGCACGGGGCTCACCGTCGACCGCCTCGCTGAGCACGATCGCGTCGACCCGCTCCGCTCGCAGCTCGGCCACGGCGTCGGAGCGGCCCCGCGCCAACAACACGTCGCCGAAGCGCAGCCGCTCTGCCGAGAGGTCGCGGCTGGTGGCGACGTCGCCGCGCCTGAGCGCGACGGCCACCAACCGGTAGCGTTCGCGCAGCCGCAGTTCGCGGATCGTCTTGCCGATCCAGCCGGAGCGCGGCGGCACCAGCAGCTCGACGAACGTGAGGTTGCGCGGCAGCTGCCCCGACGCACCGAGGTCCAGCTCGCCGACGCGCAGGTCGTAGCGCTCGGCGAAGCGCTCGACCGCCTGGGTCTCCGCCTGCAGGACGAGCCTGTCGCCGGCCTCGATGACGGTGGTCGGCCGGATCCGCTTCGAGACTCCGAAGTGCCTGCGGGAGCGCCTACCATCGCTCACCGCCTGCGGGTCGGTGTCGATCGCGATGACCCGCACCCCGGCGGTCTCGGGCAGCTTCAGCTCGGCCAACGTCCGGCCACTCAGCTGGTGCTTTGGCGGCACCACGGTGCTGAAGAACGTGCCGGCAAGCTCGAAGCGTTCGCTCACCTCTTCGACCGAGACGCGCTGCGGTCCGCGCTCCCTCCCGGCGATCGGCGCCCTGGCCGGCAGCAGCCTCACGCCGAGCGTGACGAAGTAGAGGATGGCGACCGCCAGCAACGCGAGCCCCACGGGCGTGAGCGCGAAGAAGCCGAGCTGGCCCAGACCGTTGTCCCGCAGCGTCTGCGAGGCGATGAGGTTCGGCGGCGTGGCGATGAGCGTGAGCATCCCGCCGATCAGCGCGGCGAAGGAGGCCGGCATCAAGAGCTTGCTGGCGCTCACGCCGGAGCGGGCTGCCAGCCGCAAGATCACGGGCAGCATCACCGCCACGGTGCCGGTGGAGCTCATGAAGGCCGAGAGCAGACCGGTGGCCAGCATCAGCGCCACGATCAGCCGGGTCGCGCTGCCGCCCGCCGCGCGCGCCAGCCACTCTCCGACCGCGCCGGCCACCCCGGTGCTGCTGAGGGCGGCGGAGACCACGAACAGGCCCGCGATCATCACCACCAGCGGCTCCGCGAACCCGGACAGCGCCTCGGCCGGGGTCAGTACACCGCTCAGGGCGAGGGCCAGCACCACGAGCAGCGCGACCGCGTCGACCCGCACCCTGTCGGAGACGAACAGGACCAGCGCGCCGCCCATGATGGCCAGCACGGTCACGAGGTCGTTGCTCATGTAGCCGCCTCGTCGCTCATCAGTACCAGCGCCATGACCTATACTCTTGCCGAAGTTCTCAAGCTGAGAGGGGTTCTCGCATGGCCAAGGCCGCTACAGTCAGCAAGGCTGATCTCGTAGACCAGATCGCCGCCACCACGAAACTCTCGAAGAAGGCCGTAAAGGAGACGGTGGACTCCCTGTTGGAGACCATGTCGTCCGAGATCTCCAGCGGTTCGAAGGTCACGCTCACCGGCTTCGGCACGTTCGAGCTGCGCCAGCGCAAGTCACGCACCGGCGTGAAGCCCGGCACCACCGAGAAGATCGAGATCCCGGCCAGCCAGTACCCGGCGTTCAAGGCCGGCAAGAGCCTCAAGGATCGCGTAGCCAGCCGCCGCTGAGCGAGCTTCCTGCGTCGAGCCGAACGCGCCACCAGCCTGAGTGCATACGACCTGCGTGGCGGCCTGCTTTCCTACGAGGCTCGCGGGAGGCCGAGCGCCGACTTGATCGCTGCCGGCATGCGATGCCGCGGCAACGTGGCGTCGACGACCCTCACGTCGCGCTCCACGGCGGCGTCGGGCTCCTCCAAGGTCGCGAACTGGGAGTCGAGCAGCGCGGGCGCGAAGAAGTGGCGCGAGCGGGTCGCCAGGCGGTTGGCGATCAGGCCCTTGTCGGCCTTGAGGTAGACGAAGCGCACGCCGTCGCCGGCCTGGCGCAGGACATCGCGGTACCTCTGGCGAAGGGCGCTGCAGGCCATCACCACCCCTTCGCCGCGGCGTAGGCGTTCGCTCATCGCGTCGCGGATGGCCTCGAGCCACGGCGCCCTGTCGGCGTCGGTGAGGGGCTGCCCGCTGGCCATCTTGGCCACGTTCTGCTCCGAGTGGAAGTCGTCGGCGTCGAGGAACTCGTAGCCGAGCCGCTTGGCCAACAGGCGTCCGACGCTGGTCTTCCCCGACCCGGAGACGCCCATGATCACCAGCGCGAGGGGCTCACCCCCCGTCTCCTTGCCCGCCGTGCCGCTCACCCTTCGCGCACCCGGTACAGCGTCTCACCAGCCTTGGGCACCAACAAGATCCCCTCGTCCTCGCGGTCACGCCACTCGTCCAGGTGCACGGTCGCCGGGTCGCGGTACCCCAGCCCCAGTGCAGCGCACTCGTCCGGCGGGATCTGGGTCGCCAGGGTCACCTGAGCGCGGGGCAGCTCGGTGCCCGTCGCGGCGTCGTAGTCCCCGTCGCCACGGACGTGCGTGGAGTGCGCCAGCACGCCGAGCGGGAGGTGCTTGAAGCGCTCCCACTGGCCGAGGATGTACGGCAGCACGTGGTAGCCGACCTCGGCGATGTGCGCGCCGTGCACCAGGCTGACCTCGCGCAGGTGGGGAGCGTAGATGATCAGCTCTCCCCCTTCAGCCAGCGCCGGCTCGAGCTTGTACATCGCCTTGCCGGCCGTCCACAGCTCGTCGTACATCGGCGGAGCGCACGAGAGGATGCTGTGGAAGGGCTTCTCCACCCAGCGGATGTGGCGCTGGGCCGAGAGGTCGGCGGCGGCGGACCAGCCGCTCACGTGGTCACCGACGAAGACGCCAGCCAGGTCGGCGCCGTCGACCACCACGGCAGCCAGCGTCACGGGCGTGGCGAGCAGCTCCGCCGCGGCGTGGATCATCGCGCGCACCGGTGTGTCCTTGATGCCAATGGTCCGGCGCACGCCCGCCAGCGCCCCGAGCCAGTGCGTGACGTCGATCATGTCCTTGCCGCTGATGCCGGGGAACAGGTACTTGGCGCCACCGCTGAAGCCGACGACCTCGTGCGGGAAGGTCGGTCCGAGGATCAGCACGTGGTCGTACTCGGTCGCCGCGGCGTTGATGAGCACGTCGACGTCACCGCCGAGCGTGGGGTGCCAGCGGTCACCGGCGATCTCCTCGATCCGCGCCTGCGGCAGCGTGCCGATGCTCACCAGCGTGCCCGGCTCGCCCCAGCCGTGGTTGACGATGCCGACATGGCGGTAGCGCTCGGCGCGCTCCTGCGGCGTGATGCCGACGAGGTGCAAGAGGCGCTCCTCCGACAGCGGCGGGTGCGTGCCGAGGGCGACCATGAAGTCGATCGCAGCGGCGTCGTCCAGAGCGTCGACGACGGTCTCGAACAGCAGCGGCAAGGGCACGCTGCGGGTGTGGTCTGGGATCAGCACGAGCACGCGCTGAGCGCTGAACCGGCCGGCGAGGCCACGCTGCAACGCGTCGCGAACGGCGTCCTCCCCAAGGACGTCGCCGGGCCTCGCTTCTTCTCTCACCAACATCGTTATCGGGTTCTCCGTTCCGGACGGCGGAGCTCGCAGACGTGCGCCAGCGCGACGACCGCCGCCTCATGAATCGTATCCGTTAGCGGCGTTCGCTGGGGTCTGGGCCCCGGCCGACCTCCTCGCTCACCCCCGCGAGGAGCAGGGCCTGCTCCATCAGAACCGACTCGACGAGCGGGGTGAACGGGGCTGGCGCGCCGTAGAACATGTAGGCCACGTCGACCTCGTAGCCGCCGGCGGCCACCTCGGAAGCCGTCGGCAGGTAGCCGGGCGCGTCGTTGGCGTAAGCCAAGGGCAACACGCGGTGCGGTGCGAGCTCCCTCAAACGCAGTCCGTACTCCACGAACGGCTCGCCCGGCAGGAAGAGCAGCGTCAGCTCGCCGAGCTCGAAGGCCTGCAGCTCCACCGTGACCGCCGCTTGGGACGACCCGTCCAGCCGGGGCACGGGTTCGCTGGTGACCGAGGTCGCCGATCTCGTGCGGCCGCGCCCTCGAGCCCAGGCGACGAGCTCCCGGCTGACCGCCGCCCTCGCAATGTCGCCGGCGGCCTTGGCCGACTCGACCTCCGCCTCGAAGCGGGCCAGCATCTCGCTCGGGTCGCCCGCCGGCGCGAGCGGCAGCCTGGCCGACACCGAGCGTGCCTGCACGGCGGCGCCCGGCGACGCCCGGCGGTCCGCCCTCTCCGCCGGGGGCGGTGGCGCCGACCGCAACAGGTCAGCGGCTGCCGCGGCCAGCCGTTCGCCGATCTTCGCGGCCTCGGCGAACGTCCGCGCGGCGGCCGGGGCGGTCGACCAGCTCGACTCGGCACTGTGCCCGTGGTTGACGTCCCCCGCGCAACCGCAGGCGAAGAGGGCGGTGGCACCCGGGAACTCCCGTTGCACGGCGTCGACGAGGAACCCGGGGTAGTCGCGGGTGAGCAGCAGGTTGTCGGCGCCGAGGACCACGGGGTGAAGCGCGAAGCTGATGAGAGCTCCGGCCGGCGACGCCGCTCCCGGCCGCCACGCGGCCAGCACGCTGAGTCGTTCGTCGACGGGGCCGTCCGCGCGGCGGCGGTTGCGCGCGACGCCCGGCACGTCGCTCGTGCCGTAGCTGAGGATCGCGGGCGCGAGGTCGTCCAGCGCCTGCAAGGCCGCCTCCACGGCTCCCGCGAACGCGCGGTCGATGGCCGCCTGGTCGACCGGCCCGAGGAACGCCCGCGGCAGGCTGGCCGGCCCGCCGTGGGTGTGGGTCGCCAGCACGGCGATCTGGGTCGTGCTCGTAAGAAGCGCGCCGTTCTTCGACGCCCCGGCGGACGCGAGTACCGCCTGGCGCACCCGGGCGGTGAACTCGGCGTCGACGCCGATGAGGTCGAGAACCACCAGCACGACGGCTTCGCCACCCGGTTCCGCCAGCGCCATGGCGCGCGCGTAGAGGCGGTCATGGACCCCGCGGCTCGCCTGCGTCCGCGCCGCGAACCCCGAGAGCCTCACGGCGCCGGTAGGGGTGATGTCAGGGGTGATGTCGCGGACGCCGAAGCC
>CAZQVC010000022.1:0-13295 GCA_964596625.1 uncultured bacterium | reverse complement strand
CCTCGCTGGCGCGCTCACGACGGTCAGCTTACACTCGCGTGGCGAGCCGCGAGACGCGTCCTGGCCGTTGGTTCTCGGCCCGAGCAGCTACTTCCGGCAGCGCGGATGGAGATGATGGCATTGGCCATTGGAGAACTCGGCGAGCAGTACTTCACGACCGTAACCGGCCTCATGCAGCGGATCATGGCCGAGGAGTCCGACGCCATAGCCGCTGCCGCACGGGAGGTCGCCGACACGATCGAGGAGGGGCGACTTCTGCACGTGTTCGGCACCGGAGGGCACTCGGCGCTGGGCGCCGAGGAGGTCTTCTTCAGGGCGGGCAGCCTGGTGGCGATCAACCCCATGCTCGACGACGGCGTCATGCTTGGCGGCGGCGCCCTGCGCAGCATGGCCATCGAGCGCACACCGGGCTTCGCGCGCACGGTGCTTGACGACTACGGGCTGGCGAGCGGTGACCTCCTGGTCATCGTCAACGCCTACGGCATCAACGCCTGCACCATCGAGGCGGCGCTGTTGGCCAAGGAGCGGGGCGCGAGGACCATCGCGGTGACCAGCCGGGAGATCCAGGCCGGCCTGCCGGCCGGGCACCCCGCCCGGCATCCGAACGGTCGCAACCTCGCGGACCTCGCCGACATCGTCATCGACTGCAAGGTGCCGATGGGCGACGCCCTGCTGGCGGTGGCAGGCGTCACGCAGAAGGTCGGCGCCTCGAGCACGTTCCTCAACGCGCTGTGCCTCAACCTCATGGTCATAGGCGCCGTCGCCGAGCTCGCCGACCGCGGCATCGACCCACCCATCTGGCAGAGCGCCAACAGTCCCGGCGGCGACGAGGCGAACGCCGCGCACATCGCGGCGTTCCGCGGCCGCGTGAAGCGTCTTTAGTCGGCGCGGGACTCGCCGTGGCCGGGCCGTCGTGATAGCCTTCTGCCTATCCGAAACCGGGAGCTTGGCCGCGGGTAGACAGTCCTACGCCGGCGTCCCAACGGAGCACTGGAGGACAACTATGGCTTCGAGAATGCGGTTTAGGCACGTACTCCTGGCACTCGTCGGCGCGCTCGCCTTGGGCGCGTTCGCCTTCGCTCAGAACCTGGTCATCTACAACGCCGGCTCCTCCGAGCTGATCGAGGAGACGGTCGAGGCCTTCAACCAGGCGCACCCCGAGATCAACGTCACGGTCGTCTCGGCCGGCGTCGGTCAACACACCACGCGGATCGAGGCCGAGGCCGCCAACCCACGCGGCGACATCTTCTTCGGCGCCAGCGTCGAGAGCTTCGAAGCGATCATCGACATGTTCGAGCCGTACCAGACGGCCAACGACGCCGACTTCGACCGGGCGTTCGTCCACCCGGAGTACCGCTACTACGGCTACTCACAGCCCCTGCAGGCCTTCGTGGTGAACACCAACCTGATGCCTGAAGAGGAGCGCCCGACGAGTTGGGCCGACCTCGCCGACCCGCGCTTCGAGGGCAAGATCATCATGGCGAACCCTTCGCTCTCCGGCTCGGCCTACGCGCAGTTGGCTCAGATGCTGCAGCTCTACGACTGGGAGCTCATCGAGCAGGTCGTGGCCAACACGACGTTCGTCAGCTCGTCGCAGCTGGTGTTCGAGAACGTGGCGCGCGGCGAGATCGAGCTCGGCATCACCGGCGAGGCCAACATCGCTCAGCTCATCAGCGAGGGCTGGCCCGTCGCCGCCATCTACCCGAGCGAGGGCACCGGCCTGCGCTTCGACTCCATGGGCATCATCGCCGGCGGACCCAACCCGGAGGCCGCCAGGACGTTCATGGACTGGGCCACGTCGCTGGCCAACTACGAGATCGCGGCGCGCCACTTCAGGCGCCCCGTCCGCGCCGACGCTCCGGCGCCCGAGGGCCTCGCGCCCACCAGCGAGGTGCCGACCTTCCCGTACGACCCCGACATGGCCGCGGCCAACCGCGACGCCAACCTGCAGAAGTTCGACGAGATCTTCTCGAACCGTTGAGGCGCGTCGAACGGCGGCCGTCGGCAACCGTCCGACGGCCGCCGTTCTCATGCCGCCACGCGCACCTTCGCAGCGAGTAGCAGTCATGTACCTGGAAGCCTTCAGCGCCGCCAAGGATCCTGCCCATCCCGAACGCAACGAGGACCGCTTCAGCGCGCGCTCCGGCCGCTACTACGCGGTCATCGACGGCGTCACCGACAAGAGCGGGGTGCCCCTGCCCGACGGCTCGAGCCGCGGCCAGGAGGCGGGTCGGCTGATCGACCGCACGCTGGCGGCGCTCGACGCCGAGGACCTGCTGTTCGACCTGCCGCTCGCGTCGCTGCTGCAACGCTTCGAGGACGCCTTCCAAGAGCGCTACCGCGAGCTCGGCGAGCACGACGCGGCTGCCGCTGACGCCAACCTCCGCTTCGGCGCGCAGCTGGCGCTGGCGGTGCCCAAAGCCTCGGACGGCTTTGCGCCGTGGCGTGTCGTGGTGGTGGGAGACTGCGGCGTGCGCCTCGGCGGCAGCCGCACGCTCCTCAACCCCCAGCCCGTCGAGGGCGTGCTCGCCGGCTGGCGCGCCATGCTGGTGCGCGAGGCCATGGAGCGCGGGGCGACGGTCGAGGACGCGCTGGCCAGCGGACGTCACTACTGCCTCGAGGGCAGCGCGCGCTTCGCGCCGGAGTGGGCGCACGTCGTGCCGCGCGAGGCCTTCGAGAGGCTGCGCGACGAGGCCTCGGAGCGGCTCGCGTCGCAGACCGCTCACCTGCCGGCTGGCACGCTCGCCGCCATCCTCGAGAACGGCGTGAGGGGCGCGGCCCGCTACCGCAACGACGGTGGCGCGCTGGGGCAGGCCTGCGTCGACGGCTCGCGGGTGCCGCTCGACAAGGTCATCGACGAGGTCGTCTCACCCGAGGCAGCGGCCCACGAGGTGAGCATCGAGCTGTTCAGCGACGGGTACTTCGGCACCCCGCCAGCGCGCGCCACGACCGTTGCCGCTTGGGAGGCGCACATCGCGCGCGTCGAGCGCGACGACCCCTACAAGATCGGGCCACACCCGGCCACCAAGGGCTCCAGCCCCGGCGCCTTCACCGACGACCGCACCGTGCTGATCGTGAAGGGGGCGGCCTAGTCCCAGGCGCGGCCGCGCGGGTTATATCTCGGGTATCTCAAGATGGCGCCGGCTACGTGCCGGATCCGCCGACGGAGGAAACGGATTTGCCTCACAGGACGTTGAGCGTGGAGTCGCTCACCAAGGTCTTCGACACCGCAGAGGGACCGGTGACGGCCGTCAAGGACGTCTCGCTCGAGGTCAGCGCCGGCGAGTTCTTCTCGCTGCTTGGCCCGTCCGGTTGCGGGAAGACCACCACCTTGCGCATGATCGCCGGCCTCGAGACGACCACCTCTGGGACCATCCGCTTCGGCGGCCGCGACCTCGCACGGCTACCGCCGGCGCAACGCAACCTCGGGATGGTGTTCCAGTCGTACGCGCTGTTCCCGCACCTGACGGTGCTGGAGAACGCCGCCTACGGCCTGCGGGTGCGCGGTCAGAGCAACGAGCGCATCAGAAGCCGGGTCCTCGAGCTCCTCGACATCCTCGGCCTGGCGGGCCTCCACGGCCGCTACCCAGCCGATCTCTCGGGCGGCCAGCAGCAGCGTGTGTCGATCGCTAGGGCCCTGGCATACGAGCCGGACATGTTCCTCCTCGACGAGCCGCTGGCCAACCTCGACGCGAAGCTGCGGGTGCAGATGCGCGAGGAGATCCGCCGCATCCAGAAGGAGCTCGGCGTGCTCGCGCTCTACGTAACGCACGACCAGGAGGAGGCGATGTCGGTCTCCGACCGCATCGGCGTCTTCCAGCTCGGCCGCCTGATGCAGGTGGGCGCACCGGAGGAGATCTACCGCGACCCGACCTCCCTCTTCGTCGCCGACTTCATCGGCAAGATCAACTTCTACCCGGCCGAGACCAGCGCCGTAGACGCTTCCGGCGCCGCCCTGCGCCTGGCCGGCGGCGACACCGCCACCGTCGCCAAGCGTCACGAGCTGAGGCACGAGGAGAAGGCCGCGTACGAGGTGCCGGGTGACGCGGTCGTCGCCGTGCGCCCGGAGCACCAGACGCTGCGGCCGCAGGACGACGATACCTCCCTGCCGGGCGTCCCCGGACGGGTGCGCAGGGCGCTCTTCCTCGGCAACATGACGCGCTACTTCGTGACCTGTGACGGCGCGCTCAACGAGGTCGTGGTGGAGAGCCCCCGCCCGCTGCCGGGGATCGCCGAGGGCATGGGCGTGAGGATCGGTTTCGACCCGGCCGACGCCGTCGCCTTCGTCTCACCGGGGGCCGGCTAGCCGTGGCGGACGTGCCGCTGCCAGCGGGGGCGCCCGCGGAACCGGCCCGGCGCCGCGACCTGACGCCGCTGCTGGTCGGCGTCGTCACCGCGCTGGTGCTGTTCGTGTTCCTGGTCTACCCGATCGGCAAGACGATGCTCTCCAGCCTCGTTCCCCAAGGTGAGGCGCTCTCCTTCTCCAACCTCTCGCTCGGCAACTTCGAGCGCTTCTGGACCTCGCCGCTCTACCGCTCCGCGCTGCGCAACTCCCTGGTCGTGTCGCTGTCGGCCACGCTCTTCGCGACGCTGCTGGCCCTGCCTGCCGCCTACGCCGTTGCGCGCATCAGGATCCCGTTCAAGAACCTGATCATGTCGCTCTCGGTGATCCCCCTGATCGCGCCGCCGTTCATCGGGGCGTACTCGTGGGTCCTGCTGCTCGGGCGCAACGGCATCTTCACCCGCACCATCGAGGACCTGTTGGGCGTGACGATGCCGTCGATCTTCGGGCCGTTCGGCATCATCCTGGCGCTCTCGCTGTCGTACTTCCCGTTCGTGTTCCTCATCGTGCAGGGCGCGTTGGCGGCCGCCGACCCGTTCATCGAGGAGTCGGCGAGCATCATGGGTGCCTCGCGCTGGCGCATCCTGCGCACCGTCACCTTCCCGCTCATCGCGCCCTCGATAGCCTCCGGCGCGATCATCGTGTTCATCCGCGCCCTCGGCAACGTCGGCGTGCCCTCGGTGCTCGGCAGCGACTACTACGTCCTGCCGACGCTGATCCTCTTCCAGGTCGAAGGCTTCTTCAACCTCAACGGCGCGGCGGCGATCGCCGTGGTCAACGTGCTTCTGGTCCTCGCCTTCCTGCTCGTCATGCGGCGCTTCAGCGGCAAGCGGCGCTTCGTCACGCTGACGGGCACGACGCAGCGCTCGCGTCAGGCGGACTCGCTCGCCGCCCGGGTCTTCGGCAACGTCTACACCTGGCTGCTGCTCGCGCTGGCGCTGCTGCCGCAGGCCATGGTCGTCTTCTCGTCGTTCGCCGAGCGCTGGGCCGGCACCCTGCTGCCCACCGAGTACGGGCTCGGCAACTACGAGCTGATCCTCGGCCGCGTCTTCCAGCCGATCCTCAACAGCGTCTGGCTGGCCGGCGCCGCGACCGTCATGGCGTTGCTCTTCGGCACCTTCACGGCCTACGTCTCGCTGCGCCGCAGGTTCGGCGGCAAGTGGCTCATCGACCTGACGATCATGCTCCCCTTCGTGCTGCCCGGCATCGTCACCGGCGTCGCCTACCTCACGACGTTCAACAGCGGACCGCTGATACTCACCGGCACGCCGATCCTGCTGATCTTCGGCTACTTCGTCAGGCGGCTGGCCTACGCGTTCCGCTCGGTCTCCGCGAGCATCGGGCAGGTCGACCCGCAGCTCGAGGAGGCGTCGACCATCGCCGGCGCGTCGTGGTGGCGCACGCTGCGCAGGGTCACGCTGCCGCTCATCGCCCCCGGCATGCTGGCCGGGGCCATCCTGGTGTTCGCCACGCTGATCTCCGAGCTGAGCGTGACCATCATGCTCTTCTCCGGCACCACCAAGACCGTGTCGATAGCCATCTACGAGTACCTCACGTCCCACCGCATCGCGCCGGCCAGCGCGATGGGCAGCGTGGTCATCCTGATCACGCTGGTGCTGGTCTTCGCCGCCAGCAAGCTGCTCGGCAAGAGCATGGCCGACCTCTTCAGGTAGCGCGACCTCCCGGCCGGCCGCCTTGACCAGGGTCAACGCGCGCCGGCCGGGGCGCGCCATACCATCGGGGGATGAGTTCGAGTCACCCCCACGCGCCCGGCGGCAGCGCCGTGGTGCTCTACGCCTCCATGTTCGGAGCCACCGAGGTGGTCGCCGAACAGGTGGCTGAAGAGCTCACGGCGAGGCTGGATACCCCGGTCGTCGCGCGCGACATCGCCTGGTTCGACGTCGCTGAACTGGCCGAGTACGACCTCGTCGTTATCGGCTCGAGCACCTGGAACATCGGTCAACTGCCGTCTGACATGACCGTGAAGCTGCCGCAACTCGCCCAGCTCGACCTGTTCGGCAAGCGCTTGGCGCTGTTCGGCACCGGCGACCAGCTCGGCTACCCCGACACCTACCTCGACGCGATCGGCATCATCGCCGACGAGCTGAGGGGGACGGGCGCCGTGCTCATCGGCACGAGCGACACCCACGGCTATCACTTCACCGGCTCGCTGGCGCTGCGCCACGGCCGCCTGCTGGGCCTCGCGCTCGACGAGGACAACGAGCCCGACCTGACGCAAGCCAGGATCGTCGAGTGGGTGGACCAGTTGGTCACCGAGTTAAGATGCGGCCAAGATGACAGCCAGCGCGGAGCCAGCGCGCAGCCTGCCGGAGCTGCTGCGTCGTAGAGCCGAAGACACCTCCCTAGCCCAGCGGGTCAAGCGCCTGGGGTTGTGGGAGAAGATCAGCTGGGCTCAGTACGCTGCCGACGTCAACGCCCTGGCGGCGCAGCTGGTCGCCCGCGGCGTCGAGCACGGCGAGCGCGTGGCGCTGCTCTGCGAGAACCGGCCGGAGTGGACGGTCGCCGACCTCGCCGTCCAGACGGTGGGCGCCGCCACGGTCGGCGTGTACACGACCAGCAGCCCCGAGCAGCTCGAGTACCACCTGAGGCACTCCGGCTCGGTAGGCCTGATCCTCGAGGACGCCGAGCAGCTGGAGAAGTGGCTGGCGGTCGCCGAGCGCTGCGACGACGTGCGCTGGGTGATCGTCATCGAGCCGGAGGACGTCGCCGGCATCGAACGCTGGGACGAGGTCATCGCCGCCGGTCACGAGCTTTACCGCGACGACCCCCGGCCGGTCGACGCGCGCCTAGAGGCCATCGAACCCGACGACGTCGCCCTGTTCATCTACACCTCCGGCACCACCGGCAACCCCAAGGGCGCCAAGCTCTCGCACCGCAACATGCTGTGGGCCGTCGACTCGCTGCTCGAGGCCATCCCGCACAACGAAGACGACGAGCTGCTCTCGTTCCTGCCGCTCTCGCACATCGTCGAGCGGCTGATCAGCATCGCGGCGCCGCTGCGCTGCGGCCACACCGTGAGCTTCACCGAGAACCTCGACACCGTCCTCGTCAACCTGCAGGAGATCAGGCCGACCGTGTTCTTCGCCGTGCCGCGCATCTGGGAGAAGATGTTCTCCCTCGTCGAGCTGCACATGAAGGACGCCCACAGGCTCAAGCGCGCCTCCTACCACTGGGCGATGAGCGCCGCCAAGGCTCGGGGCATGGCCGGCGGGGCCGCGCGCTCGAACGCCGTGGCGCTGGCTCTGGCGCACGTCGGCGTGATCATGCCGCTGCGCCACCGGCTGGGGCTCGACAGGGTGCGGGTGGCGATCTCCGGCGCCGCGCCGATCGCCCCCGAGATCCTCGCCTACTTCCGCTCTCTCGGCATCGACATCCGCGAGGGCTACGGCCTCACCGAGTCGACCGGGCTCATCGCCATCCACCGCGAGGACGTCAGGCTCGGCACGGTCGGCACGGCCTTCCCGGGTTGCGAGATGAAGATCGCGGAGGACGGTGAGATCCTCTCGCGCAGCCCCGGCAACTTCGTCGGCTACCACGACGACGAGGAAGCGACCGCGGCAACCCTCGAGGGCGGCTGGCTGCACACCGGCGACATCGGCGAGATCGACGAGCACGGGCACCTGCGCATCACCGACCGCAAGAAGGACATCCTCATCACCGCCGGCGGCAAGAACATCGCGCCGCAGAAGATCGAGAACCAGCTGAAGTCGAGCGTGTACATCAACGACGCCGTGGTCCTCGGCGACCGCCGCAAGTACCTCGTGGCGCTGCTGGTGCTCGACGAGGACAACGTCGCGCACTGGGCGGCCGAGCGGCAGCTGGCCTACAGCACCTACACCGACCTCACGCGCAACCCCGAGGTCCTCGCGCTCATCGAGGGCGAGGTCGAGAGGGTCAACGCCGGCCTCGCCAGGGTCGAGACGATCAAGCGCTTCGCGGTGCTGCCCAAGCGGCTGCACCATGAGGACGGCGAGGTGACCGCGACCCTCAAGGTCAAGCGCTCGAGCATCGCGGCGGCCTACGGCGACCTCATCGAGACGCTCTATGCCTAGGCGTCAGCGCCGCGCCCCCGCGCCGTGCTGGTGTCAGCGATGGGCGGTGCGAGCCTAGCACCGTGCTGTTCCGCGACCGCTACGAGCAGGACCTCTGGCTGATCCGCGGCGCGCCCGGCTGGACCGTCGCGCTGCTCGGTCTGGCCGCGCTGATCGTCGTGCCGCTGCTGGTCAAGGGCTACGTCGTCTACAACCTCACCCTGTTCTTCGTCTACGCGCTCGTCGCGCTGTCGTTGGCGGTGCTGGTCGGGCTCACCGGCCAGGTGTCGCTCGGCCACGCCGGCTTCCTTGCGGCAGGCGCCTACACCCAGGCGGTGCTGGCCGACCAGGGCGTGTCCTTCCTGCTGACCGTGCCGGCCGCCGTGCTGCTCACGGCGCTGCTGGGCGCGCTCATCGGGATACCGGCCCTGAGGCTGGAGGGCCCGTACCTGGCGATCGCCACGCTCGGCTTCGGGCTCGCCATCCAGCAGATCCTCAACAACCTCGACCTGGTCGGCGCCTCCACCGGCATGCTGGTCAACCGCCCCGTGATCTTCGGCGTCGACTTCTTCGGCGACCGCGCCTTCTACTACCTGGCCGCCGGGCTCGCGCTGGCGTGCACCCTGATGATCTTCAACCTCGAGCGCTCGCACGTCGGCAGGGCCTTCCGGGCCGTGCGCGACGCGGACCTCGCCGCGCAGATGAGCGGCATCGGCCTGGCGCGCTACAAGAGCCTCGCCTTCGTCATCTCGGCCGGCATCGCCGGCCTGGCGGGCGCGCTCTACGGTCCGCTCGTCGGCTACCTCACGCCGGAGAGCTTCAACCTGCTGCTCTCGATCAAGTTCCTGCTGATGGTCGTGGTCGGCGGTCTCGGCACGCTCCCCGGCGCGCTCATCGGCGCAGCGTTCATCACGGGCCTCGAGCTCTACCTCTCGACCTTCCGCTCCTGGTCGCAGCTGGTGTTCGGCGCCGTGGTCATCCTGATCATGGTGCTCGAGCCGTCCGGGCTGTACGGCCGCTGGCTGAAGATCCGCCAGTACTGGAAGACCTGGCCGCTGTGACCAGCTTCGCCGAGGTGCTGCAGGTGCTGGTCAGCGGCGCGACCATCGGCTCGGTGTACGCGCTGGTGGCCCTCGGCCTCGTCCTGCTCTACCGCACCACGCGCATCTTGAACTTCGCGCACGGCGACATCGGCGTGGCCGCGACCTTCGTCGCCTACACCCTGTTCACCTCGTTGAACCTGCCGTTCGGCCTATCGTTCCTGCTCGCGCTGGTCGCTGCGGCGGCCATCGGCGCGCTCATCTACCTGCTGGCCGTCAGGCCGGCGAAGAACCGCTCGGAGCTCGGCCTGCTGATCCTCACGCTGGGCATCGCGCTGGCGCTCGGCGGCCTCGACGCGTTGCTGTTCGGCACCGACAACAAGAACGTGCCGACGCTGGTGCCGGACGAGATCGTGCGCTTCGCCGGCGCGTCGTTCAGCGTGGCGTCGCTGGTCACGGCCGGGTTCGGCCTGGTGCTGATGCTGGGCCTGTGGGCGCTGCTCAGCTTCACCAAGCTGGGCGTCGCGATGCGGGCCGTTGCCCAACGCGAGGACGTCGCCGAGGCCATGGGCCTGCCGGTGCGCGTGGTGCTGATGGCTACCTGGGCCGCCGCGGCCGTGCTGGCGGCGGCCGCGGCGCTGCTGTTCGCGCCCACCACGCTGCTCAACCCCACGATGATGCTCGACCCGCTCAGCAAGGGCTTCGTCGCCGCCGTGATCGGCGGCATGAACAGCCTGCCCGGCGCTGTGCTCGGCGGCTACGTCCTCGGCATCCTCGAGTTGGTGGTCGGCATCTACCTCTCGCTCGAGTTCAAGGCAAGCTTCGCGTTCCTCGCCGTGATCGTGGTGCTGGTCACCAGGCCGCACGGCCTGCTGGGCCGGCCGGAGGTCAAACGCGTCTGAGAGCCGCCGCAGGCGTGATATCGTTACGCAGTAGCGACAACTAGACCACCGGGGTTCGGGGAAACCGAACACGAGCACCGCCCACTTGGGGCCAAGGAGTCACATGAAGCGGACCATCATCGGTATCGTCGTCGCCGCACTAGCGACCGTCGGCTTCGCCCAGAACGGCGTGACCGACGACCAGATCATCATCGGGTCGTGGGCGCCGCAGTCGGGGCCGGCAGCGGCCTGGGGCGCGGTCTCCACGGCCATGGACGCCTACTTCCAGTACATCAACGACCAAGGCGGCATCCACGGGCGTGAGCTGGTGCTCGAGACCCGTGACGACGGCTACGACCCGGCCCGCACCGTCTCGGCGGTGCGCGAGCTCATCGACCGGGTCGGGGTCTTCGCCTTCGCCGGCGGGGTCGGCACCGCCAACGGCCTCGCGGCGTTGCCGCTCATCCAGCGCGCCGGCGTCCCCTGGGTCGGTCCGGCGACCGGCTCCGAGGTGTTCGCCGAGCAGTCCAACGGCCTGGTCTACACGACCTTCACCGACTACGTG
This sequence comes from uncultured bacterium, assembly GCA_964596625.1. Lineage (GTDB taxonomy): Bacteria > Deinococcota > Deinococci > Deinococcales > Trueperaceae > DASRWD01. The sequence goes on along the minus strand of CAZQVC010000022.1, from coordinate 2,415 downwards.
GTGGAGGCCGCCCTCATGACGCGCCACGCCGTCACCACGCTGGGCAGCACGAACATCGCGATCTTCTACCAGAACGACGGCTACGGCCAGGCCGGCCTGCGCGGCCTCGAGGAGGAGGTCGCGAGGCTGCAGGAGCAGGGCTACGACGTCACGGTCGGCGACCGCGTCAGCTACGAGCGCGGCACCACGAACCTCGGCGTGCAGGCGTTGCGCCTGCGCGGCTCGGGCGCCGACAGCGTGCTGCTCTTCTCCGACCCAACGGCGGCCGCGAACCTCGTCAACGAGTTCCAGCGCCTCGACTTCCAGCCGCAGATGCTGGCCACCGTCACCCTCCTCGACCCCAGCCTGATGGCCAACCCGGGCATGCAGGGCGCGCTGTTCAGCGTGTTCCTGCGCCTGCCGACGGTGATCGTCGGTGAGGGCAACGGCGACCCGATCGCCGATCAGCTCTACCAGGACGTCGTCGTCGGCTACGCTCCGCAGGTCGCCGCCGACCCGTTCAGGGCGTTGGCCGGGATCGCCTTCGCGCAGCCGCTGGTGGTCGCGCTCGAGGCCGCCGGACCCGACCTCACGCGGGAGAGCTTCCTCGAGGCCCTAAACGCGATCGACGGCTACAGCGACGGGCTGTACCACAACGTCAGCTTCGCCGACGGGCCACGGGGCAACAACTCCGTGATGCTCCTGCAGGTCACGCCTCAGGGCCTGCGTCCGGTCTCCGACTGGCTGACGCTCTAGGGCGAGCACGCCACCGGCCGGCGCCGCACGGGCGATGACAGTTGCTCGCGCGGCGCCGGTGCATGTCTGGCCCGGGCCACGTCCGAGCCGCTTCCCAAGGACGCCTTTCGTTGAGCACGCCACTTCTCGAACTCGAGCACGTCACCCTCTCCTTCCGCGGTCTGACGGCCCTCAGCGACGTCGGCTTCGCCCTGCAGGAGGGGCAGGTGGCCGCGCTGATCGGGCCCAACGGCGCCGGCAAGACGAGCGTGTTCAACGTCGTGTGCGGCTTCTACAAGCCACAGCGCGGGCGCGTCGCCTGGCGGGGTGAGACGATCACCGGCGCACCGCCCCAGCGGGTGGCGCGCCTCGGCATCGGGCGCAGCTTCCAGAACATCGAGCTGTTCAAGGGCCTCACCTGCCTCGACAACCTCCTGCTCGGCCGCCACATGCACGTGCGCGCCAACCTGCTCGGCGCGCTGTTGGCCACGCCCGGCTGGGCCAGGGACGAGGTCAGGCAGCGGCGCAAGGCCGAGGAGCTGATGGACCTGCTCGACCTCCAGGCCTACCGCGACCAGCGCGTCGGCTCCTTGCCTTACGGGGTGCAGAAGCTGATCGAGGTGGCAAGGGCCTTGGCCGCCGAGCCGACCCTGCTGCTGCTCGACGAGCCCACCGCCGGCATGACGGTCGAGGAGAAGGACGACATGATGGTCAACCTCCTGCGCCTGCGCGAGGAGCTCGACCTCACGATGCTGGTCGTCGAGCACGACCTGCGCGTGGTGAGCGCGATGGCCCAGCGCGTGCTGGTGCTCGACCACGGCACCCTCATCGCCGACGGCACGCCCGAGCAGGTGCAGGACGACCCGGCCGTCGTCGCGGCCTACCTCGGCACCTCGCGCCTGGCCCAGGCAACGGGGGCAGCGTGACGGCGAGCCGGAGCTCGTTCCCCGACGAGCGACGAGCGCCTGGCGCCAACAGCGCGGCGAGCGCAGAGCCGCTGCTCGAGCTGCGCACGATCGAGAGCGGCTACCACCGGCAGTTGCGGGTGTTGAAGGGCGTCTCGCTCAGCATCGCCGCCGGCCAGTGCGTGGCCGTGCTCGGCTCCAACGGCGCCGGCAAGAGCACCATGCTCAAGACGATCATGGGCCTCATCGACGACGAGCCGCGCAAGGGCAGCGTGCGCGTCGCCGGTCGCGACGTGACCAACGCGCCAACCGAGGTCATCTCGCAGGCCGGCATCGCCTACGTGGTCGAAGACCGCGGCATGTTCCCCGACCTCACCGTGGGCGAGAGCCTCAGGCTGGGCGCCTACCACCGCAGCGATAAGGCCGGCGTGCAGGCCGACCTCGAGCGGGTCTACGCCACCTTCCCGCGCCTCGCCGAGCGACAGCGGCAGGCCTGCGGGACGCTCTCGGGCGGCGAGCAGCAGATGCTGGCGATCTCGCGGGCGCTGATGAGCCGACCGAAGGTGCTGATGCTCGACGAGCCCAGCCTCGGCCTCGCGCCGATGCTGGTCGAGGAGATCTTCGGCGTGATCCGCAGCATCAACGCCGAGGGCATGGGCATCCTGCTGGTCGAGCAGAACGCCAACCAGGCCCTGGCCATCGCCGACTACGGCTACGTGCTGGAGGGCGGCCGCTTCGTCCTGGAGGGCGACGCCGCAGAGCTGCGCGAGAACGAGAACGTCAAGGAGTTCTACCT
>CAZQVC010000021.1:28084-33362 GCA_964596625.1 uncultured bacterium | reverse complement strand
GGGCTCGAGGACGTCGGATCGAGCGCGACCAGCGTGCCGGCGTACCGCTCCGCGCTCAGCTCGGCCAGGCTCGCCGGGGGCTCCAGGCCGCGCTCCTCGAACCAGGCCGTGTCGAGGTTCAAGGTCACGTAACCGACGTCGACGGGCGTGACCAGACCATCGGGATCGAGCCACAGGTCGCGGGGCACGCGCTCCAGCTCCGGGCTCAGGTACGGCTCGAAGATCTGCTCAGCTCGCGCGCGCTCCAGCAGGTTGTCGTCGACCCCGAACAGCAGGTCGGCGATGGGTCTCGCCTTGGTGAGGATCGCGCGGTTGACGACCTGGCCGGCGTCGCCGCCCGAGAGGAAGTCGACCTCGATGCCGGTCTCGGCCGTGAACCGCTCGACCAGCTCGAGCGGGAAGGAGAACGAGTCGTGCGTGAGCACTCTCAGCGACTGCGCCGTCGTGGAGCCGACGGCAAGCAGCAGCGCGAGGCTCGACAGGAACGTGCGGACCTTGTGCATGGTGGCGCCCTCTCCGTCACCGGATATCGACGCATCGTTGTGGGTCTGGCGGCGGTTGCCGCGCGGCGTTCGACAGGGCCGACTGGCGGCCGTTCGCCCGATGCGTCACGCTCCCTACGCCCGCATTACCGGGGTCAGGTTCTAGGGTGTGTTCTCAGCCCCGTCGCGTGCGCGCGAGGGACACCCCTGGTGACGCCTCGAACTTAGCGAAGGGCCGGTCGGGACGTCAACGGCTCTTGCGACAGCCTCACGGGCCGTCGCCCTGAGCTGCGACCTGCGAGCGGCTCGGCAGGCGCCATGCGGCGAGCGCGGCCGTGAAGCCGAACAGCAGGGCGGTCACCACGAAGATCCCGCGGTAGTTCTCCACCCCCGGTGCGCTGGTCAGCGTGATGACCAGCCCCGCGAGGAGTGGAGCCGCGGCCCTGGAGGCCGCGCCGACGGAGTTGTCGAGCCCGTAGACGGAGCCCGACATCGCCGGGTCGGTGAAGCGCGCCAGCATGGCGCTGATCGACGGCAGCACGCCTCCCACCGCGAAGCCGACCAGGACGTTGAGGGCGATGAGCTGCCACACGCCGGTGACGAACACCATCGGCACGTAGAACAGCGCGGTGGCGACGGCGGAGGCCACCAGCACGCGCTTGTGGCCGACGCGGTCGCCCAGCCTCCCGAGCACGACGCCGCTGACCGTCCCTGCCAGTGACGCCGCGCCGATCGCGATGCCGGTGTAGATGCCCGTGAGCTCGTCACTGAGCGTGAGGCTGGCGATGAACAGCGGCAGGTACGGCATGATCATCGAGCGGCCGAGCCAGGCGGCGAAGCGCAGCAGGTACGACAACGGCACGCCCGGCGAGCGCAGCACCGCCCCCCACGAGCCGAACATCGAGCCGATGAACGGCCGCGGCTCCTTGGGCGGCGTGAACTCCTCCCTGACCAGGAACACCGTGAGCAGGCCGCCGATCGACAGGAGCACGCCGGTGACGGTGAACGACATGCGTATGCCGACCAGGTACTCGAGGACGCCGCCGAGGATCGGGCCGACGGAGATGCCGGCCCATTGGCCGGTCTGCATCAGGCCCATCGCGTAGCCCAGACGCTCGCGTGGCACCACGGCCGCGACCATCGAGGACGCCGCCGAGACGACGCCGGTGATCAGGCCCTGCACCAGGCGCAGCAGCACCAGCTCCTCGGCGCTCCGCGCGAAGCCCATCAGCACGACGATCACGGCGCCACCAAGCAGCGCGCGCACCACCATCGGCTTGCGACCGTAACGGTCGGCGACTGCGCCCCAGATGGGCGAGGCGATCATCATGGCCACGCCCTGGACGCTGTAGACGGCGGCCACCCAGAAGACCGTCGAGCCGCCGCCGGTCGCGCCGAGCTCGGTGACGTACTGCGGTAGGAAGGGGAAGATCGTGGAGAAGCCGAGCGAGGCTAGGAGCTGAGCCAGGAACATCACCAGGACGGTGCGTTGCCAGCTCGATTTCAAGCCCCTCGCCTCCTTGCGCCGTGCCCGTCGGAAGGCCTCGTGGCGACCGTTGACGCTACGCGATGGGGGTAATGGTACCCCCCGAAGGCCGCGCCCGGTCGCGAGGGACGCGGTGTGCATGGGTCGTCGCGTCGCCCACCTGGTACCGCCGGCCGGTTACCGTTGTCGAGATGCAAAACGGCCGCGAACCTCGAACGCCAGGCGGCGCCAGCACCACGGTGAGCTCCAACATCGACGTGCTGGTGCGCTGCCCGCTGTTGACGGGGCTGGCCGACGATGAGCTCGCGGCTCTGGCTGCCGCCTCCCACAGGCGCAACTACCAGGCGGGGGAGACCCTGTTCCTCGACGGCGACGAGGCCCTTGGGCTGATGGTCATCGCCAGCGGCAGGGTGAAGATCTTCGTGCTCTCGCCCGCCAGCGGCCGCGAGATGGTGCTGTCGGTCGAGCACCAGTACGGCGCGGTCGCCGAGCTGGTTGCGCTCGACGGCGGCACCTATCCGGCAAGCGCCGAGGCGCTCGAGCCGACGGAAGTGGTCGTCATCGAACAGGACAGCTTCCAGCGGGTCATCCACGCGCGACCCGAGATCGCCCTCTACCTGATGCGCACGCTGGGTCGACGCCTGCGCCGCCTGGTGGGCCTCATCGAGCAGATCTCGTTCAAGGAGGTGGTGCACCGGCTGGCCGCCTACCTCCTGGAGAACGCCGTCGGCAACCTGCCGTACCAGCTCGAGACCAACGCGGTCATCGCGACGAGCCTCGGCACGGTGCCGGAACTGGTGAGCCGGAACCTCGGCCGCATCCACGCCGGGGGCGGCGTGGTGATGGACGGCCGCACGATCGTCGCGATCGACGAGGAGCGCCTGCGGGACCTCGCCTCGGCCGCGGGGCGCTAGCGCACGGCCGCAGTCCACGGCCGCGCGCCCGACGATCCTCGGCGGTGGCCGCGGTGGAGCCGGGGCTACATGCGGTGGAGCCGTACCTACATGAAGAAGCCGAGCGAGCGCTTGGCGTCTTCGCTCATCGCCATGGGGTTCCACGGTGGGTCCCAGACGAGCTCGACGTCGATCGGCCCGACCCCGGGCAGCTCGCCCACCCTGGCTCGCACCTGCTCCTCGATGCTCGCGTGCAGCGGGCAGCCCGGTGTGGTGAGCGTCATCTCGACCGCGACCCTGTCACCGCGCACCGCGACCACGTAGACCATCCCGAGGTTGACGATGTCGATGCCCAGCTCGGGGTCGATCACCAGCCCCAGTTGCAGCAGCACGTCCTCGGCAGAAACCGAGGCCTCCTCTTCCTTCAGCTCGGTGACGGTCATAGGCTTCGCTCCCTTCGTGGCAAGCTGGTCTTCGCCTGCCTCACTCTCAACCCTTGTGGGTCAGCGCGCCGGCGGCGGGGGCCGCAGCTGGCGCCGACACGCCGCTCAAGGTGCGGTAGACGATGACGAGCACCTGCGCCAACTGGCTGGCTGCGCCCACCAGCAGACCGGCCGCGCCGAGCGCGCCGAGCAGCTGCGAGCCGAAGACGATGGCCAGCGGCACCAGCACCCCGCCGGCCGCGAGGCCCGCGGTCGTGACGGGCTCCAAGGCCGGGACCATGAGGTCGCGCAGCAGCGGCGGGCGAGCGGCAGCGCCGCCCTTGGCGGTGCGCCTGGCGTACACGCTCGTCCAGGTGAGGAACGAGAGGATCTTGACCAGCATCCCGCTGACGGCGAGGCCCACGAAGCCGAGCAGGAAGGCCGCTGCAGCGGCGGACTGGTAGCCGAACAGCAGCAGCAGGCCGGCCAGTGGCAGGAAGAGGTGCGCGCCCACGAAGCGTTGCACCGGCGCTTCCAGTCGCTTGCGCAGCCGTCGGTCGAGCAGCGCCTTGACCTCCCAGAGCTGCAGGCCCGCGGCCACCACGATGCCGGCCAACGCCACGTAGCGCAGCGGGTCGGCCAGGGCAGCGAGACCGGGCAGCAGGCCGAGGAAGGCGCCGGCCAACGTCGCGCCCAGCGCGACGTGGACGGCGTAGGTCAGCCACCGCAGGCGCCACACCGGCCCGCCCTTGGAGAGGGCGAACATCGAGAGCAGCTTGTGACCGGCCGCGGCGATGCCGAGCAGGAACGCGCCGAGCATGCCGAACGTCTGGTGCAGCGAGGCCGGGTAGCCGACCGCGGTCGCAACGGCTGGCGAGGCCCTGGCGGAGGCGAGCAACAGGCCGGCCAGCACCGTGAGGAAGAGGTAGACAACCGCGGTCACCAGACCGCGGCCGGAAGGCTCCTTCGGTGGCCGGCCGGCGGCCGTGGCGAGCAGCTGCGCAGCGCTCAGGCCGAGCGCGACGCAGACCACGGCGCCGCCGATCGCCAGCGGCACGGCCGCAACGCCGTCGGCGAAGCCCCAGACCATCAGGCCGGTGCCCAGCACCGCCAGCGGCAGGCTCACGTAACCGAGCCTGGGCCAGGCGAGCTCTGTCACCAGCATCACGGCCGGCAGCTGCTGCAGCGTGCCGAGGTAGACGAGCGTGACGAAGCCGAGCGTGAAGGTGTGCGTCAGCGCCAGCAGCCGGGGGTTGGCCAGATGCAACGTCAACGCCGCCGGCTCCAGCAACAGGAACAGCGCGCCGCCCAGGAGCACCGCAGCTGCGGTGACCAGCGCTGCGATCGGCAGGGCCGGCGGCGCACCGCCGGCGGCGGAGCCCGGCATCATCGGCCGCTACTCCCCGACCCTAGGCGTTCGACGACTTCGTGATGCGCACGATCGCGCTGCCGTCGTCTTGCTCGTCGACCGTGTAGCTGGCGCCGAGGTCGAGCAGTTGCGGCAGCAGGTAGACCGGCACGCGGTCGTTGTGGATCGTCAGCACGTCGCCCGCACCCAGGCTCTCGAGCTTTTCGAGGGTACGGATCATCGGTTGGGGCGGCTCCAGGCCGCGGTTGTCGAGGAAAGCCTCGCGCATGTCAGGAGCGTAAGTCCGCCTCTTCGCCGCTCGCCTTGACTCAGGTCATGGGACGCCGCCCGGTCCGTGGGGGAGCATCGGGCATGCCAGTCGCGAAGTCGAGTCAGACTGCGGTCCCCACTGCCGTGCCGACGACGGACTCGCTGCTCGCGATGCGCGTGTCGGACGTGCTCAAACTGCACGACGGCGCGCTCGACCTGCTCATCGCGCACGGCTTCACGCCCCTGGCGCAGTCGCACCTGCGCGCCCTGCTCGCCCCGACCGTCACGCTCGCGCAGGCGAGCCGCCTGAAGTCGTTGTCGCCGGCCGCCCAAGAGCGGCTGCTGGCCGACCTGCAGCGGCTGCTGGCGACCGAGCC
>CAZQVC010000021.1:0-27984 GCA_964596625.1 uncultured bacterium | reverse complement strand
CGGCCGCCCAAGAGCGGCTGCTGGCCGACCTGCAGCGGCTGCTGGCGACCGAGCCAACAGACAGCGGTGCCGCGTGCCCCTGATCAAGTCGCTGGAGCAACAGCGCTTCTCCGAGCGCGGACCTGTGCCGCGCCCGCTCAACGTCGGCGATGGGCTGGCGGTGATGCTGCTGTGCCTGCAGGGCGACCAGTCGATCGTCGCCCCGACCGGCGACGGCGCCGAGACGGTCTTCACCGTGCTCGGCGGGAGCGGCGCGATCCGGGAGGGCGAGGAGGAGCACGAGGTCGCCGTCGGCGACGTCGTCCACGTGCCGCCAGGCGTCGACAAGGCGCTGCTGGCGCGCGGGGAGCCGTTCACGGTGCTCGGCGTGAGGCGCATGGCGTCGCGCAAGTCGACCAGGGTGCGTGAGGAGAGAGCCGATGCTGCGTAGGCCCAGTCACGTGTACATCGACGGACAGCGCTGCATCGAGTGCGGCGTGTGCGAGCAGATCTCGCCCGGCATCCTGGGCGCGGCGAGCACCGTCGCGGTCAGTGAGTTGGTCTTGGACGCCATGGCGGCCTGCCCGACGGCGGCCATCAGGTGGTCGGAAGGAGAAGAACCCGATGAAGCAGCTGGACGTGCGTAAGATCTTGCCGCGGGAGCGGCACCCGCTCATCTTCCAGACGTTCGACGACCTCGCCCCCGGCGAGTCCTTCGAACTGGTCAACGACCACGATCCGAAGCCGCTGTACTACCAGTTCCAGGCCGAGCGGTCCGGTCAGATCGACTGGACCTACCTGGAAGAGGGCCCTGAGCGCTGGCGGGTGAAGGTGAGCAAGGCAGCCTGAGTCGCTGGCAGGTAGCGTTCCTCCGGTGCGCCCTGGTGTGGCTCATCGCCAACGGCCTGGCCGGCCTGGCGATGGCGCTGTGGCCGGGCTACACCGCTGTGCTCGAGCCGACCCACGCCCACCTCGGCACGGTCGGCTTCTTCCTCTCGATGGTCATGGGCGTGGCCTACTGGATGCTGCCGCGCCCCGGCGGGATCAAGCAGACCAGGCTGGAGATGGCCACGTTCCTGTTCCTCCAGGCCGGCATGCTCACCAGGGTCGTGGGCGAGCCGTGGTGGCGGGCGACCGGTGACGGCTTCGCCTACGGCCTGTTCGCCGCGAGCGGCGGGCTGGTCTTCGCCGCCGTGCTCACGTTCGCCTACGCGATGAGCAAGCGCATCGTCACGGTCGACGTGATCAGGGCGAAGGCCAGGCCGCGCAAGGGCGTCAGTCGGGAACCTCGATGACCTTGGTGTTGGCCAGCCTGTCGCCCCAGCGGCGCCCGTCGGCCGAGTTGACGACCGCGACGATCTCGATGATGCCGATCACCACGGCAGCGATCAGCACGGGGATGTAGAGCAGCCAGCCGAGGATCGGCACGATCAGCAGGAAGGTGGCGAGCGAGCCCAATGCCACCGTCCAGTTGCGCCGCGCCGAGGTGCCCAGGTCCATCTTGCCGCCGTCGAGGCGCACGGGGCGCAGCTTCATCAAGGTCTTGCCGACCGAGCGGCCGTTCATGAACTCGAAGTCGAAGCCGTCGCGCAGCAGGATGTACAAGGCGCCGATGATGCCGCCTATGACCGGGATGAGCCCGACGGCGCCGGCGATCGCGCCGTCGACGATGGCGGCAATGGCGCGCTTGCCGAGATCGGGCTTGGCGGTCTCGTCGGCCGGGGGCCTGGTCGCGTAGTCGCCCGACGCCGGACCCGTGGTCGACGTCGGGGTCCTGGTCGCCGGCGGGGTGGCCGCACCCGGCGTGATGGGGTCGCGGGGAACGGGATCGGGGTTCACGGGATCCTGCGGATCGCGGTCGCTCATCAACTCTCTCCTTGTCCGATGCACGAACCAGAGCATCTCGCCTGTCATCGGCACCGACAGTGTAGGGCACGCGCCGCGCCGCGCGCTGCGACGGATACGTCAACGACCTTCAGGTTCGGTCGCCGTCGCCCGTGACATAAGCTTGACGAACGACATGGCTGACGCGCATGCACTCCTCCTGGTGCCGACCGCTCCCGGCGTCGGCCTCACCTCGGTGAGCCTCGGGCTCCTGCGGGGCCTGGAGCGCCACGGGATCAAGGTCGGCTTCCTCAAGCCGATCAGGCAGCCCGGCGGCACTCCCGGCGAGCCGGAGCGCTCGACGGCGTTCGTGCGGAACATCACCAACCTCGAGCCCCCGGAGCCGCTGGCGTTCAGCGTGGCCCAGGCGCACCTCTCCGAGGGCCGACGCTCGGAGCTGCTGCAGGCGGTGGTCGGTCTCTACCAGCGGGTAGCTGCCGAGAGCGACGTGGTGGTCGTCGAGGGCCTGGCCGCGACCTCCGACCACCCGGGCCTCGACACGCTCAACGCGCAGCTCGCCAACGCCATCGACGCCGAGGTGATCCTCGTCTCTTCGGTGTCCGACGGCTTGAGCGTGTTCAGCGACAACGTGGCGTTGAGCGCCGAGCCGTTCGGCGGGGTCGACGACCCGAAGGTGCTCGGGGTCATCGCCAACAAGCTGAACGCCCCGCGCATGGACGTCATCGGCACCACCAGGACCCAGCTGCGCCGGCCCAGCACCACGCTCGACGCAGCGGCCATCGCGCAGGGCGCAGCGGTCCTGGCCAACCACCGGCTGGCGCTGCTCGGCGCCGTGCCCTTCGACCCCCTGATGGTCTCGCCGCGCACGCTCGACGTCGCCCAGCACCTCTCGGCCACGGTGGTTCACGACGGTGAGATCGGCAGCCGGCGCGTGGTGGACGTCTCGCTGGTGGCGCGCTCGGTCGGGAACATGACCCATCGCCTGCGCCCGGGCGCCCTGATGGTCACGCCGGCCGACCGCGACGACGTCATCCTCGCCGTCAGCATGGCGGCGCTCAACGGCGTGCCGCTGGCCGGCCTGGTGCTGACCGGCGACCTGGTGCCCAACCCCCGCGTCCTGCAGCTGTGCGCCAAGGCGTTCGAGACGGGCCTGCCGCTGCTCAGCGTGCCAACCGACTCGTACGTGACCGCGGCGCGCGCCGCTGCGATGAACCTCGAGGTGCCCGTCGACGACACCGAGCGCATCGAGCGGGTCATGGAGACCGTCGCCGAGCACCTGAGCCTCGACGGCCTGGTCGAGCGCATCGCCGCCGTGCGCGAGCCGCGCCTGTCGCCCCCTGCGTTCCTCTACCGCCTGGTCGAGAGAGCGCGCGCCGCCGACCGCCGCATCGTGCTGCCGGAAGGCGCGGAGCCCCGCACCGTGCTGGCCGCTGCCGCCTGCGCCGAGCGCGGCATCGCGCGCTGCGTGCTGCTCGGCAACGAGACCGAGGTCCGCCGGGTCGCCCAGGCGCAGGGCATCGAGCTCGGCGAGCGGCGCGAGCGGATCGAGGTCATCGAGCCGAGCGAGGAGCTGCGGGAGCGTTACGTCGAGGAGATGGTCGCGCTGCGCAGCCACAAGGGCCTCACCCCGGACGGCGCGCGCAACCAGCTGAGGGACGACGTCGTGCTCGGCACGATGATGCTGGCCAGCGGAGAGGTCGACGGCCTGGTGGCCGGCGCCGTCAACACCACTGCCCACACGGTGCGGCCGGCCCTGCAGCTGATCAAGACCCGCGAGGACGCGAAGCTGGTCTCGTCCGTGTTCTTCATGTGCCTGCCCGATCAGGTCCTGGTGTTCGGCGACTGCGCCGTGAACCCCGACCCGAACCCCGAGGAGCTGGCCGACATCGCCGTGCAGTCGGCGGAGTCGGCGCTGGCGTTCGGCATCCCGGCTCGCGTCGCGCTGATCAGCTACTCCACCGGCAGCTCGGGCGAGGGCCACGACGTGGAGAAGGTGCGGATCGCGACCCGGCTGGCGCAGGAGCGTCGGCCGGACCTGCAGATCGAGGGACCCCTGCAGTACGACGCCGCCACCGTCCCGGCGGTCGCCCGCAGCAAGGCGCCGCAGAGCGCGATCGCCGGGCGGGCGACGGTCCTGGTGTTCCCCGACCTGAACACGGGCAACGCCACCTACAAGGCGGTGCAGCGCTCCGCCGGGGTCGTCTCGATCGGCCCCATGCTGCAGGGCCTGCGCCGGCCGGTCAACGACCTCTCCCGCGGCGCGTCGGTCGACGACATCGTCTACACCATCGCGCTGACGGCGATCCAGGCGGCCAACTGAACGGCCTTCCGGGCGGCCCCGCGGCGTAGCGGGCGGCCCGTGGTGAACGCCCGACCCGGACATATACTGTCCCCTCGTGGACGTTAGCGCCGGCACCCTCGAGAGGCTCTCGTTCGACCGCGTGAGGCAGGCACTGGCCGAACGCGCCTCGACCTTCATGGGCTCGGAGCTGGCGGTCGCGCTCGGACCCGGCGCCGGCGCGGAAGCTGCGCTGGTCATGCACGAGCGCGTGGCCGAGGTCGTCGACGGCGGCGCGCTGGGGCTCGGTGGGATCGAGGACGTGAGGCCGCTGCTGGCGCGCGCCAGGGAGGGTGCCAGCATCGACGGCCGCGACATCCTGGCGGTCGCCTACACGCTCGACGCCGCCGCCACGCTGCGCCGCAGCATCGTGCTCTCCGAGAGGCCGGCGTTGTCGGCGCTGGCCGCGCGGATCGGCAGCTTCGACGGCGTGCTGAGGCTGGTGCGTGAGCAGCTCGACGTCGACGGCAACGTGCGCGACGACGCCACGCCCAAGCTGCGCGACATCAGGCAGCGGCTCAACCCGCTGAGGAACCGCATCCGCGAGCGGCTGACGAGGCTCCTGGAGACGCACGGCGACGACGTGCAGGAGCCGATCATCACCCTGCGCCGCGACCGCTACGTGATCCCCGTGAAGGCCAGCAACCAGTCGCGGGTGCCCGGCCTCGCGCTCGACCGCTCCGACTCCGGCGCCACGGTCTTCCTCGAGCCCGCCTCGGTCGTGCCGCTGAACAACGAGCTGGCGCTGCTCGAGATGGAGGAGCGCGACGAGGTGAGGCGCATCCTCCTGGCGTTGGCGCGCCGGCTGGCGGACGAGCCGGCCGTCGACGAGAGCCTCGAGGTCGTCGCCGAGCTCGATCTGATCAACGCCGCGGCGCGCCTGGCGAAGGAGTGGGGGCTGGCGCGGCCGGCGTTCGACGCCGACGGCCGGGTGCGGCTGCTGGAAGCCAGGCACCCCCTGATAACGGACTGCGTGCCCAACACGATCGAGCTCGACGCCGCGCGGCGGCTGCTGATCGTGACCGGCCCCAACGCCGGCGGCAAGACGGTGCTCCTCAAGACGTTGGGCCTGGCCGCCGTGATGGCCTACAGCGGCCTGTTCGTCGCCGCCTCGGCCGACAGGCAGCCGCTGCTCCCGCGCCTCGACGCCGTGCTGTCCGACATCGGCGACCAGCAGAGCATCGAGGCCAGCCTCAGCACCTACGCCGGACACCTGCGCAACCTCAAGGCCATCGTCGAGCGCTCAGGCGAGCACACGCTGGTGCTCATCGACGAGCTCGGCTCCGGCACCGACCCCGACGAGGGGGCAGCCCTGTCTCAGGCGATCCTCGAGCGCGTGCTGGCAGGCGGCGCGCGGGGCATCGTGACGACGCACCTGGCGCCGCTGAAGGTCTTCGCCAGCGAGACAGACGGCGTGGTCAACGCCGCGATGAGCTTCGACCTCGAGCACCTGAGGCCGACATACGAGCTCATCGTCGGCCAGCCCGGCCGCAGCTACGCCCTCGCCATAGCCGAGCGGCTGGGCCTCGACGAGCGGTTGCTGCGCCGCGCGGAGGAGATCCTGGGGCCCGAAGCCGGCAGGCTCGAGTCCCTACTCGAGACCCTCGAGCAGGACCGCGCGAAGCTGCAGGAGGAGCGCGACGAGGCGCAACGCTCGAGCCGCCAGGCCGTGGCCGAGGCCGAGCTGCTGCGCGAGCAGATCGAGACCCTGCGCGCCCGCGAGGCCGAGCTGCTGGCCGCCGCCGCCGAGCGCGCCGAAGAGATGCTGCAGGAGACCATGCAGCAGGCGACGAAGCTAAGGCGCACCGCGACCAGCGAGCCGCAGCAGCGATCCCGGGCGCTGGCCGAGCTGCAGGAGCTGCGCCGCGAGGCGCGCAAGCTGGCGGGGTCGGGCGGTGCCCCGGCGAGCGACAGGTCGTGGGCCAGGGGAGACGCCGCGGGCGGCTCCGCCGGTTCGGTCCAAGGCGCGGTGCCCGACGATCCGTTCGCCAAGGGCGCCTTGGTCAAGGTCGAGTCGTACGGCGCGGAGGGACGCGTGCTCGAGCGGCGCGGCGACAACCTGCTGGTGCAGCTAGGCCTGCTCAAGGTCGAGGTGCCGCGCCGCGACGTGAAGCCCGTGGACCGTCCTGCCGACGCTGCAGGGTTTCCGTCGGGCGCCGGCGGCCCGCGCGACGGCAAGCGAGGCGGTCCCCGTGACGGTTCGAGCCAGGGCGCCGCGGCCGGCGGCCTCATCAGCCCGGCGTCGTTCGACCGCGAGCTGAACATCCGCGGCGAACGCGTCGAGCAGGCACTGGAGCTGGTGCGCGACTTCGTCGCGGAGGCCCACGCGCTGAAGGCCGAGAGCGTGCGGATCCTCCACGGCAAGGGCACCGGCGCCCTGAGGGACGCGGTCCGGCGACAACTCACCAACGACCGCAAGGTCGAGAGGTTCGAGGACGCCGTGCCGTACGAAGGCGGCCACGGTGTTACCGTCGCCTATCTGAGACAGTGAGCCAAAGGCGCCGCCGTGCGCGGCCGGGCTGGCGAACCAGCGCCGCGCGGCGACGCTCAAGGGAAGGTAACGACGACGATGCCCATCGAGAAGCAGTACGTGATCGACGCCCTGGCCGAAGACTCCTGGCGCATGTTCAGGATCATGGGGGAGTTCGTGCAGGGGTTCGAGGAGCTCGCCGACGTCGGCAAGGCGGTGACGATCTTCGGCTCGGCCCGCGTGAAGGAGGACTCGCCGTACTACAAAGAGGCCCACGACCTCGCCGTCAAGCTCGCCGAGGCGGGGTTCGCGGTGCTCACCGGTGGCGGTCCCGGCATCATGCAGGCCGCCAACCAGGGAGCCATCGAAGCCGGCGCTGAGAGCGTCGGACTCAACATCGACCTGCCGCACGAGCAGGCGCCGAACCCGTATCAGACGCGCAGCCTGCAGTTCAAGTACTTCTTCGTGCGCAAGGTGATGCTGATGAAGTACTCGACCGCCTTCGTGGTGTTCCCCGGCGGCTTCGGGACCATCGACGAGCTCTTCGAGGCGCTGACCCTGATCCAGACGAAGAAGATCAAGCCGTTCCCCGTCTACCTCGTCGGGGTCGAGTACTGGCGCGGCCTGATGCAGTGGCTCCAAGGGACCTTGCTGCGCCACGGCACGATCTCGGAGAACGACATGCACCTGTTCAAGGTCTGCGACGACGTCAGCCAGATCCCCGGCGAGATCACCGAGTACTACCAGAACGCCAACCGCGCCGGCTTCAACCTGCCCTGGTGAGCCTTTGAGCCAACGCGCCTCGCGAGGAGCGTCGCGCTCAGTCGTGGAAGGGCGGTAGCGCGCCCGCCCCGAACACCTGAGCGGCCAACGGCCAGATCTGCTCCGGCTCGAGCCCGGAGCCGAGGAACGTGGTGTCGCCCCGCCAGACCTCGACGTGTGGGTGCGGGTCGTCCTGCGTGCCCTGCGCGGCCTCCAAGGTGCCGGAGTTCCCGGTGGTCGCGATGATGTCGCCCTGCCGCACCCGCGCCCCTTCCGTCACGCCCTCGGCGATCGCGGCGAGGTGCGCGTAGCGGGTGACGAAGCCGCCGGCGTGCTCGATCCACACCTGGCGGCCCCGCAGGTCGTCGAGCAGCTCGGGTGGCGTGGCGAGCAGCGCCGTGGCCTCTGCGATGATCGCGTCGTACTCCTCCATGGTGTGCTCGACGTAGTCGTGGTCCGCGCGGATCACGACCCCGTCGGCGACCGCCCTGATCGGCGTGCCGTAGTCGATGTTGACGCTGACCGTGCCGTCGTAGAAGTCGAAGCCCTCGTGCACGCCGTTGCGGTACGTGCGGGGGGCGCCAGGCAGGTGGTTGCGGCGCGAGCTGATGGTCGCGCCCTCCACCGGCACGACGTAGGCGCTGGGCCAGCCGCGGACGAACTCCGTGTCGACGAGCTCGGTGAGCCTGACGAAGGCGCCCGAGGTGCGCACCGCCGAGTTGCCGTTGGCGTGGTCGCGAGCCGTTCTCCCCTCGGCGTCGACGACGGTGGGGTCGGCGCCGGCATTGAGCAGGTAGATGACCTGTGCCGGGGTGCCCTCACCGGCCGCCAGCATCAGCGCGGTAAGGCCGTTGGCCGCCTGCTGGTCGAGGTCCGCGCCGGCCGCGATGAGCGCCTCGATGACCTCGTTGGGAGCGGAGCCCGCCACCGCCGCCATGATCGGCGTGAGGCCGGCTTCGTTGCGGGCGTGGACGTCAGCACCCGCTTGGACCGCGGCGGTGATGGCGGCCGGGTCGCCCTCGGCCACCAGCGGGAAGATCTGGGGCACCGGCGGTTCGGGCGGCACGCGCTCACCGAACGGCGGCACGCCGAAGAGCCACAGGCCCAGCCCGACGAGGACCAGGACGAGAACGATGGAGACGACTACGCGCATGGTCGGATGCTACCGCGCACGGGCGGACGAGTATCGTGGGCCGATGCCACGCAGCTGGCCAACCGAGCTGAGGGCCTTGTTGCTGGTGGCGGCGCCGCTCGTGCTCGCACAGGTGGCGCAGAACGGCATGGGGTTCGTCGACACCCTGATGATCGGTCGGCTCGGCCCCGGAGCGCTCGCCGGCATGGCGCTCGCGGTGACCGTGTTCGCCCTCGTCCTCGCCTCGACCATGGCGCTGGTGATGTCGGTAAGCCCGCTGGCGGCCCAGGCGGTCGGCGCCGGCAGGCCGCATGAGGCGGCCAGGGCGGCGCGTCACGGCCTGGTGCTGGCGCTGCTGCTCTCGCTGCCGATCGGGCTGCTGGTGGCCAACGCCGGTCACGTGCTGCGCCTGGCCGGGCAGCAGGAGGCGATCGTGGCGATGGCTGAGACCTACTTGAGGGCGGTCGCCTTCGCGTTCCCCGGCGCGCTGTCGGTGGTCGCGCTGCGCGGCTTCCTCGAGGGCCACGGCGACACCAGGCCGATCATGTTCGTCGCCGTCGGCGGCGTGCTGTTCAACGCCGGCGCCAACCAGCTGTTGATCTTCGGGGAGTTCGGTCTGCCGGCGCTCGGCCTGCCAGGGGCCGGCTACGCCACGAGCCTCACCTACGCGGTCATGGCGGTGGCGCTGGGCGTGATCATCGCCAGGCGCTACCCCGAGCTGCGGGTCTTCAGCGACTGGCAGCGGCCCGACCCCGCCCTCTACCGCGAGATCCTCGCGGTCGGCTGGCCGATCGGTCTGGCCCTGGCGTTCGAGGGCGGCATGTTCTCCGCCGGCTCGCTGGCCATAGGCACGTTCGGCGAGGCCCCCCTGGCGGCGCACCAGATCGCGGTGCAGATGAGCTCGCTCACCTTCATGGTGCCGCTCGGCGTCGGCATCGCCGCCGGCATCCGGGTCGCCCAAGCCGCCGGCCGCCGCGACGCCGCCGCGTCGCGCCTCGCGGGTCGCCTCGGCATCGCCGTGGCGGCCAGCTTCATGCTGCTCACGGCGACGTTCTACCTGAGCGTGCCACGAGCGATCGTCGGGCTCTTCCTCGACCTCGCCGACCCCCGCAACGGCGCGGTCGTCGGCTACGCGACGTCGTTCCTCGTGCTGGCCGGCGTGTTCCAGATCTTCGACGGGGTGCAGGTCTCGGCTGCGGGGGCGCTGCGGGGCCTCAAGGACACCCGCACCCCGATGCTCATCACCCTGTTGGCCTTCTGGCTGGTCGGCCTGCCGGCGGGCCTGCTGTTCGCGTTCCCCCTGGGCTTCGGGCCGAGGGGCGTGTGGTTCGGGCTGATCATCGGCTTGGGGCTCGCCGCGGTGCTGCAGAGCGCGCGCTTCGCAGCGCTCACCCGCGACCGCCACGGGCGATAAGCGCTAGACTGTGGCCGGAGGAAGTGTGGACACATTCCTGGTAATCATGCGCAACGCAATCATCATCCTGCTGTCCCTCACCGTCTTCGCGGCGGCCGGCGTGGGCATCGGGACCTTCTTCTCCGACAACAGCTACGAACCGCACTGAGTGAGCGCCGTGCGCGGCGCTCACCCGGCCCGCTGAAGAGACTGCTGAGTGACTACCTGAACTCGGAGGAGCTGCCGCTCTGGCGGGCGGCGTCGTTCCTGCGGGCGACGTACGTCGCGATGTTCCTGGCTCAGCTGCTGGTGGCTGCGCTGGTGGCCGTCGCGGTCTCTGCTCTCGGTCCGGAGCCGACCGGGGGGAGCTCCTGGCTCGGCTGGGTCCTGGTCGCGCTCGCGGTGATGCAGGTGCCGTGGGCGTTGGCCCTGGCCTCGCGCTTCGGCGTGGTGGCGAGCCGCCAAGCGGCGCTGTCGCGCGTGATCCTCAGCGCCGTCACGCTGGCGAGCAGCGGCTGGTTCGCCGCACTGGCGTTGGCGACCGGCCAGAGCGGCGCCAGCGTCTACCTGCTGATCGCCCTGGTGGCCGGGGCCTACGGACTCGGTTTCATCGCCGTCGGACGGCTGGCGCGGGTCGCGGCGGCGAGCCCGCCGCAAGGCAGCGAGCAGCCCCACGCCGACGAACCAACGGCCGGCTGAGCCGCAACCGCTTCAGCCCTCGTAGCGCGCGTCCTTGAGGATGTGCACCATGTCGAGCGCCTGCGCGGTGCCGAGCACCACGCAGTCGGCGGCGTTGGGCGCAACGCCAACCGGGATCGAGGTCACCTCGCCGAGGAAGGCGTCGAGGTTGCGCAGCAGCGCCCCGCCGCCG
Organism: uncultured bacterium; assembly: GCA_964596625.1. GTDB lineage: Bacteria > Deinococcota > Deinococci > Deinococcales > Trueperaceae > DASRWD01. Next base: position 17,194 of record CAZQVC010000021.1, on the reverse strand, counting down.
GTCATCACGATCCCCCGCTCGATCACGTCGGAGACGAGCTCGGGCGGCGCCTGCTCGACGACCTTGCGCAGGCCGGCCGAGATCTTGTCGAGCGACGGGCGCAGGGCGTTGACGACGTCGTGGGTGCTGATGGTCGCGCTCTTCGGCATCCCGTCGATGAGGTCACGGCCCCGCACCTCGACCGTGCGGTCGTCCTCGGGGCTGACGATCTTGGCCGCGCCGACCGTCCGCTTGATCTCCTCGGCGGTGCGGTCGCCGATGAGCAGGTTGTGCCTGGCCTTGACGAACGCCATGATGTCGCGGTCGAAGGTGTTGCCGGCGATGCGCAGGCTCTCGGAGACGACGATGCCGCCGAGGCTCAAGATCGCCAGGTCGGTGGTGCCGCCACCGATGTCTATGACCATCGAGCCGATCGGCTCGGCGATCTTGATGCCGGCCCCGATCGCCCCGGCCACCGGCTCCTCGATGAGGTAGGCCTTGCGGGCGCCGATCTCGTGCGCCGCCTGCACGACGGCCCTGCGCTCGACCTCGGTGATGCCGCTGGGGATGCAGACCATGATGTTGGGCCTGAGGAAGCGCGCCGGACCGGTGAGCACCTTGCCGATGAACGCCTTGAGCATCTTCTCGGTGAGCGTGTAGTCGGCGATCACACCGTCGGCCATCGGGCGCACGGCGGTGATGTTGCCCGGCGTGCGGCCGAGCATGCGGTAAGCCTCCTGGCCCACCGCCTTCACGTCCGTGGTGCCCTTGACCACGGCGATGACCGCAGGCTCTCTGAGCAAGACGCCCTTGCCCTTCACATGTATCCGCACGTTGGTCGTGCCGAGGTCGACGCCGATCATGGCGTAACGCTACCAAGAACGCCCCGCGCCCACGCGCGGTATCGCGCGCCACGCGAGCCGACGGGCCGAGCCTAGGGCACCGCGGTACGATCCCTCTCGTGGACGGGACCATGCGCGCGATCAACGTCGAGCCGCCAGGCAGGCCGTACCTGGCCGACCTGCCGCTGCCGCGGCTGCGGCCCGGTGAGGTATTGCTCGAGGTTCACGCGACTGCCCTCAACCGCGCCGACCTCTCCCAGGCCGCGGGCGACTACCCGCCGCCGGCCGGGGAGTCGCAGATCCTGGGGCTGGAGGCGGCCGGGGTCGTCGTCGAGTTGGGGCCGGGGGTCGAGGAGGGCGGCCTGGCGCGGGTGGGGCAGAGGGCGTGTGCGTTGCTGGCCGGCGGCGGCTACGCCGAGTACGTCGCCGTGCCGGCCACGATGCTGATGGCCGTGCCGCGCGGCTGGACGTTCGCGGAGGCCGCCGCCCTACCGGAGGCGAGCTTCACGGCGTTCCTCAACCTCTTCCTCGAGGCGCGGCTGCGCGAGGGCGAGCGCGTGCTCATCCACGGCGGGGCGAGCGGCGTCGGCTCGGTCGCGATAAGGCTGGCGAAGCTGGCTGGCTGCACGGTCTTCGCCACGGCCGGGGGCGAGCGGAAGGTCGAGGCCTGCCGTGCGTTCGGCGCCGACCTCGCCATCGACAGGCACGGTCAGCCGTTCGAGAGGGTCATCAAGGAGCACGGCGGCGGTGAGGGCGTCGACGTCGTGCTCGACATGGTTGGCGAGGAGTACTTCGGCGGCAACCTAGAGGTGCTGTCCGTCGGGGGCCGGATCGTGTTCATCGCGGCCTTGAGCGGCCGCAAGCTCACCGTCGACATCAGGCGACTGATGGCCAAGCGTGCCCACCTCATCGGCTCGACGCTGCGCAACCGGCCCCTGGCTGAGAAGGTTCGCATCCGCACGGCGTTCCTCGAGCGCTTCGGCCCGCGCCTCGAGGACGGCCACCTGAAGCCGGTGATCGACGTCGCCTACCCGCTGGCCGAGGCCGCCGAGGCGCACGACTACATGCGCGAGAACCGCAACATCGGCAAGATCGTCCTCGAGGTCAAGCCGGCCGGGGCGGCCGCGGTCGGCGGCGCTGCGGCGCGAGGCTGACGGGCGTGGTCGACGGCGAGGTGCTGGAGGTCCCGGAGGCCGAGCCGTTCACGGCGCTGGCGTCGGTGTACGACGACATCATGGCCGAGGTCGAGTACGACGAGTGGTGCGAGTTCATCCTCGAGTTGGCTCGCGCCAGGGGCTACCGCGACGGCCCGCTGCACGACCTCGCCTGCGGCACGGGCAACGCGACCCTGCCGATGCGGCAGCGCGGTCTGCCGGTCAGCGGCAGCGACGCGAGCGCCGCGATGCTGGCGGTGGCGCGCGCGAAGCTGCCGGGTGTGGAGCTGACCCGCGCCAGCTTCAGCGAGCTCGACCTCGACCGGCGCTTCGCGCTCGTCTACTCCGTCTTCGACTCGCTCAACAACCTGCTCACCGACGAGGAGTTCAGGGCGGCGGCGCGCAACGTGAGACGGCACCTCGAGCCCGGCGGCCTCTTCATCTTCGACGTCAACACCGACCTCGGCCTCAGGGAGCTGTGGGAGGGCGGCAAGGCCGAGGGTTGGGCCGACGACGTCTACTACAGCTGGTCGCACGAGTACGACGAGGCCACCGGGCTCGCGCACGTCGAGGCCTACTGCCACACCGAGACGGGGAGCTTCGTCGAGCGGCACGCCGAGCGGGGCTACGACGCCGAGGCCCTGCTGCGCCTGCTCGGCGGGGCGGGCTTCACGCGGGTGGAGGTCGTGGAGTTCCCTTCAGGCGAGAGCGCGCCGGCGGACGCCGAGCGCGTGTGGGCCGTGGCCCAGCGCGACTGACTCAGTCGTCGAGCCCAGCCTGCTGCCTCACCACGCGCGCGATGTTCGAGACGTCCTCGTCGCCGAAGCCGCGTTTGATCAGGCTCGTCTCGAGCTGCTCGACGTAGGCGGCGACGGGCATGCTGACGCCGGCCTCGCGCCCGGCCTCGAGGGCGATGCCGAGGTCCTTGCGGTGCAGCCGCGTGCGGAACCCCAGGGGGTAGCGGCCGTCGAGCATGTTGCGCGCGCGGTTCGCCAACACCCACGAACCGGCTGCGCCGCCGCCGACGGCCGCCAACGTCGCGTCGACGTCGATCTCGGCAGCCTGCGCCAGCGCCATGCCCTCCGCGACGGCCGCGTAGGTGCCGGCGATGATCACCTGGTTGACGGCCTTGGCGACCTGTCCCGCCCCGATCGGCCCCACGTGGGTGATGGTGCTGCCGAGCACCGAGAGCAGCGGGCGCAGGCGCTCGAGCACCGCGCTCTCGCCGCCGACCATGATCGACAACGTGCCCCGCTCCGCGCCCTCGCTGCCGCCGGAGACGGGCGCGTCGAGCATGTCGACGCCGCGCTCGCTCAAGGCCGCGGCGATCTCGCGGGTGGCCGCCGGCGCGATGGTGCTCATGTCGATCAGCGCGCTGCCCCGCGCCATGCTGCCGGCCGCGCCGGCCTCGCCCAGCACGACGGCCTCCACGTCTGGCGTGTCGGAGACCATGGTGAACACGACGTCGCAGCCTTCGGCGCAGGCCGCGGGCGAGTCGGCCCGCTCTGCGCCCAGCGCCGCGAGCTCCTCCTCGCGCCGCCTGGTCCGGTTGTGCACCTTCAGCCTGTAGCCGGCCTCGATGAGCCTGCCGGCCATCGGGCCGCCCATCGTGCCGAGCCCGATGAAGCCGATCTTCAGCGAGCCGGGCTCTATCCCTGTCGTGCCAACGGTGTGTTCGTTCTCGCTCATCTCGCCCCCGCCTCCCTGGTCTCGAGGACGGGCAGCGCCTCGTCCCACAACGGTTCGATGTTGTTCATCAGCCGCTCCGCCACCGAGCGGTTGCGCCTGGCGATCGCTTCGCGGCGCGGCACCGGGGGTAGCTCGGCTGGGTAGTCGACGAACGTCGAGGGCAGCTCGACCCCGAGGCGCTGGCCCCAGCGCCCGCGCCACTCTTCGGGTAGCCGTGGCGGCAGCTCACGGCCGCTCAACGCGCTCCAGGCGTGCGCCCAGGCGCGTGGGACGGTGCGGAACGGGTCGTAGCCGCCGCCTCCGGTGATCACCAGCCGGCCGGAGCAGTGCCGCTCGGCCAGCTCGACCACCCGGCGGTAGCTGGCGCTCAAGCCGCTGAGGGAGAGCGCGAGGTCGGCCAGCGGGTCGTGCCGGTGCATGTCGGCGCCCGCCTGGAGGACGATGAGGTCGGGCGCGAAGCGCTCGATGGCCGGCGGCACCACGATGTCGAACACCTCGAGGTAGGAGTCGTCCTCCGTGAACGGCTCGAGCGGTGCGTTGACCGCGGTGCCGCGCCCAGCGCCCTGTCCGGTCTCGTAGGTGTGCCCGGTGCCGGGGAAGAGGTAACGCCCCGACTCGTGAAGGCTGACGGTCAGCACCCGCGGCTCGTCGTAGAACAGCCACTGGACGCCGTCGCCGTGATGCGCGTCGAGGTCGATGTACGCGACCCTGAGGTCGTAGTGGTCGACCGCACGCCTGATCGCCACGGCCAGGTCGTTGTAGACGCAGAAGCCCGAGGCCTTGGCGCGCAGCGCGTGGTGCAGGCCACCAGCGAAGTTCGCAGCGCGCCTCGCTTGGCCCGTCGCGACGAGGTCCACGGCGGTGGTCGTGGCGGCGCACACCCCGAGGATCATCTCGTGCATGGCTGCGAAGACCGGGTTGTCGCTGCTGCCGAGCCCGTAGGAGGCCAACAGGCCCTCCTGGGAGGCGTCGGCCGTTGGCGCGGCCTTGACGACCTCGACGTAGCCGCGGTCGTGGACCGCGAGCAGCGCAGCCTCCTCGAGCGGCGCCGGCGCGACGACCTCGTCGGCGCTCAGGACGCCGCTGGCCAGCAGGAGGTCGTGGGTCAGCTGGTAGCGCAGCGGCTTGAAGGGGTGCTCGGACGAGAGCTCGAAGCCTGCCAGCGCCGGGTCGTAGACGAACCGGAAGCTTGCGCCACTGGCGCTACCGCTCACGGCTGCTCGCTGAGCTCCGCCGCGCGCTCGCTGGCCTCGGCCAGAGGGGGCCACAGGACGCTCACGCCCTCCTCGCGCAGGTAGCGCGCCAGGCCGTGGGAGTCGACGGTGGCGACGCGCAACACGAACGACACCGTGTCGGGGTCACCCCGCGTGGTCATCACGCTGGAGACGTTCACCTTGCGCGCCGCGATCAGTTGCAGCAGCTCGGCCAGCGCGCCGGGACGGTTGGCCACCTCGACCTCCAGGCGGGCCGCCGCCTCGTACACGCCCGACATGCGCACCAGGGCGTCGAGCATGTCGATGCCGGTGACGATGCCGACCAGCTTGCCGTCGTCCATCACGGGCATCGCGCCGATCTTGCGCTCGCGCAGCACCTTGGCCGTCTCCTCGACGGGGTCTTCCGGGTGCGCGACGATCACCGGCGCCGCCATCAAGCGACTGACGGGGTCGCTCGCCTTGACGCCGGCCGGCGCCTTCGGGTGGTCGGCGCCGACGAGCCGCACGTCGCGATCGGAGACGATGCCGACGAGCTCGTCGTCGACCTGCTCCGAGGCTCGGGCGCTGAGGATGGGGAAGTGCCTGATGTTGCGCTGCTCCATCAGCAGCTGCACGTCGCGGATCGGCGTGTCGGGTCCGATGGCGAGGACCTTGCGGGTCATGACGTCCGCTACCAGCATCTACGGCTCCGTTCTCTCCCGCGGCGCCTGCGCCCCGCCGTGGTGGCGGGGGCGCCGCGATGGGTTACGAGTGGCGATGCTACCAACGTCGCTCATGAGCTCGGCGAAGGCGCTCGAACTCCGCTACCGCGTCCGGGTCGGCTCGGCTGCCGACGCGGACCATGAGCCGGTTGGCCCTGTGACTGGTGATCTCGGGGTCGGTCGTGGCGACCGGTTCGAAGCCGGCGCTGGCGTAGAGGCGCTCGAGCATGCGCCGGTAGCCGAGCTCGCCAAGGCCGGTGCGCTCCAGGTCGTAGTGCCAACGGTAGAGCGTGGCGAAGACCACGGTGTGCTCGAAGCGCCCGCCCTCGAACGACGCGGCCAGCAGCCGCTCGGCGAGCTTGCTGCCGCGGTGACTGGAGGCCACCTCGACGGCGCCTAGCTCGATGAGCGCGCCACTGCGGTCGGCGGCCCAGGTCTCGATGGGGGATGGGGGGTGGAAGGCCACGTACCCCGCAAGCGTGCGCCCGTCGTCGGCGACCGCGATCGTCACGCAGCCGCGCGGGTCGGCCGCGATGTCGACCAGGGCGGCGAGTTGCAGGTGCGGGGGGCGGAAGGCGTCGAGGTCGGGGTCCGGCTCCAGCTTGGCGATGTCGTGCGGCTCGGCGCAGGCGACCAAAGAGGTCCGCGCGTCGACCCGCGAAGGGGCGACCGCGCCCGACCCGATGGTGGCGGTCACGCCGAGCGGCCTTCGGCTGTCGTGCGGCTGCGCCAGGCAGCGACGAGGGCGTCGGGCAGGCGAGCCGGCGTCGAGGGGCCCGTGCCGTTGATGCCGAGCACCGAGCGCAGGCGGCGATGGCGGCGCCAGTCGTCGCCGCCGAAAGCGTTGGCGCTCTCGCCGAAGGCCCGCAGCAGGCCCTCGTGGAACGGCGTAAGGCGCTGGTCCTCGAGGCCGCTGCAGAGCGACTCCGCTGCCGCGGCGTGATCCCGCGCCGCCAGCAGCGCCGCGGCCCGGTAGCTAGACAACTGCGCGGCCAGCCCCGTGTCCCCCCGCTCGTCGACGGCCGTCCCGCGCTCCGCGATGACGCCGGCGTCTACCAGGCGAGTCAACACCGAGCGGGCGCTGCCGGCGCAGCGCTCGGCCTCGTCGAGCGCCGCGAGCGCGTCGTCGGGCCGGCCTGAGCGCAGCAGGGCGTTGGCGCGGCCGGCGTGGGCCTCGGCGCGCTGGTAGTCGAAGCGGGCGTTCTCGACCGCAGCTTCGGCGAGCTCGAGCGCGAGCGCTTCGTCCTCCGCGATGTAGCTGCTCACCAGGCGCGCCTGGCGCAGGAGGCTGCGCACCGCCGACGAGCCGCTCGCCAGGCCCGCGTCGGGCGCGAGCAGCCGTTCGACGAGCTGCGCCAACGACTCGCGGGCGTGCTGCAAGTCGGGGTTCTGGTGGTCACTGCCGGCCGCCAGGGTAGGGATGCTGGCCGACGGCGCGTACGGCCGGCGGCAGGCCAGGCCGAGCCCGCGGAACGCGTAGGCCACGGCGAGGCGCAGCGTGGCCCTGGTGAGGCGGAACGTGGAGTCGACGTCGCGGCGTCGCTGGTGGTCGCGGTAGGTCGCGATGGCCGTGGTCACCGCGACGATCGAGCTCTCGAAGTCGCCGGTCGCCAGCAACGTGAGGGAGTGCTCGTCGTCGATCTTGGCCTGGGCGAAGGCGGCGTCCTGCGGGCCCAGCTCGCTGCTGGCCAGCTCGGCGCTGGCCTCCTCGAAGTGCGCGGTGGCGGCCGTGAGGTCGCCGCGGAGGCGCGACAGCGTCCCCAGCCTGGCCAGGAACCTGGCGCGCTCCTGGGGTAGCGCACCCGATCGCGCCGCCGTCGCAACGGCGCGGGACAGCTGGTCGTCGGCGACGTCGAAGAGGCCGAGCTGTAGCGCGACGTCGCCCCGTTGGAACGACAGGCGCGCCTCGATCAGGTCGTCGTCGAGGCTCGCCTGCCACAGCGCCTCGAGCGCCGCCTCCAGGTCGCCGCTGTCCTTGGCCACGACCCCCGACCAGACCGCGGTCTTGGCGGCCAGCGCGGCGGCCGCCTGAGCGCCGGTGCTGTCTGCAGGCACGGCAGCGGTCGCGCGCGCCACGTGCTCCATGGCCGCCTGCAGCTCGCCCCGCCAGCGCAGCACGCCGGCGACGGCGAGGCTCCTCTCGGCCTCCAGGACGCTGTCGTCGGTAGGAGGGCAGACGTCGAGCAGCACGCTCGCGCGCTCGATCCTGCCAGCCGCCACCTCGGCCTGGGCGCGCAGCACGGCCGCCCAGGCGCGCAGCTCGGTGACGCTCGACTCCGCCAGCCGCTCGAACGCCCGCACCGCCTCGACGTGTTCGTGGGCGCCGAGCCTGACCATCTGGCGGGCGAACTCCAGCGCCAGGGGGCCGAAGCGCTCGTCGTCCAGCTCCGCCAGCGCCACGCTCCAGATCTTCTCGACGGCCGCGTACGACACCGGGTACTCGGCCAGCCAGGCCACGAGGCCGTCCCAGTCGCGTCCTTCGAGCGCGTGGTGCAGGTACCTCGCGGCCACGTCGGAGCTCGGCTGCGCCACGGCGGCATCGCGCAGCAACGCGGCAGCCTTCAGCTGGAAGCTGCGCCAGAGCGCGGCGTCGCGGCTGCTCAGGCGCAGCTGCAGCTCGCGCGCGAAGCGGCGGGAGAACGAGCGGTAGCGCCCGGGCCGGCCGGGCACGGCGTCGAGGAAGCCGCGCTCGGTCGCGCTCAGGCCACGCTTGCCACGGCCCAGCAGCGCCAGCAGGTCCGCCGCGTCGAAGCCGGCGTTCTCGGCACTTGACAGCACCGAGAGCGCGGCCAGGAACGCCCGCAGGCCGGGGTCGGCGCCGGGGTCGACGAGCGCGATCAGCCGGCCGAAGGTCTCCTGTGCGCCGTCGCCCTCGGTGGGCTTGCGCAGCATGGCCAGCAGCGACAGCGTGCGCAGCGCCTCGTACGACCGGCCGGCTCGCTCCACGACCTCGTCGCGCGCGGCCTCGTCGAGCGAGGGAGCGTGCGCCTCGACGAAGCGCCTCGCCTCGGCAGCGGTCGGGGCGGCGAGCTTCAGCGGCCCGTCGAGCCATGCGGCCACGCCGGCCGAGCCCGCGGAGGTGCTTACTGCGCCGTTGAAGGTCGGCGGGTTGGCTGTGCTCACGTATAGCGCTGTCTCGGGCAGCGCGGCGAGGTGCCTGATGAGCGTCGACCAGAGCCACTCCGCGGCCGTCACGCGCGGCACGTCAGCGGTGTTGAGGCGCAGCGGCGCAGCGCCGAGCTTGCCCGGTCGGTTGAGGCCGTGTGACAGGTGCAGGAGTAACGCCCGCGGCTTGCGCGCCTGGCGGAGCTGCTCCAGCAGGGCGCGCACGACGTCGGCTTGCGCGTCGGCCTGCACCGCGAAGGCGCTGGCCGTGCCGATCCGCACCAGGCGCGACTCGACGACGCCGAGCTCGAGCCCGAGCTCGTGGCCGAAGCGCGCCAGGGAGGCGCTGAGGTCGGGTTCGGAGAAGTCGAAGCGCACCACCGAGACGCCGGCAGCGTCGTGCTGGAGGGCCTCTTGGATGTAGTCGGCGAGCATCGTCTTGCCCGAGCCCGGCCGCCCGACGACCAGCAGTCGGGGGAAGCCGCCCGAGCGCAGGCCGCCGACCATCACGCGGTAGACGCGCTGCTGCTCGCGGCCCAGGACCTCACTGACCTCGAGCTCGGCGGCCGCGTAAGGGGAGCCGAGGTAGGTGAGGGCCGGGTCGTCGATGGGCGCAAGGCCTAGCTCCTCGCGCAGCTCCTCCAACGCCAGGAAGAGCGCGCGCTTGTCGTGCAGGCGCCCCTTGTCGCGGTAGATGATGTTGCGCACCACGTTAGGGTTGGCGCCCCTGCGCTCCATCTGGTGTCGCAGCCAGTTGATGCTGCCGATGGTGGCGACCTCGTCGCGGCGCCCCCCGACCGTCCTGCTGATCTCCTCGAACACCGGTCTCCAGGGGCTGACCGTGGCGGCCGCCGCCTTGCCCGGGGCCTCGTCCGGCCAGTCGCCGGACACCTCGTCGGGTGGGCGCCGGCCCGCGCTCGATCGGCTCATGAGCCCAGTTTACTTCTGAGCGCCGTAGGTACACAGGGCGCCACCGACGCGTGGATGGGCGGTGCTATGCTTGGCGCGATGAGCCTGTTGTCGAAGGCCGCAGCGGGAGAGAGGCTCACAGCCGACGAGGCGGTCGAGCTCTACCGCCTGCCGCTGTTCGACCTCGCAGCCGCCGCCGACGCCGTCAGGCGGCGGCGCACCGACCCCGCCATCGTCAGCTACCTCATCGACCGCAACGTCAACTACTCGAACGTCTGCAACGTGGGCTGCAGCTTCTGCGGCTTCTACCGCACGCGGCGCCAGGACGACGCCTACACCCACACCTACGAGGAGCTGAGCCAGAAGGTCGCCGAGCTCGAGGCGGTCGGCGGCACCCGCATCCTGATGCAGGGCGGCGTCAACCCGTACCTCGCGTTCGACTGGTACCTCGACCTGCTGCGCTTCCTCAAGGAGCGCCACCCGGCGGTGCGCATCGAGGCCTTCAGCCCCGAGGAGATAAGGGGCATGGTCAAGCTCACCGGCCTGAGCGCGCGCGAGGTGCTGGTGGCGCTGCAGGAGGCCGGTCTCGACGGGCTCCCGGGCGGCGGGGGCGAGATGCTGGTCGACGAGGTCCGTCACGCGCGGCACATCTCGCCGGCCAGGATCGGCGCAGACGAGTGGATCGAGATCATGGCGACGGCCCAGGAGCTGGGCCTGTACACGACCGCGACGATGGTCATCGGCTTCGGCGAGAGCTTCGAGCAGAGGGTCGCCAGCATGCTGCGGCTGCGCGACGCTCAAGACCGGGCGCTGGCAACACACGGCAACGGCTACTCCGCGTTCATCTCCTGGACCCTGCAGACCAAGGGCGTGAGGATCGCGGGCCAGGTGCCGGGCGCCGGCGCGCACGAGTACCTCCAGAACGTCGCCGTCAGCCGGCTGCTGCTCGACAACTTCGTCAACTTCCAGGCCTCCTGGCCGACGATGGGCTACAAGGTCGCGCAGAGCGCGCTCTTCTTCGGCTGCAACGACTTCGGCAGCACGATGCTCGAGGAGAACGTCGTCTCCCAGGCCGGCGCGCGCCACCAGGCGACCTCCGAGCAGGAGATCATCAGGCAGATCGTCGACGCCGGCTTCCGTCCGGTGCAGCGCGACAGCCTCTACAACGTCATCGCCGAGCCCGACGTGGCCGCCTTCGCGCGCCCCGCCGCCTGAGCGAAGCCCACGTGCCGCTGGTCCCCTTGGACGAGCTGGTGCGGCGCGCGCTCGGCGACGGGGGAAGCGACGAGCCGATCCGCTGCGTCGTCACCGCCGAGGTGGTCTACGACGGCCTCGGCACGCCGCGCCAGGACGCCGCCGTCGCGCTGTTCGAAGAGGAGCCGGGGCGGCTGGTGGTGACCGAGGTCGGCTCGAAGCGCGACGTCGTGGCCGCCCACCCCCGCTCCGTGGTGGTGGACGCCGGGGTCGCCATCAGCCCCGCTGCCGTCAACACTCACACGCACCTCGACCTCTCGAACATGCCGTTCACGCCGGGCTCCTACGAGTCGTTCGTCGGCGCGGTCATCGCGCACGGCCGCGCCGGCGGCCGCGGGGCGGCGGCCGCCAGGCGCGGTCTGGGCGAGCTCGCAGCCAGCGGTGTGAGGGTCGTGGGCGACATCGTCACCGACCCTGCGGTGATGGAGCTTCTGCTGGCCGAACCCGGGTTGAGCGGCGTGGCCTACTGGGAGGTGATCGGGCCTCGCCCCGAGGACGCGGCCGCGCGCTTCGAGGAGACGGTCGCCGCCGTTGAGCGCTTCCGGCGCCTGGAGCGACCGGGCGGCGTGCGGGTCGGCCTTTCGCCGCACACGCCGCACACGGTCTCGGCGCCGTTGCTGGCGCGGCTCACGGCCTGGGCGCGGGAGGAACGCCTGCCCGTGGCCATCCACGTCGCCGAGACCCCGGCGGAGCGCCAGCTGCACCTCACCGGCGATGGGTCTCTTGCCGAGTCGCTGGCCGCGTTCGGCGCCCCGTTCACGGCCACCGGCGTCTCGCCCGTGCGGTACCTCAAGGACCTCGGCGCGCTCTCTGGCGGGCCCACCCTGGTGCACATGGTCGCGGTCGACGAGGACGACGTGCGCCTGGCGCACGCCGCTGGCTGCGCGATCGTGCACTGCCCGCGCTCGAACGAGGCGTTGGGAAGCGGCCGCTTCCCCTGGGAGGTCTACGCCAGGCACGGCGTCGACGTCGCGCTCGGCACCGACTCCCGCGGCTCGTCGCCGGACCTCGACGTCGTTCGGGAGGCCGCGGCGGCGGCCGCGCTGCACGGCGCCAAGGCGAACCGGCGTGCGCTGGTGCGAGCGGCGGTGAAGGGCGGGCACCGCGCGCTCGGCCTGACCCCGCCGATCGTCAGTCGCGGCGCGCCCGCCGCTGCGCTCGCCGCCTGGGACGAGCGTGTCGAGCAAGCTACATCGGCCGTGCCGCCGGCGAACGTAGATTGAGGCGATGATCAGCGGCTCGGCGAGCGCCGGCTCGCACCGGGTAGCCGTCGCCGGCGGTCGCGGCCAGATTGCAGTTCCACCGCGCACGACGCGCTTAGGAGAGAGATGGACAACCTCATCGAGTTCACCGACGACAACTTCGACACCGAGGCGGCAGAGGGCCTGGTGCTCGTCGACTTCTGGGCCCCGTGGTGCATGCCGTGCCGCGTCGTCGGCCCGATCATCGAGGACCTCGCCGAGGAGTACGAGGGCAAGGTCAAGGTCGGCAAGCTCAACGTCGACGACAACATGAAGATCGCGCAGAACTACCGCGTGATGAGCATCCCCACGGTGATCCTGTTCAAGGACGGCGAGGCCGTCGAGCAGGTCGTCGGCGTGAGGGGCAAGTCGGACTACCAGGCGAGGCTCGACAAGTACACCGGCAACTGACGGGCGTTCGCGTCGCGCCGCAGCGGCGCGGGCCGCAGGTCAGCGGCGCGTGACGCCTCGGGGTGAGACCTGCCAGCTGACGCCCTCGACCCGACTCGAGGTGAGCACCAGCAAGTAGCTCGAGCCGTCACTGGCGAACTCCTGCAGCGTCCAGCGGGCGCCCTCTGGTATCGGCGCGTCGACCAGCACGTTGGTCGTGTAGATCCCCTCTTCCAGCTGGCCGAGCTCCATGCGGTGGTAGAGGATCTCGGCGGTCTTCTGCAGCTCGTCCATCGCCGCCTGGTCGACACCCGGCAGCGTGGTGGGCGCACAGGCGGCGGCTAGGAGCGTGAGGGCTGCGACTAACAAGGGCAGGCCGAAGCGGGCTCTCATGAGCCGAGCTTACGTCTGCCAGATGAGAAGGTGACTCAGCAGACGTTCGTCAACCGGCCTTCGCCCCAAGGGTTCTTCACACCAGCACCGGCGCCATGGCCAGGTGGACCACGTAACGCTGGGCGCCGGACTTCGCCAGGTAGCGCTGCAGCAGGTCGAACAGCTCGCGTTGCAGCGCCTTGGCGTCCTCGAAGTCGAGCGTGAGCGAGTCGCGCCAGGCGGAGAGCACGGCCGGCGCCTGGGGGTCGAGGGAGGTCACGTTCGAGCGCGGCGTGAGCGCCGTCTGGACCTGCAGGCGGCCCCGGGCGTCGCGGTAGATGCGCGTGCCCCATGCGCCCATGGTGTCGAGCCGCGCCTTGACGACGTTGCGCCGCAGCAGCTCCTCGAAGAGGCGGTCACGCTCCGCCAGCGCCTCCTCCAGCGATTCGGCGTCGGTCGCCTCGAACGGCACGAAGAAGGTGTCGGCGACGGCGCCGTACAGCTTTATGGGCCTGCCGGCCCGCGCGAGCTCCGCTTTGACCTCGAGCAGGCCGAGGTCGACGAAGCGCCGTACGCGCTTCAGGGTCGTGTTCGGCTTCTCGCCGCTCAGCTCTGCCGCCTCGGTCACGCTCAAGGTGCGCCCGATGAACGGCGCAAGCAGCCGGAGGCTGCCCGGGTCGATGAGCACCTTGGCGGCTTCGGCTTCGGTGACGATCGCCACGCGCTGATCGCCGCCGGGCACGGGGCCGTCCTCCACCAGCGCAGGCGACGCTCTACGTGATTCAGCTTCTGTCATGTCACGTAGTATAGGCGCACACTCGAAAGGCGAGAGGCGTCCAGCGCGCTGCGCCCGGCCTGTACGTAGGCCGGTTGGCGGCGCGGCTACAATCGGAACCGACTAGGAGATGAGGATGGCAGACATGAAACCCAACCCGAACAGCTTCGGCGCCAGGGCAACCTTCGACACGGGCTCTGGGGAGGCGTACTACTACAGCCTGGCCGCCCTGCAACGCGCCGGGCTGGGCGACATCGATCGCATGCCGTTCAGCATCAAGGTGCTGCTCGAGTCGCTGCTGCGCAACGAGGACGGCTACATCGTCAGCCAGGACGACATCAAGCGCCTGGCCGCCTACGACCCCAAGAACGTCCAGTCCGAGGAGATCCCGTTCATGCCCGCCAGGGTCGTCCTGCAGGACTTCACCGGCGTGCCCGCCGTCGTCGACCTCGCCGCCCTGCGCAGCGCGATGCAGCGGTTGGGCGGCGATCCTAGCCTCATCAACCCGCAGGTGCCGGTCGACCTGGTCATCGACCACTCGGTGCAGGTCGACGAGTACGACAACCCGCTGGCCCTGCTGCGCAACGCCGAGATCGAGTTCGACCGCAACCGCGAGCGCTACGAGTTCCTGAGGTGGGGGCAGGCCGCCTTCGACAACTTCAACGTCGTCCCGCCGGCCTCCGGCATCGTCCACCAGGTCAATCTCGAGTACCTGGCCAAGGGCGTCTTCGCCAAGCCGCACGGCGACCTGGACGTCGTGTACCCCGACTCCCTGGTCGGCACCGACAGCCACACAACGATGATCAACGGCCTCGGCGTGCTCGGTTGGGGCGTCGGCGGCATCGAGGCCGAGGCAGTCATGCTCGGCCAGCCGTACTACATGGTCATGCCGGAGGTCGTTGGCTTCAAGCTCTCCGGTCGCCTGCCGGAGGGAGCCACCGCTACCGACCTGGTGCTCACCGTCACTCAGCAGCTGCGGAAGAAGGGCGTCGTCGGCAAGTTCGTCGAGTTCTTCGGCCCCGGCCTCTCCAGCATGACGGTGCCCGACCGCGCCACGCTCGGCAACATGGCGCCGGAGTACGGCGCGACCTGCGGCTTCTTCCCGACCGATGCCGAGACGCTGCGCTACCTCAGGCAGACGGGCCGGCTCCCCGACGAGGTCGAAGCCGTCGAGCGCTACGCGCGCGCCAACGGGCTCTTCCGGGAGGATTCCACCCCCGACCCGGTCTTCAGCGACGTCGTCGAGCTCGACCTCTCCGTCGTCGAGCCGAGCGTCGCCGGTCCCAAGCGCCCGCAGGACCGCATCCGCCTGGCCGACATGAAGCGTCAGTTCAACGAGGACCTGCGCAAGCCCGTCGCCGAACGCGGCTTCGAGCTCGGCGACGCCGAGCTGCAGCGCAAGGGCATCATCAACACCCCGGAGGGCGCCAAGGCGCTGACCCACGGAGACCTGGTGATAGCCGCCATCACCTCGTGCACCAACACCAGCAACCCCTCGGTGATGCTGGCCGCCGGCCTCGTCGCCAAGAAGGCTGCTGAACGCGGCCTGCGCGCCAAGCCGTGGGTCAAGACCAGCCTGGCCCCCGGGTCGAAGGTCGTCACCGAGTACCTGCGCGACGCCGGGCTGCTCGAGTACCTGGAGCAGGTCGGCTTCTACGTGGTCGGCTACGGCTGCACGACCTGCATCGGCAACTCAGGACCGCTTCCGGAGCCGGTGGTCGAGGCGATCAACGAAGGCGACCTGGTGGCGGCCGCCGTGCTCTCAGGCAACCGCAACTTCGAGGGGCGCATCAACCCCCACGTCAAGGCGAACTACCTGGCCAGCCCGCCACTCGTCGTGGCGTACTCGCTCGCCGGCACGGTCGACATCGACGTCGTCAACGAGCCGCTCACCGAGGACGCCGACGGCAACCCCGTCTACCTCAAGGACCTGTGGCCCACCTACGACGAGGTGACGGCGCAGCTCGAGACGGCGATGAACCCCGAGACCTTCCGCCGGATGTACGACGGGATCGAGAAGTCGAACGAGGCCTGGAACGCCATCCCGGTCAAGGGCGGCCAGCTGTTCGACTGGGACCCTGACTCCACCTACATCCAGGAGCCGCCGTTCTTCATGGACATGCCGGACGAAGCCGGCCAGATCTCCCCGATCAAGGGCGCACGCGCGCTCGTTATGGTCGGCGACTCGGTCACCACCGACCACATCTCGCCGGCCGGCTCCATCGCCGTCAACAGCCCCGCTGGCGAGTACCTGATGGCCAACGGGGTCGAGAAGACGGGCTTCAACTCGTACGGCTCGCGCCGCGGCAACGACCGCGTCATGACGCGCGGCACCTTCGCCAACATCCGCCTGAAGAACCAGCTGGCGCCAGGCACCGAGGGCGGCTGGACCACCGACTTCACCACTGGCGAGGGCTCGAGCATCTACGCCGCCAGCCGCAACTACATCGAGCAGGGCATCCCCACCATCGTCATCGCCGGCGAGGACTACGGCATGGGCTCCAGCCGCGACTGGGCGGCCAAGGGCACGCTGCTGCTCGGCGTCAAGGCCGTCATCGCCAAGAGCTACGAGCGCATCCACCGCTCCAACCTCGTCGGCATGGGCGTGCTGCCGCTCCAGTTCCTCGAGGGCCAGGATCCCGAGGTCCTCGGCCTCGACGGCACCGAGACCTTCGACATCGCCATCGGCGAGCCGGTCACACCGCGCCAGCGGGTGCAGGTGACCGCGACGCGCGCCGACGGCACCGCGAAGAACTTCGAGGTCGTCAGCCGCCTCGACACGCCGGTCGAGCTCGACTACTTCCGCAACGGCGGCATCCTCCACACGGTGCTGCGCAACCTGCACAAGAGCGTGGGCCAGGCCGAAGCGCGCTAACGCGGCGCAGGCTCAGTCTCCGGCCGCTCCTTGCGGGCCGCGACCTGACACCAAGGTCGCGGCCCGCTTCTTCTGCGCTTGCGCTGGCTGCGGCCGCTGTCGCAAACAGTGAAACCTTCACCGCCAGCCGCGCGGATTGGCGTTATCATCTTCGTTGCATGCGCGATCTCCTCGGCTTCCTGCTGGTCCTCGCCGCCGTCTTCTTCATCGTCGGAGAGACTAGGGGTTGGTACCTCGGCATACCGACTCAGACCCCGATCCTCCTCTACAAGAAGGACCACACCGCCGAGACGTCGCGCCGCACGGTGATGCGCGACGACATGCCGGTGAGCTTCAGCGGCCAGGTGAGGCGAGGCAGCGTGACGCTCACCGTCCGCTACGAGCGTCCCGCAAGCTTCCAGACCGGCCAGGCCGGGCGTGCGCCGGTGAAGCTCTTCGAGCGCAGCTACCGCCAAGGCGAGCGGATCGCCTTGAGCGAGGTGTTCGCCTCGGGCGGCGGCATCTACACGGTCCAGGTCGACTACCAGGACGCGACCGGCATCTTCAGGCTGACCCTCCCAGGCGGCAGCGAGCTCTAGTTCGCAGGGCGGCCAGCCGCGTCATGACGGGTCTTGGCTCTGCCGCCCCGGCAGCGAGCTGTAGGTTCGTAGCGCGGCCAGCCGCGTCATGAGGTGGCTCGGCTCTGCCGCCCCGG
>CAZQVC010000020.1:19865-34562 GCA_964596625.1 uncultured bacterium | reverse complement strand
GCCATCATCCCGATCACGGAGAAGCTGGTCCGGAAGTGAACGTCATCCTGCTGGAGCCGGTCGACAAGCTCGGAGACGCTGGCGCCGTCGTCGGCGTCAAGGACGGCTACGCCCGCAACTGGCTGATCCCGCAGGGCCTCGCCCTGCCTGCGACGAAGGCCAACACGGCCGAACTGCAGGCTCGGCTGGCCCAACGCGCGCGCCAGTTGGCGGAGCGCAAGGCCGATGCCGAACGTCTCGCGGAGATGCTGGGCGAGGCCATCGTCGAGATCTCGGTGCGCGCCGGTGAGGGCCGTATCTACGGCTCTGTCGGCAACCAGGACATCGCCGACGCCCTCAAGGCCGCCCACGACGTCGAGATCGACCGTCGCAAGATCGTGCTGCAAGAGCCGATCAAGACCACGGGCGAGCACGTCGTGCCTTACCGCCCCCACCCCGACGTCACCATCGAGCTCAAGGTGAACGTGGTGGCCGAGGAGTAAGGAGCCGCCGCGGCCGCGCAGGTCCTCCTCGGGGCCGCCGGACCGCGATCACGTCAGCTATGCGAAGGCCGCCGGTTCGAACCGGCGGCCTTCTGCTGTCACGGTCACTCCTTGCGGTAGCGCTCCACCCTGATCAGGTTGGTCGTTCCGCGCATGCCGAAGGGCACGCCGGCGGTGATCACGAAGCGGCCGCCCGGCTCGACGAGGCCGGTCTCGTTGATCGCGTTGATGGCGAACTCGACCATCTCGTCGGTGTCGTGGATGTCCTCGCTTAGGTAGCCGACCACGCCCCAGGCGACGGTCAGCTGCCGCAGGGCGCGCGGGTTGGGAGAGCTGGCCAGGATCGGGGTCGGCGGACGGTTGCGCGCGACGCGCAGCGCCGTCGAACCGCTCGACGTGAAGGTCACGATCAGCTGCGCCGAGAGGTTGTAGGCCATGTCGACGGCGCCCATCGCGACGGCGTCGGCGGTCGTCGCGTCGGACGTCGGCACGTGCTCGTGCATCGCCTTCTTGTAGTGCTCGTCGCCCTCGACCGAGCGCGCGATGCGGTCCATCATCCTCACGGCCTCTACCGGGTGATCGCCGACGGCCGTCTCGGCCGACAGCATCACGGCGTCGGTGCCGTCGAAGATGGCGTTGGCCACGTCGGAGGCCTCGGCGCGGGTCGGCGTGGTGTTCTTGATCATCGACTCGAGCATCTGCGTGGCGGTGATCACCGGCTTGCCGGCCTCCATGCAGGCCCTGATCAGCGTCTTCTGGATCAGCGGCACGCGCTCCGGGGCCATCTCGACGCCCAGGTCGCCGCGCGCCACCATCACGCCGTCGACCTCGCGCAGGATCTCGGCGAAGCGATCGACCGCGCTCGGCTTCTCGATCTTCGCCATGAGCTTGGCCTTCGATCCCGCCCGCGCCAGGTAGTGTCGCGCCAGCAGTAGGTCGTCGCGGCTGCGGACGAAGCTCATCGCCACCCAGTCGACGTCGAGCTCGGCGCCGAACTTCAGGTCCTCGACGTCCTTGTCGGTCAGCGCCGGCAGGCTCAGGTGGGCGCCCGGGATGTTGATCCCCTTGTTGTTGCTCAGCACACCGCCGGAGACGACGATCGTGTCGATGGTGCCGTTCTTCACGCCCTTGACCTCGAGCGTCAGACGGCCGTCGTCGAGCAGCAGGATGTCGCCCATCTTCACGTCGTTGCACAGGCCCTGATAGGTGACCCCGACCCGCGTCTCGTCGCCCGGACTGGGGTCGTCGCAGGTGAGCGCGAACGGCGCCCCCTCCGCCAGCTCGACCCGGCCGTCGGCGAACGTGCCGACGCGGATCTTGGGGCCCTGAAGGTCCTGCAGGATGCCGACCGACGCTCCGACCTTGGCGGCCGCCTCACGGATGTTGGCGACGGTCTCGCGGTGCATCTCCTGCGTGCCGTGCGAGAAGTTGAGCCGGACCACGTTCACGCCGGCCTTCAAGAGCTGCTCGAGCACCTCGGCCGAACTGCTGGCCGGACCCAGCGTCGCGACGATCTTCGTGCGCCTGGTCGGGATCACGGCAGGTACCTCATCGTCCTCGTCTGCCGCCTCACAAGCGGAAGGCGTCCTTGCCGAGGAAGCGGGCGTCGTCGCCGAGGTCCGACTCTATGCGGAGCAGACGGTTGTACTTCGCGGTGCGGTCGCTGCGGCTCGCCGAGCCGGTCTTGATCTGGCCGGCGTTGACGCCAACGGCGAGGTCGGCGATGAAGGTGTCCTCGGTCTCGCCGCTGCGGTGAGAGATCACGTTGCGGTAGCCGTAGCTCTTGGCCAACTCGATGGTGTCCATCGCCTCCGTCAGGCTGCCGATCTGGTTGACCTTGACCAGGATCGCGTTGCCGACGCCCTCGTCGATGCCGCGCTGCAGGCGCTTGACGTTCGTCACGAAGAGGTCGTCGCCGACGAGCTGGACGCGCTTGCCGAGCGCTGTGGTGAGCTTCGCCCAGCCGCTCCAGTCGTCTTCCGCGAGGCCGTCTTCGATGGAGACGATCGGGTACTTCGACACCCAGTCCTCCCAGAAGCCGATCATCTCAGCCGTGTCGAAGCGGCGACCCTCGGCGGCGAACGTGTACACGCCGTTCTCGAAGTACTCGGTCGACGCCGGGTCGAGCGCGATGCCGATCTCGTCGCCCGGGATGTAGCCGGCCTTCTCTATCGCCTCCAGCAGGACCTCGATGGCCTCGTCGTTGCTCTTCAGGTCGGGGGCGAAGCCGCCCTCGTCGCCGACGTTGGTGTTGTAGCCGCGGGCGCTCAGGACCTTCTTGAGGTGGTGGAACGTCTCGACGCCGGCGCGCAGGGCGGAGCGGAAGTCGGCGAACCCGTAGGGCGCGAGCATGAACTCCTGCATGTCGACCGCGTTGTCGGCGTGGGCCCCGCCGTTGATCACGTTCATCAGCGGGACCGGCAGCACGCGTGCGTTGCTGCCTCCCAGGTAGCGGTAGAGGGGCGTGCCCAAGGTCTCGGCTGCGGCCCTGGCGACCGCCAGCGAGACCGCGAGGACCGCGTTGGCCCCGAGTTCCGCCTTGTTCGCGCTGCCGTCGAGCTCAAGCATGAGCCTGTCGATCGCCGCCTGGTCGGTGGCGTCCATGCCGAGGAGCTCCGGCCCGATCCGCTCGACGACGTTGGTCACAGCCCGCTTCACGCCCTTGCCGAGGAACCTGCCGCCGCCATCGCGCAGCTCGACGGCCTCGTGCGCGCCGGTGGAGGCGCCGGACGGCACGATCGCCGTGCCCTCTATACCACTGCTGAGCGCGACGACGGCCCCTACCGTCGGGTTCCCGCGGGAGTCGAGCAGCTCGATCCCACGCACGTCCTCGATGATCGTCATGCAAACCTCCGTGACCTGGCTCGCCCGTCGTGAACCGCGGCGGGACCGGCGCTCTCACCGATCGCCATCAGACCGCTCGCCACGACAATCGAAGCCTTGAGCTACTTGCTTCGTTCAACCGGTCCGCAGCGGAACCACCATCGCGAGGTAGTTGTCGTCCGCCATGTCCCTTATGACGCTCGGCGCGGCGCCGGCGCCGGAGAACTGCAGGCGCACGTCGCCCGTCACCGGGCCGAGAGCGTCCACCAGGAAGCGCGCGTTGTACGCCAACGCGATCTCCGAATCGGTGCCTTCCTGCTCTACTTGCAACTCCTCCTGGCTGCGTCCGAAGCTGCCTTCCGCTGTGATGGTCGCCGTGCCGTCCTTGATGAAGAGGTCGATGCGGTTGTTCGCGGTCTTGTCTGCCATCAAGGACACCCTGCCGACGGCCTCCGCCAAGCGGGATGCGCTCAGCGCGATGCCGACCGGGAAGTTGCTCGGGATCACCCGCTCGTAGTCGGGGAACACGCCGTCCATCAGCTTGAGGTTCAACGCGTAGTTGTCGTGCTGAACGCTCAACTGCCCCTCGGTGAGGCTGAGCTGGACCTCGCCGTCGCCGAGGATGCGCACGAGCTCGTCGACGCTGCGCGCGGGCACGATCACGTCGGCGGTGAGCCCGGCGCCTTCCGCGACGTGGTAGTAGGCGAGGCGGAACCCGTCGGTGGCGACCGCCCGCAAGCTGTGCTCACCGAACTCGAGCTTGACGCCGCGGAACACCGCCTGGAAGTCCGCGACGGCCGCGGCGTAGCGTGCGCCGCTCAGCGCCTGGGTGAACACGTCAGCCGAGATGCTGCCTTCGTGCTTGTCGGCGAACGACAGCACGGGGGCCGAGACCGCCGGCACCAGTTGCAGCTTCGTCGTATAGGTTCCCGACGTGATCTGCAGCTCGTTCTCCTGGAACTCCAACTCGACGTCGTCGGCCGGCAGCGAGCGCACGACCATGCCGAACACGTGAGCCATGACCGCGTGACTGGTGCCGCCCTCGACGTCGGCCGGCATGCGCGCGCGGATGTCGATATCCATGTTGCTGCCGGAGAGCTCGATGGCGCCCGGCTTGAGATCCAGGCGCAGCAGGCTGAGACCGGGGTTGCTCGAACGCGCGGGGATGATCCGCTCGACGTGCGCCAGCGTGTCGGCCAGGGTCTTCTTGGCTACTCTCACGATCATGTCGTGCTCCTACCGAGGGAGGACTCATGACGCGGCCTCGCAGCGCCATGAGAGCAGCTACGACGGGCGCGGGTGGACTGTTCGACTAGGGCTGATCTCACTGTTGCAGAGCATAACCGACAGCCAAATACCGCGCGGGGCGGCAGACCCGCTACTCGGCTGGTACCGGGACCTCATGGTCCTATCTTGGAAGCCCTCCGGCTTCGCCCGAGCTCAGCTAGGCACTAGCCTAGGCTTTCTCATCAATCATTCAAAGTCTAAGAACACTAGTAGTAGTGCCTGTGGAAACTGTGGACAACTGGCGCTTGACCCGGCCTGCAAGCGAAACCGCCTGTGCACCGAAATGTGGATAAACGGTGCTCCCCTGTTGACAACTGCCGATACCCTCCACGCCTATCAACAACCCCGGTGGCAACGGGCTTCCTCCGCAGCTTTACCCCAGCTTCTCCCCAACTTCTGAACAGGGTTATCCACAGAACGTAAATAACTCACAAGTAGTCGCGAGTGCCGGCTGGGCCGGCCTTCACGGCCATGGTGCGCCTGTGCACGGTTCATGGAAGGATTCTCATAAAGGAGCGTGACGTCGCGGCGAGGAGCGGTTGCTGGCTCGCTCAGATGAGCGTGTCCTTCAGGTTGCGCACCGCGCGGCCGAGCTCGCTGTCCTGCTCGAGGGCGTTGCTGACCTTCTGGACCGCGTACATCACGGTCGAGTGGTCGCGGCCCGAGAAGTACTTGCCGATCTCGGGGTAGGAGTGTGCGGTGAGCTCCCTTATCAGGTACATCGCCACCTGGCGCGGCACCACCAGCTCCTGGCGGCGGCCCTTGCCTCGCACGTCCTCGGCGTCGATGTTGAAGGCCTTGGCCGTGGCGGCCAGGATGTCGGCCATGCTGAGGTTGATGTCGCTGGACGCGAACACGTCGGACAACGCCTTGGCGACCGTCTGACGGTTCAACGGCACCTGGTTCATCGACGAGTAGACGATCGCCCTCACCAGCGCGCCTTCGAGCTCCCTGATGTTGGACGTCACGTGGCGCGAGATGTAGTCGATGACCTCCGCCGGCACCTTGACGCCGCGGTACTCGGCGTTCATCTGCAGGATCGCCATGCGCGTCTCGAGGTCCGGAGCCTGGACGTCGGTGATCAAGCCCCACTCGAAACGACTGCGCAGTCGCTTCTCGAGCTTGGGGATGTCCTTCGGCGGGCTGTCGGACGACACGATCAACTGCTTGCCAGACTCGTAGAGCGCGTTGAAGGTGTGGAAGAACTCCTCCTGCGTGCGCTCCTTGCCGCCGATGAACTGGATGTCGTCGATGAGCAGGAGGTCGATGCTGCGGTAGCGCTCGCGGAACTGGGCCATCTTCTTGCCCTGGATCGCGTCCACCAGGTTGTTCGTGAACGTCTCGGTGGTGACGTACTCCACGCTCAGGTGAGGGTGCCGTTCGATGACCGCGTGCCCGACCGCGTGCATGAGGTGCGTCTTGCCCAGACCGGACTCCCCGTAGAGGAACAGCGGGTTGTAGGTCTGCCCCACCGACTCCGCAACAGCCTGAGCCGCCGCGTTGGCCAGGTGGTTGTTGGGCCCCACGACGAAGTTGGCGAAGACGTACTTCGGGTTGAGCTGCGGCAGCCGACGCTCGTGGCGCGGCGGATCGGTCGGGAGGTCGCCCGGGGGTTGGTCGAGGCCGCGGCCTGCGGACTGGTCGTGCGGGTACTTGCCGTTGCCTCCTGGCCCCCCGCGCGGCGGCCGGGAGTCGGGTTCACTCGCCCCCGACGAGCCGAACAGGTCGTGCTGCTCGGTGCTCTGCGTGCCGACCACCTGGAAGGCCACCTTCACCGTCCGGGCGCCGATCTCCTTGAGAGCAGCCTCGAGCACGTCGGTGTAGTTGCTACGCAGCCAGTCGCGCGCGAAGGTGTGCGGAACGGCGATGACGAACGACCCGTCGGCGAACCCGACCGGACTTACCTGCTCGAACCAGGTGCGGTACTCGACCTCGGGGATCTGGGCCCTCACCGATTGCAGGATGTCGTTCCAGATTCCGTGCTCGCCGGCTGACACCTTCATCCCTTCACTGGGCGCGCGACCCTCCCGGGCGGCACGCGAGTCTTACGTTCACGCTCGGCACACCTCGCGGCGTGCCGGCGGTGCCAGAGCTTACGCCCTGTAACGATCTGTAGCGAAAGACCTCTGCCGGTCTCTCCAACGTGCCCGCCGCAGGCTTCTCGAACGCGTCGCGGCTTCGGTTATGCGAGTCCTACGAAGACCTTTCCCCTGTGCTCGACAACTCTGAAGACAGCGCCGATCAATGCCAGCGAACTGCGTCACCCACGCAAAAACTGGCTGCGAGCGCCGAATCGGCCGGAACGACAGTGTATCAGATGGCCCGCGGTCTCGGTGCCGGGGGCTGCCGGGCTCGAGCTGCTGGCGGACTGTCCCGGGTCCGCTCTGCCCCGAACGCCAGTCGGCTCGGCGCGACTGTCTTCGTTGCCATCGTGAGTTGGGGGACCGCCGTCGGCGCCGAGTGTTCATATACTTGCCATTCGTGATCCGGGGTTCGTATACGACACGTGCACAGACCCTCGCGTGGCGGAGCTACGTGAATGTTGCTGGGCCTCAGTCATGTAGGGGTTGTCGTGCATAGGACGTTCGACGTCGTCGTCGTGGGCGGCGGACACGCCGGCATAGAGGCCTCAGTGGCGGCCGCGAAGCTGGGCTGTCGCGTTGCGCTGATGCTGCCGAACCCCGACAAGATCGGGCTGATGCCTTGCAACCCGGCGATCGGCGGACCCGGAAAGTCGCAGATGGTCTTCGAACTCAACGCCCTGGGCGGGGTCATGGGGCAGTTGGCCGACGAGACCGCGATCCACACCAGGACCCTGAACGCGAGCAAGGGAGCGGCGGTTCAGTCGTTGCGGGTCCAGAACGAGCGCGACGGCTACGCGGCCGCCGCCCGGCAGTTGGTAGAAGACCAACCCGGCGTAGAGATCGTCCGGGCTGAAGCGGCCGAGCTGATCATCAGCGGTGGCAGGGTGGCCGGTGTGAAGGTCACGGACGGCCGCGAAATACGCGCTGCGGCGGTCGTCCTCTGTACCGGCACCTTCCTCGCCGGGGTGGTCTGGTACGGCAAGCAGCAGCGGCCGGCCGGGCGCCAGGGCGAGCCTCCCGCCAGGCACCTCTCGCGCAGTCTTGTCGCCTCCGGCCACCGGCTGTTGCGATTGAAGACGGGCACACCGCCACGCATACGCGCCGATTCGGTCGACCTCGGAGCGCTCGAGGAGGTCCCGTCCGACGACCCTCCTGGCTCGTTCACCGGGAAGCCTGGTCCTCGTATGACGAGCACCTCGACCTGGTTGACGCGGACCACGCCGGCCACGCACGAGCTCATCAACGCCAACCTCGCTGAGTCGGCGATGTACGGCGGCGAGATCGACGGTCGTGGACCTAGGTACTGCCCCTCCATCGAGGACAAGGTGGTGCGCTTCGCCGACAAGGATCACCACCTCCTGTTCGTGGAACCCGACGGTGTGGACACCAGTGAGCTATACCTGCAGGGTTTCTCGAGCTCGATGCCCCCGTTCCTCCAGGACGACATGATCCGAACGTTGCCGGGGTTCGAGGCGGCCGTCATCCAGCGCTACGCGTACGCCGTCGAGTACGACGCGATCGAACCGTCGCAACTCGACGTAGGCTTGATGTCACGCCAGGTCGCAGGGCTCTTCTCGGCCGGTCAGATCAACGGAACGTCCGGGTATGAGGAGGCCGCGGCGCAAGGCCTCGTTGCCGGCGTGAACGCCGCTCGCTACGCTGCCGGCCAGGAGCTCGTCGCCGTGCGCCGTGATCAGGGGTATATCGGCGTGATGCTCGACGACCTCGTGCGGGGTGGGTTGGAAGAGCCTTACCGGATGCTCACCTCGCGCAACGAGTTCCGCCTGCTCCACCGCCAGGACAACGCCGATGAACGACTTGCAGAGCTCGGGCACGCCTGGGGTCTGGTGTCGGCCGAGAGGTTGGCCGAGATCAGGACGTCAGAAGAGCGCGTGGCCGCCGAAGTCGCGCGCCTGAGAGCCTCTCGGGTCGATGGCGAGCCCGTCAGCAAGGTGATCTGTCGACCCGATGTCGGCTACGCCGACATCGTCGAGAAGATCGGTCAGGGCGACCCGTCGCTTACCTCTCGGGAGCGTTTCAAGGTCGAGACGCTGATGCGCTACGCGTCGTACATCGAGCGCGCCCGCAAGCAGCTCGATGCGCGCTCCGAGCACGAGTCGAAGTCACTGCTCGGGATCGACTTCAGGGCGGTTCCGAGCCTGTCCAACGAAGGCGCCGAGGCGCTCGAGCGTGCTCGCCCTGCCAACCTGGGCGCCGCGTCCAGGTTGCGAGGCGTCAGAGACAGCGACGTGACTGCACTGCTCGTACACCTGGCAGGTCGGGAGCGCGCCTCGCATTCTGCAAAGGTCGGCGGCACGACTGGCGCTGGACGCACACCGAGCGTGTCGGCGGGTCGGGTCATGCGCCCCTGAGGACGATTGGTGGGGGATTTGTTTCACGTGAAACAAGTTGAGAGCCGCTCCAATGTTTCACGTGAAACAATCTCGTCAAGGTGAGAACTTAAGGATATGAACATCGGACCGATAACCGTCGCGTGAGGCAGGCCCAAGGGATACACAAGGCGTTCGCAGAACTCTTGGAGCGGTACCACGGCACGCTCGATCTGCTATCTACCGAGGGCCTTCGCGACATCCAACGCCTGATCGACGAATCCGTCGCCTACGCCGAGGTGATCGAGGAGTTGGCCGGGCCCACGCCGAGCATCGTCGACGTCGGCTCTGGTGCGGGGCTGCCGGGCGTGATCGTGGCCGCGAGCCTGCCCGAGGCCGAGGTGCTGCTGGTTGAGCGGCGACGCAGGCGCGGGGCGTTCCTGGAGCTGGCCGCGTCGAGGCTGGGACTCGACAACGTGTCGGTGATCAAGCGCGACGTCCGAAACGTGCGGGATGTCTGCGCGGACGTCGTCACGGCGCAGGCCGTTGCCGGGTTGGCCGACGTCGTCAGGCTTACACGCCATCTGCACGCGGACCCGTGCTTCCTCGTCAGCCGACGCGGACCCGATTGGATGGGCGAACTGAGCGGGCTGCGCACGCTGCTGAACGGCGACGCGGCATTCACCGTGCCGGTCGAAAGGCGCCTGGACCACCGTGGTAGCCTTGTCGCACTTCGCCTGACCGGAGGTCCCGCTTGCCGATCATCGGGGTCATAAACCAGAAGGGCGGCGTCGGGAAGACAACCACGGCAGTGAACCTCTCAGCGGCGTTGTCCGAACGCCGACGGATCCTTCTAGTCGACCTCGATCCGCAAGCCAACGCCAGTAGCGGCGTAGGCGTCGTTCGGCCGGAGAACACCGTCTACGACGTGATCTCCGGCAACGCTTCGGCTCGACAATCGGTGATGAGAACCGAGATCGAGAACCTGCATCTCCTGGCGGCCTCCGATGACCTGGCCGGCGCTGCCGTCGAGCTCGACTCGAGTCGCGACAACCTGCTGCTGTTGAGCCGTGCGCTCATCGGCGTCAGGCCGAACTACGACTTCATCATCGTCGACGCGCCGCCTTCGATGGGCGCGCTCACGCTCAACGCCCTGGGGGCGGCCGACCACCTGATCGTGCCGCTGCAGACCGAGTACTACGCGCTCGAGGGCATAGCCAGCATGATGGAGACCGTAGAGCGTGTCAGGGGCTCGATAAACCGGGAGATCAGGATCCTCGGCATCCTCCTGACGATGTTCGATAGCCGAACTCGGCTCTCGCACGAGGTAGAGGAGAACGTGCGCAAGCACTTCGGTAAGCTCGTGTTCCGGAGCGTGATCCCACGGACCGTGAGGTTGGCCGAAGCGCCGTCCTACGGCCAATCGATCTTGGAGTACGCCCCCACGTCACAAGGGGCGCTGGCTTACCAGAGCCTTGCGGAAGAGGTGATCGATCGTGTCAGCGAAGCCTAGGGGCCTGGGGCGGGGCCTGGACGCGTTGCTACCGCCCGTCGAGAAGGGTGTGCAGCAGGTTCCGATCGCCCAGCTGAGCGCTTCGGCGCTGCAACCGAGGCAGCGCTTCGACGAGGCGGCGATAGCTGAGCTCACCGCGTCCATCGCCGAGCGGGGTGTGCTGCAGCCGGTGGTTGTAAGGCCAGTTGCCGGCGGCTACGAGGTGGTCGCCGGCGAGCGGCGTTTCCGGGCTGCCCAGGCTGCCGGACTGACGACCATCCCCGCGGTAGTGCGCGAGCTCTCCGACAGGGAGACGCTCGAGATCGCGATCATCGAGAACCTTCAGCGCGAAGATCTCAACGACATCGAGGAGGCCAGGGCCTTCAAGCAGCTCCTCGATTTCGGTCTGAACCAGGAACAGGTGGCGAACGCTGTGGGGAAGAGCCGTAGCGCCGTGGCGAACACGCTGAGGCTGCTTACCCTACCCGGCGAGGTGCAAGAGGCGCTGGAGGAGCGCACCATAACCGCCGGACACGCTCGCGCGATTCTCGCCCAGGCAGAGGCGGATCGTTCCTGGGCGTACCAGCAGATCGTCAACCGAGGCCTGTCGGTGCGGGAGGCGGAGCAGCTTCGCAGGCCGGCGCCGACGACCCCCGCCACGGCAAGCCGCGGCAAGGGTCCCGGACGTTACGGCCGGTTGGCGGACGACCTCAGCCGTCACGCCGGCACCAGGGTCAGGATCACGGGCGACAAGCGCGGCAAGATCGAGCTCCACTTCCACGACGAAGAGGAGCTGACCCGGCTTCTGGAACTGCTCGGCTACCAAGCCTGAGGCGACGGGCACGGCGCTACCGACGACCCCGGTAAGCCCTGCACCGGCATCGGGCACTGATGTTTCACGTGAAACACTGATCCCTTGGTGGAAGCGGGTTCCCATGGCCGCCCCCGTTAGGCGCGGGAGAAGAGAACCGGTGATAGCATCGTGGGTCGAGCGAGCGCCGTAGCGCCGTGTTTCACCGGCGCAGGTCGTCAAGCGTTGAACACCGGAAGCAATGTCAGGAGGGCTCGGATGAAAGACCCCGTTCGCGTAGCTGTCACCGGCGCCGCCGGTCAGATCGGTTACGCACTGCTGTTTCGAATCGCATCGGGAGAGATGCTTGGCAAGGACCAGCCTGTGATCCTCAGCCTCTTGGAGATCACGCCCGCCCTGAAAGCTCTCGAAGGCGTGATCATGGAGCTCAACGACTGCGCTTTCCCCTTGCTAGCGGGCGTAGAAGCGAGCGATGACGCCGCGGTCGCCTTCAAGGGGGCCGAGTACGCCCTGTTGGTCGGCTCTCGTCCGCGTGGACCCGGCATGGAGCGGAAAGACCTCCTACAGGCGAACGGCGCCATCTTCACCTCCCAGGGCAGGGCGCTGAACGACAACGCCAGCCCCGACGTCAAGGTGCTCGTAGTGGGTAACCCGGCCAACACCAACTGTCTGATCGCGATGAGGAACGCGCCACGCCTTCGCCCGGAGCAGTTCAGCGCGATGACCCGCCTCGATCACAACCGAGCGCTGAGCCAACTGGCCGCCAAGACCTCGAAGCCCGTTTCCGAGGTGAAGCGCATGATCATCTGGGGGAACCACTCCAGCACGCAGGTGCCGGACCTGTCTCACGCCACGGTGGCGGGCGAACGGGCAACGGACCTGGTCGACCCATCCTGGGTAACCGAAACGTTCGTACCCGTGGTCCAGAAGCGCGGCGCCGCCATCATCGAGGCGCGCGGGGCCTCCAGCGCGGCATCGGCGGCCAACGCGGCCATCGATCACATGCGTAGTTGGGCGCTCGGCACGGACCAAGGTGACTGGGTGAGCATGGCGATTCCCAACACGGGCCAGTACGGGGTGGAGGGCGACATCGTCTACTCGTTCCCGGTGACCATCTCGGGCGGTGAGGTGAAGGTCGTCGAGGGACTCGAGGTTTCCGACGACGTGGCCGCCAGGATGAAGAGCTCGGAAGCTGAGCTGCTTGAAGAGCGCGAGGCGGTAGCCGACCTGCTCCGTTGAACCTCGTCACAAGTCGGAAAGATTCCGACATGCTAGAATCTGCCGTACGTTTCACGTGTGGGAGCAGGTTCGATGCATGGCGACCGGTAACGACAAACTCACGAGCGAGAAGGTGGGTAAGCGCAACTCGGCGGCCCGCGCTGGGGCCGACGACCGAGGCCGCGTTTCCGACTCTGGGTCGGGTGACGTGCGTGCCGTGCTGCGTGAACACGGGTTGAGGTTCAGCAGGCCCCGTGAAGCTATCCTCGGCTTCCTCAGGGAAGAGGACCGCCATGTGAGCGCCGAGAGCCTCTACCTCAGCCTCAAGCAACGCGGAGAGGACCTGAGCCTCTCAACCGTTTACCTGAACCTGTCGGCCCTCAGTGAGGCAGGTCTGGTCTGCGAGTTCAGAGGGGCGAACGGCGAGGCCCTCTACGACAGCAACGTGAGCGATCACTATCATGTGGTGTGCAAGGAGACCGGCGAGATCCTCGACGTTCCAGCACCCATGGTCGATGGCAAGCCGTTGGGGCGCTTCCTGAAGGACGCTGTCGAGGCTGCGACCGGCTGGCGAGTCGATGAGCCGCACTTCAGCCTCAGTGGCATCTCGCCGCGCGGCAACCGCGAAGACTGATACCGACAACCGTCGCCGAACGCCTATGAGCGAGGGCGAACCAGCTCCCGCCGTACCGACCGTACGGGATGAGCCCGCGGATCGTCTCGGCCGACCGTGAGCCCGACCGAGCGACATACATTGCGACCCCTAGCCGAGATGTCCGAGCTTGTACTCACCGAGCGCATCCAGAGCGAGGTCTGGGGCATCGAGGATCATGAGGTCGTGCCCGCCAGTTTGCTGCGTGCCGCGGTGCATGCCGGAGGCCACGTGATCGGCGCCTTCGAGGGCGGCGCGCTGATAGGCTTCGCCTTCGGCATCTTGGCAACTCCGCACGGCACGGGCATGGAAGGCCTCGGCGTCCACTCGCACATGGTGGCCGTGCTGCCAGAGTATCGGCGCCACGGGCTGGGGAAGCAGCTCAAGTGGTTCCAGCGCCGCTGGTGTCTGGAGCGCGACCTTCGGTGGATGAGCTGGACCTTCGACCCGCTGCAGGCGAAGAACGCGAACTTGAACCTACGCCACCTCGGCGTCGAGTGCCACGACTACCTGGTCGACTTCTACGGGCCCATGCCGGGGTCACTCGGTGGAGGTCAACCGAGCGATCGCTTGCTGGCCCTGTGGCTGCTCGACTCTCCCCGGGTGACGAGCTTGGCGGCAGGCAGGCCTGCGGTGACCTCTTCGTCCTTGGAGACGACCGGGCCCGCTCCCGCCGAGATCTGGCTCTTGACGCGTGACATGGTCGAGGACGCCGTCACCGCGGGTAGCGATCAGCTCACGGCAGCGGTAGCGAGCAAGGTTCACGATCTTCTCGAAGAGATCTCTCGGGCAAAAGCACAGGGCGGCAGCCGACCCGCGGCGAGGGTCACGGTTCCCGAGGACGCGACGGCCCTGCTGGCGCACGATCCCCAACGCGCCGAGCTGTGGCGCATGGGCGTAAGGGCTGCGCTCGCCCCGTTGCTTGATAAGGGCATGCACGTCGCGGCTTTCCACAACGGAGCGTATACAGTCGAGAACCCTCAACAAAGGGAAAGCGGTCTTTAGGAATTGTAAACTCAGACTTGACAAATATTGAATCGCCGATTATCGTCTTGGCAAGGAGGGCAGGACATGATCGGTTTCGATTACGAGAGGCTGAGCAAGCACAGGATCCAAGACCTGCGCCGAGAGACCGCCGGGATCGTGGCCGCCCGCCAGGGGGGAGCGCCCAGCAGCGCCAAGCGGATCGCTCGTCTGCTGCGCAACGTCGCGGAGCGCATCGACAGCGAGGCGAGCCCGCTCAACTCGCAGCCGCTGCCGAGCGGACAGTTCCGGGTGAACCGGCTGCGCACGTACGCGCGTTGATTTCAGAACGCGTCGAATCAGAACCCGGCGGGGCTGGCGCCACGAGGCGGCTCACAGCCCCGTCACACACTTCGAGAGTGCGAGGACGTGAACAGTGAGTGATATCGACAGAGTGCGGCAGATGGTCGACGAGGGCCGCATAACGGCCGAGGAGGGCGAGCAACTGATCGCCGTCCTACAGGACGTGGAGGCAGCCGAGGCCAGCCTGGATGC